>JBKQWF010000279.1:0-13414 GCA_052139695.1 Limisphaerales bacterium
CGTGAAAACCTCTGACGCGCAACTCGCCGCCATCAACCTCACCCGTCACGATTTCCACGGTGACTGGAATTACACCATCACGCCCAAAATATAAGTTGAAGCGTTTATTTATGCACAATTCCTTAGGCCAGGGTGGCTTGTCCGACGACCCGATGTGGAACGAGAGGATTCCAGAGATTCGCGCCGTAAAGCCGCGTCTCATCCGGCTGTTTGTGCAGGATTATTTCGGTCTGCTGCCACAGCGCGGTCACTATCATTTCGAATCGCTCGACCGCTCCGTAGACACGATCCTGGCGGCGGACTCCAAGCCGCTCATGTGCCTTTGCTTCAAGCCGCGTTTGCTGTTCCCCGAGATCAACCAGGACATTGTCGAGCCAAACGACGAGGCGGCATGGGAGGAGCTGGTTTATAGCCTGGTTAGGCACAACCAGGAGCGCGGAGCGGGTATTCGCTACTGGGAAGTGGCCAATGAACCGGATATCGGCGAGGACGGAGGCTGCCCATACCGATTCACCGCCGAAAACTATCCGCGGTATTATCAGCACACTGTGGCGGCCATTTTGCGCGCCGACCCCCAAGCCCGCGTGGGAGGGCCCGCCTTGGCCGGCTGGAACTCCCCTATCCTGCCCGCCCTGCTGGAGTTCTGCTCCGCTCACCGGACTCCTTTGCATTTCGTATCGTGGCACGCCTACACCAGCGATCCCAACGCCATTCGCAACACCATCGAGGGCGTGCGGACGTTGCTGCAGAGATTTCCAACATTAAAGCCGGAAACCTTCCTTGATGAGTGGAACATGAATTTGACCGATCCTCCGCTTGATCCCCGTTTTCAGCCTTGCTATACGGCGGAAGTGATCTGGCAGATGAAGGAGGCCGGGCTGGATTACTCCTGTTATTATCATATCCGGGATTGGCATGTCTCCTTCGACCAATTCGCCACCATCATGTCTGGTCATGGCACAGCTTTCATGAGCCGGTGGTGGAATCGCATGCCTCAGTTTGATGGCTTGTTTGACTTCCAAAACCACGCGCGACCGGCTTACTTCACTTTCAAACTTCTGTCGCGGCTCCGCAGCCAACGATTGCGGGTCAGTTCGACGAATCCCGCGGTGCATGGGTTCGCGACCTACGACGAGCAATTGCTTATGTACAATCTGGTGCTTTGGAATTTCTCGCAGTCGGGTGTGGAACTTGATTTGAGGCTGCAAGATCTGCCCAAAAGATTGCGCGCTCGACATATCGTCCTTGACGCGATTAGTGGCAGCGATGACGAGAATGTCCGCCTCCGTCCGGAACCGTTTTTCGATCTTAACCAGGGCAACGGCACCTTGCGCGTGTCTTTGGAGCCGTACGCGGTTCATTACTGGTCCTGTGAATAGCGGCGCGAGTCCGCGCCGGATTCTCAGCGATCGGGAACAGCGTTGATCGTCAGGTAGGCCAGTTCCTTCCATGGAACGCCATCCGCGGCGCTCAAGTCCAAGCGGATCTCAACCTGATGGACTGGGCGAAGTCCGGGAATTAACAACAACACCCCACGCCCATCGTCGCTCACTCTTACCGAGGTAATGTTCAATCGATCATGTCCTTTTTGGCCGGGATGCTGCGCTGAATATTGATCAGAGCCGTAGTTCGATGACCACAGGTAATTCCATTGTTCGAGGTGATAATTTGCCGGGTTGATGGCGGAAGAGCGATCCAAAGCAAAATTGAACCGCAACGACAACCCATCGGCGCGCACCTTCACATCGTCGAGCATCTTGATAGGCTTGCCTGTATAACGCAGCCGCTGCAGGCACCCATCCTTGCCGCCATCGGGTCCCTGCCAGCCGGACAGGCCCGTGGCATAAACCTGACCGTCACTCGGATTAACCCGGATTCGCATCAGGCCGGCGTCAAATTGGAAGGGCAGCGCGACAATCGCGGCTTGAGAAACGGAGCCCAACTCCTGGAGCATCAGGTAATAAATCCAACCTTTGCCAAAGCTGCAATGAAGCAGGCGCCCGGCGAACGGCCCAAAGCGCGGGTCGCCCACCCAAACTTGAGCGCTGCTCGAATTGTCAAACTCCTGCGGCATCCAAATGATGGGCTGGTCGAAGGTTGCCGGCGGCTTGACCTTGCCTGCGTCTATGCCTCCGCCATCCGGGGCCCAATGATCGCCGAAGGCGCCGCCTCCCGTCAGATTCTGCACATAACCATAGAATCCTCCGCGGTGGACAATATTAATCTTGGATGCCGGCATCCAATCTCCCTGGTTATCGCTCACCGTCAGTCGATCATCAGGCAGGATGCCCATGCCGTTCGGCACTCGGAATCCCGTGCAATACACCTGGGCTTGGCTGCCGTCCGGCATGATTTCGAGCACCGCGCCCGGCAATTTGTAGTCCGTGTATTCTCCGGCTTTCACGTAATAAAAATGGCCGCGATGATCCGCCTGCAAATCGAAATTGAAACTGTGGAAGAACGTCGAGACGTCCGTGTCGGCATAGAAAGTTTCGTAATAGTCGGCCTCGCCGTCATGATTCAGGTCATGGAGGCGAACAATGCCATTGCGGCAAGTGACGTAAATCAAGCCATTGATAACCTGCGCGCCAAACGGTTCGTACAGACCGGAGGCAAATCGCGACCAGGTGGCATTTGCCAGGGGCCGATCGAGACCGGAGACAATCCAGACATCCCCTCCATAAGTCGTCACGACCGCCCGGCCATCGGGAAAAAATGCCAGCGCGCTGGTTCGCATCCAGGAGCCGTACGGGTTGTCGAACGGGACCGGTATGGTGTCTAAGGCATACGCACCGGTTTGTGCCCCAAGCTTGCCGGGCGTTTTGATCTCCAAAGGCCAGAGCCGCACGCCGCCATGCGTGAGCGTCTCCGGGTCCACAATGGGCTCTGTTTCGTGCTGATCCAGGAATTGGCCAAACCGTTCCAACGCGGGCGCCCCGTTTCCAGATGAACAGAGGACGCGCACGACGCGCCCTTTATCATCGGGCGGGACGTTCAATACCAACCGTTGTTGATCATCAACTTCCCAAGTCAGTCCAGCGGTTGAGCCTTGAGCGCCCGCGCTCACAAAATCCCCGTAGCTCTGGCCAGACGAGCTGGAGTTGGCATCCCGTTTGGCACCGGCGATCATCACCAGGTGCCCTGCCACGACTCCGCTCCTTTCCATAGGAACGGTTTGCCCAAGAGCAACCACACCCTGGGTTATCGCGCTGGCCGATTCTAATTGCCCCACACACAAGCGCAGAGGCGTCGAACCCGGTCCGATTCGCAAGGTGTGCGACACAACGACAAAGTCATTGCTTCCTTGCGCGTCGGGGCGCTCCAACACTTGCCGCCCCTCAATCGAAAAAGACAAGATCGCCTGTCGATTATAAGCATAGTGACCCTGGTATTTCATCCAACCGGCTGGCAACGGCCCTCGCGGGGGCAGGCCGTTGGTTGGATAATCAAAACGCCCGCCAAATGCCCAATACCACTGTTGCAAGCCCCGCAAAAGTTGGCCCTTGGGCAACGGTTGGCCTTCGCCCCGTTGTTGGAAATGCCCTGTGCGCGAAAGATCGAGAAATCCGCCCTGCCACGCGCCGGCCAAGCGCATGCGATGCAGATCGTAGGCAAGGCTCACATCATTCCGCAAGCGAAAGGTCAACACGTCGCTAAAATTAGTGCCAAGCTGGGATTCGAGAACCGGTCCAAAGTCGCAGGACCGGACGATTGACCCAGCCGCGGACCGCGCCAGGCCTGGATCGAATCTGGGCAGCGAGTCCAAATAGGCTTGATCCACCCTCGAGTACTGAGTGGGGTTGAGTTTCCTGACGAAAGTTTCGCGGATGAACTGGATGACTTCGTAGCGCTGCTCGGGCGTCATCCAGGTCTGGGAAGGCATGTTTTTGAAGCCCCGTGTGATCGTCTTGAACATGCTGTAAGGGTCGCTGCCGTTTAGAAATCTCTCCACGGCGAACGGCCGGGCCTGGGGATTGAGCGTCTGCACGCCATTCGTGCCGTGACAGGGCGCGCAGGCGATCTGGAAGAGACCCCGCCCGCGCCGCAGACTCTGCTCATCCCAACGCGAAATAATCCCCGCGTGATCAACGTTTTCAACCGGGGTGCCATCCTGGCCAGAGGCAGAATGGACCAACGTCACCACCATCGCGGCCCAGCCAGCGTGCCGGCAGAGCGCTTTCTTCATCTTTACAGTTGCGGCCATTGATGTTTGCAAGGAATGCAATGAGGATGAACGGTCCGACCGCCCCACGACAAGCGCATTCGCCAATGGACCGCGGCCGCGGCTATCGCCACAAAATCCGAAGTCGTCGTTTCCGTCCTGACAAAGTCAGGTCAAACTCGAGAGCGCGACAGAGTTGTTGGCGACCCAAGTTGCAATGTCACGGACGATGCAACGGACATCGCGTTTGGGACGCCACTCCGTGCGGGCAAAAAGCTTGGCACAGTCGCCGATGAACAAGCGAAGGTCATTAGGGCGATTCGCCGGCACCGCGGCCATTGGAATCTCTTTGCCGGTAATCTTTTCGCAGAGCATGGTAAGCTCGCAAAGGGACGCGCTGTTTGCCAGTCCGCCCGCAACGTTTCCCACCCAACCGTCCCATTGGTCAAAATCGCCTATCTGTTCGACCAAGAGATCGCACAGGTCGTCCACGTGGAGGAAGTCGCGAACTTGTTTTCCCGCGCCGCCGTACCCGATATAGGCAAGCGGACGTCCAAAGTAGTGGGCCAAAACCCAGAGTGAGGCCACGCCCTGGTCCACCTTGCCGAATTGCCACGGCCCGGCAATGACGCCGCAGCGGTTGATGGCTGCCTTCAACCCGTAAGCGGCCCGGTATTCCTCGATGAGCTGTTCAGCGGCAAATTTGGTGAAACCGTAGAGCGATCGGGCGCCGGTCATTTCCACGTTTTCTGCTACGCCGCGAGAAGTGATACCCGCAGTTCCGTTGTCTTTCCAGGCGAACCGGGTGGCTTCCTCGCGCCACGGATGGGCCTCCAGTCGCGCGATGGGATAGACGCGGCTGGTGGAGAGAAACAAAAACCGGCTGTTCCAGGCACGCGCTTTCTCCAAACAATGATAAGCGCCGACGAGGTTGGTTTGGAAAAGGTAATCCGGCGAACCATCTTGACCCGCGAGGACGGATGGCTCGGCCGAGCATTCGATGAGGAAATCGAATGGCCCCGGCGGAAAACCTTTCACATCACGAACATCGCCACGATGAAAATGCACGCCTGCTTTCTCCAACCGCGGCACGTTCAACTCCGAACCGCGTCGGTAGAGGTTGTCCATGCAAACCACCTCCGCATCCGGAATCGCCTTGCGCGTCGCCATCGCCAGATTTGACCCCACGAAGCCCGCGCCACCCGCTATAAGAATTCGCATCATTCCAAAACCTGAAATGCGGGCTGAAAACTAAAACCGATTTCCACTTTCAGCCTTCTGCTTTCAGTTTTTTCCTTTGACTGTCGCCCCGTAAATCTCGCTAAAAACGTCGTCGAGGGTTTTGGTAATATCCCAGCCGGGATAATGCGATTTCATTTTGGACAGGTCGCTGATGTAACAGATATGGTCGCCGGCCCGGTTCTGCTCCAGATATTCATAATTCATTTTTTTTCCGCCGCACGCCGCTGCCCGTTCAAATGCTTCCAGAATGGAAACGCTGTTCGCCCGGCCTCCGCCAATGTTGTACACCTCCCCGCAACGGGGATTTTCCGCAAAGGCGTGGATAAATCGCGCCACGTCCAGGGAATGGATGTTGTCGCGCACTTGCTTGCCTTTATATCCAAAAACCTTGTAGAGGCGGCCTTCAACGTTGCACTTGACGAGGTAGCTCAGGAAACCATGCAACTCGACCCCGCTGTGATTCGGACCGGTCAGGCAACCGCCCCGCAGGCAGCAGGTTTTCATACCAAAGTAGCGCCCGTATTCCTGGACCATGATGTCCCCTGCCACCTTCGAGGCTCCGAAAAGGCTGTGTTTGCTCTGGTCAATGGAAAAGTCTTCCGCGATTCCATCGGCGTAAGCCAGGTCGTCGTAATCCCAACGGGTGGCCAGTTCCTTCAGACGGATGGTGTTGGGCCTGTCGCCATAGACTTTGTTGGTGCTCATGTGAACGAACACGGTTCCCGGTACATGACGCCGGGAGGCTTCGAGCAAATTCAACGTGCCGCCGGCGTTGACATCAAAATCATCGAAGGGGCGGGATGCGGCCAAATCGTGGCTGGGTTGAGCCGCCGTGTGGACCAACACGTTTGGTTTGAGGGTGGCGATGAGATCGTTCACCCCGTTGCGGTCCCGGATATCCAATTCATGATGGCGGAAGTCAGGGTGGGTCGCCTGCAACCGGCGTTGGTTCCATCGCGTGTCCCCGCCCGGGCCAAAGAAATCCGCGCGCGTGTTATTGTCGATGCCATGCACCTCCCATCGTTGCTTGCAGAAATAGTCCACCACCTCTGAGCCGATCAGACCGGACGAGCCGGTAACCAATAATTTGTTCATCGATGCCTTAAAAAGCTGAACAACTTTACCCATTTTCCCCCTGAATCCCAATCTTAATCTTGCGGGTCAGGCCGGCCTTGAGGGTCAGAAGCAGCGTGAGCTCGCTGCGAACGGCGGCCAAGCTCGACCTAGCGGAGCAGAAAGTGGCGGGGAGAAACGCTCCCCGCCAGACGCACAACCCCTCAACCAAACCAGCGGTGCCGCTCCAAACCTTACTGCTTCACGCGGTAGAACATGGACAAGTTGGTTAGGGTCGTCCGGTAGAACGGAGCGATGGCCCCGGTGACAGGCTTATATGGTCCGGCGACGTTCGTGGACTGAAGGAGCGTTCCCGCCTGCCAGCTTAGGTCGAAGTTTGTTCCAGACTGCTGGAAGTCCAGCCGGACAGGTCCGTAAACATCGAAACTCTGGTTGGCTTGGCCGGCGCCATAAATGCTGACCGCCTCATAGCCCGACAAGGCCCGGTTCCAAATCCCCACGTCATCAAGCGTGTAAGCACCATCCACGCCATAGGCGCCTGCGGGATCCTGGCCGAGCGCGATTTGATTTCCATAATCCATGGAGCCCAGGCCGAGAATAGACCAGGCCCCCGCCAGGGCGCCATCCACATAGGCCGTAGCCACTTGCAGCCCGCGGTCAATGATGCCAACCACATTGTGCCATTGGTCGTTATCCGTCACCGGGCTGCCGGCCAACGGATCCTGGACGTACGTTCCGGAGCTGGGAACACTGGCGAGCGAACATTCAATCTTGCCCGTGTCGTCGGTAAAGACCCAGCCTAATTGGTAGGTTGAATTGATGGAATTGCCGATCATCGGCAAGTCGTTGGGCAAACCGCTGTATTTGACCCAAAAGGAGACAGAGAAACTATCATTCGTGTCAAAAGCCAAAGTGGGCGACGACTCAACGTCCACGTAATTGTAAGTGGAGGAAGCCGTAACGGTGTTGACATACACGGCGTTGGTGCCGATACGACCGGGGACGAACGTGGGCGAGCCGCCGGCGACGCCGTCATTGCCATTGCCGGAGGAATCCGTCAGCAAGCCGTCCTCGAAGGTGAGGTGCAACACCAAACCATTGGTCAGGTTGGCGAATGTGGGCGGCGGCATGACGGTCAGGGTCGCCGCAGCCGTGTTGGTGGATCCCGCCGCGTTGGCGGCGGCAAGCGTCCAACTGCCCGCATCGGTGAAGTAAACATTGGTCAGAGAGAGTGTCGCCGAGGTTGCTCCTGGGACGGGCGCGCCGTTGTGCTCCCATTGATAACTGATGGGCAGGCTGCCTTGGAACGCACCTGACAGGGACACTATGCTTCCAGAAGCAACGGTCTGACTTGCCGGGTTGAGCGTCACGAATGGAGGGGTGTTGCTGCCATAAGCGGCCACCGCGTACATGCTCGCGATGGCATCAGCGGAAAGAACTTTGTCATACACAGCCACTTCATCGATGTCCCCGTTGAAAAACTGTGACCACTGGTTATTCCCAATCACGAACGACGAATTTCCTTGGTTCATAGTGGAAGCATCAAGGGAACTGACCAATTGGCCGTTAAGATAGAACTTGGCGCCACCCGTTGTCCCTGGGGCGAACGTGGCCGCCACGTGCTGCCAAACACCCGCTGCTACCCCAGCGCCGGTAGTCGTGTGATCCAGGATGCCTGGAGTAGTGAAGCGCAGTTCGGTGGCACCCGCACTACTGGTGCTCAGTTTGAAAGCCCAACTCTTGAGTTCTCCGGCAATGCCAACGTCACTGCCGGCGTTGAGCACACTTGGATTGACCCACGCCGATACGGTCAACGGCTCGGGCAATCCGAGGCTGCCAGCCTGAACCGAGGTGGTCGCCCCATCGAACTCGTAACAGGTGTTATTCGTTTCAAATCCTGGATAGAGCGGCGAAGTCGGGCCCGGGATACCCAGCGTAACAGCGGCGCTGTTCGTGCCGTCGTCGCTACCGGCATAGTCAAAGGCGACTGTTCCACTGGACTCGTTGAGCCGCCAATAGGCGAGGGGTCCATTGGTCACGATGTGTTGAGCATAAGTGCCGGGTGTGGGAATGAGGATGGTCAAGGCCGCGCTTGCGCTGACGGCGCTTCCGGCCGTGTTGCTGACCCCAACGCTGTAACTCGCCGCATCCGACGGCCCCGCATTCGTGATGACCAACGTCTGGTTCGTCGCGCCGGGGATGTCATTTCCACCCTTCATCCACTGGTAACTAATTGGGGCCGTGCCACTGGTGATGACGGTGAAGTCAGCCGTTCCCGCGGGATAAACCGAGCGCGGCGCCGGTGACTGCGCGATCCCAGCCGGCACCTCCGGGTTGACCACCACGTTGAGCACCGCGCTGGTCACCACGCCGTAGGCGTTGCTGACGATAACGCTGTAGTTGCCAGCACTGCCATCGCTGGCTGCCGCCACCGTATAGATGGCGTTAGTGCCCACAACGGCGTCGCCCTTCAACCACTCGTAACTGAGCGGAGGCAGACCGTAAACATCGATGCTCAGGGAGAATGGCAGTGTAGCATACACGGTGCCGGCGGGGGCGAGGATCGGCACATTGTTATCGAGGGCCGGCGGGGCGTTGCTTCCGATGGCGGCCAGGTAAAGCGTCATGATCTGGCCGTCCAGCAGAGCTTGGTTAAACGTAGCGACCTCGTCCACAGTGCCGCTGAGCAAGTCGCCGTTCACAACGCCCAGACTCGTCATCGGGAGAGAAATGGAGCCGGCGTTGGTATCCGTCGGCGAACCGTTGACATAGAGGGTCGTCCCATCCTGGGTGCCGACGTACGTTAGCTGGGTCCAGGTTCCGTCGGGCGCTGAGTAATTGAAGGTATAATCAGCGACGCCGTAGGCTGTAAAACCCACGTCAAGAGTGTTATCATATTGTTCCAGCTTAAGCCCCGAGGCGCTGCTGTACATCAAGACTGCCGAAGCGCCTGGAGCATCCTGGCGGTTGACCCAGCAGGTAAACGTCCACGGGACCGGGATATTCGTGTAATCGAAGGCCACCGCCTGGCCGGTCCCGTTAAACACCAGCCCCAGGTTACTGGAGGCAAAGCCAGGGAAGGAGGGCGAAGTCAAATCCGTCGCGGAGGGTTCCAGCCCCTCGAGGTATCGTCCGTTGGCTGCTGCGCCCAGCGAACCGAGGTTCAGCGCCGGGGGATTCGCCGATTTGTCATCCAGCCGGAGGTAGAGCGTGGGTTGCAGCGCGAGCACCTGCGCCGCGTAGGCGCCGCCATTGGTCGTGCCGGTTGCATAGTTGGCCGCCACCTGTGCAGGGGTAAGAACGGTCGGATAGACCGCAACCTCGTCCACGCCGCCATCAAACCAGTACGCCCCGGGACCCTCAGTCGCCCCCGCTCCGACGCGCAGAGGCTGTTGCGAGCCGACCGTGCCCACAGGCGCGTACGTTATATTGGTTTCTTGCAAGACCAGCGCGCCATTGATGTAAAACGACATCGTCATGTTCGTGGCGTCGTAAGTCCCGACCAAGTGGGTCCAGGCTCCCATGACCACGCTTCCCCCATCCGCCGCCGTCGTCACCAGCGAATTCCACCCAGTGCCATTGCCCGTCCAAAACTCCCACGTATTGCCGGCGCCGGCATAGAACACGTAGCCTGCAAGGACTCCGGCCGTGCTTTCCCGGGAAGTCACTGGCGAACGGTAATTTCCCGCCATGCCTTGCACGTTCGCCCAGCACTCCACCGTGAAGCTTGCCGGATTCAGCGCCGCATCAAACGGAACGTCTATCTTCGACATCACTCCGTCAAACCTTGCCGAGGTGTCACTGCTCCCGGCCAGCGCGCCCGGCTGGCCTTGCATGTAAGTTGGGTCGCTGTAAAGTCCGCTGTTGGTGCTCTCCGTTCCCAGGTTGGTCGCCGCGAAGGAGAATGTGTTCGTCTCATTGAATCGCCAATACGTGAGCGGCTGGAGCGCCAGGACTTCGGACGAGTAGTCGGCCCGAGCCGTGAGGCCCGCGCTCCACAACGCAGCCGCCGCCAAGGCGGTCCGCAGGATTTTTTTTGAATCAAGCAGTTTCATGATATGGGTGAGTTGTTGTCAGTGTTTGTTTTAGTCATTAGTGTTGTTCATTTCTGCCCGTAATTAACCCCCATCGGCGCCAGACCGGATGAATCGCAGGCTCCTCGACCCGCCTCTCGAAGCGAAGGATGTTTGTCGATTGCTTCGAATCCACGCCGCGTCGCCTGCCGGGAACTCGGCGAGGCATTTCGGAGAGCGCTGGTCTCGTCTCGAAGGAAGACGGGGCTTCGGCCCATCGCAGCAGGGGCAGGGCCAAGCACAACGAAAAGAAACGAGCGCGAGCGGCGAGCGCACGGCAGAGATTTTAATCCCGAAGCCTCCGCAAGTCTAGTTTGAGATTCCTATTGCGGGTTTAGGCCAAGCCGCCCCACTCGTTTTCAATCCAGCAGCCTCGCTTCGGCCAAGTCGATGTCCCGCTGGATGCGGCGGAGGACATCGTCGCCAATCACGCTTTGGTTGCGGAGGTCAAGAATCGTTTGACGTTCCAGGCGCAGCGCTTCTTGCGACAGCCGTTCGAATTCGGAAGAAAAGAGGCGTATCTGGGTCCCTCCAACTTCGGCCGCGGAACCTTCCAGTTGACGAATGCGGTCCTCGTATTCACCGCGCAGTCGCAGCAGCGCCTCCACTTTTGCGGGGGCGGTCGCATCGACTTCTTACAACCGTCCGAGCGCGACTTGATTGGCTTTGATTCTGGCCGCGAGTTCCTCTTTTTCGCTGGCGCCGTCGTCCCGAATGCCGAGCCAGCGGATCAGCAGCGGCAAGCTCAAGCCTTGCCCCACCAGCGTGGCCAAAATCACGACAAACGTGATGAACAGAATCCGGTTGCGGCCCGGAAACGGCGGCCCGCCCGGCGCGTCGTTCAAGGTCAACGGTATGGCCAGTGCGGCGGCCAGCGAAACGACTCCCCGCATTCCAGTCCAGGCCACGATCGCGACGTGGCGCCAATCGGGATAGGGATCACGGCGGCGGATTGTCTTGAACATAAGTCGCGGGAGATAGGTCGCCGGCAAAACCCAGATAATGCGAAGGACGCTTAACGCCAGCGTAATCAAGAGCGCGTCGGCCACCAGTTGGCGAATAGGAAAATGCTCCACAGACAACGCGCTCAACACTTCGGGTAATTGTAGTCCGATAAGGATGAAAACGAAACCGTTGAGCAAAAACTCCACCATTTCCCAGACGGGGCCGCTTTGCAGTCGAGTCTTGAAGGTGATCAACTCCGGCATGCGACGGCCCAGGTACAGGCCGGCGGTCACAACGGACAGCACGCCGGACCCGGCCAGTTGCTCCGCTAACAAATAGGCGGCAAACGGAGTCAACAATGAAACCGTAATCTCTATGGGCGCGTCGTCCACCCGCCTGTGGAATTGCTGCGCCAACCAGCCTACCGCCAAGCCGGTGAGGACACCTCCGCAGCTCACGATGAAGAATTGGCTGCTCGCACGCGCCATGGAAAAGGACCCGCTGATCACCGCCGCCAGGGCGAAACGATAAGCCACCAAAGCGGTCGCGTCGTTGACCAGACTTTCGCCCTCCAGAATTGTGACGATGCGGCGCGGAACTTTAAGCCGCCGGGTAATCGCCGTGGCCGCGATGGCGTCGGGCGGCGAAATAATCGCCCCCAGCACAAATCCGGCGGCCAGTGGCACATGCAGAAAATATTGCGCCAAATAAGCGACCACGACAGTGGTGTATATGACAAGGCCGACGGTGAGCAGCAAAATCGGGCGAAGATTGGCCCGGAAATCCCGCCACGATGTAAAGAGCGCCGGCGGAAACAAAAGCGGTGGCAAGAAGAAGAGAAAAACAAGGTCGGGATCAAGGGCGACCCTGGGAAGTCCCGGAATCCAACTCAGCACCAATCCACCCAGCACGAAAAGGATCGGATAGGAAACGTTGAGCTTGCGTGCCAGCATGGCCAGAATGGCCACGGTCAGCAAAAGCCCAACGAAGATTCCAACAAGTTCAGCGATGCTCGTCACCGCGCGAGAAGTTACACGCGCTCGGCTATTTTTCAACGGCCGTAGGGTGCGGAAATTCATCTGGAGAGAGAAAGTGAGAGCGCCCGAGGCTGTGCGTTGAAACGCACAGTTCAGAGATCGGGCAGATGGGCCTATAATCAGTCTGTGCGAGCAGTTTTTGAAGTTGATCGCTACGATACGATTCTCGCCCGAATCGCCAGCTACGGAGGCGCGAGCATCCCGGTTCCCGCTTTGTCCAGGCTGTTAGGAGTCAAAAGCACCACCTTGAACGCCCGATTTCGACGACGGCACATTCCGGTGCATCTGGCTGGAAGGACCAATTATCTGCCCTGCGCCCAAGCATTGCAATTGGTGGAGCTGCACCGCTATGCCCTGATGGGTTGGCCGACGTTGCGGACGGCGAGCAAGATGACCGAGATCAACCCCGGAACGCTGAAGGCCTGGTGCGAGCAGGGGCGGCTGGAGGGGCACGTTGATCTGACCAAACGACTGAGGTTGAACCCGGCCGAAATCGGAAAACTCCACACAGTCAGCATGGGGAAACCGAAAGCGACAGAACCCCGGACAGCGGCCCGGCCCAGAATTCAGCTCAAGCAGACCACGGTTCCCGGGGATCCTGAGATCGAGCAGGCGGAGCAGTCCGTCGAATCCGAGCGCGCTTTGGACGCGCGGGAAGTTGAACTTGCCGCCGAGCGCCACGCGCCCCCCGCTCCGGCAAGCCTGGGCGAAGCTCGCGGCCAAGAGTCTCGGGGCTCACCGGACAAACAAGGGGAGCCGGCTCGGTTGGCCTATGATCCGAGCATGCCGTTTTCGATTTCCGTTTGTTCTCCCGGGCGCGTCATCTTATATGATCGATATGTCGGGACGATTCTTGGCCTGATCGATGACCCCTATGCACC
>JBKQWF010000280.1:0-10905 GCA_052139695.1 Limisphaerales bacterium
AACCTTCTGACCCAAAGCGTCACAAACCTCTGCAATCCCTAATCAAGCTTTCGCGCAGGCAAGGCCCAGGCCTGATTCCATCAATTGCGTCGCACGCATCGCCATCAAGTACCGTGCTTACGCTCACCATAGTGAATCAAGACCGGGTTTTTGATGTCTGCCAGCTTGGAGAGGAATTCCCGCCAGAGTTGGCCTTCACCCGAAGGGCTATCAGCCCAGAGGCTGTGATGAACGACGGAGTCGTCCGCTTTGACTCGAACTCCAATCAGGTAGTAAAAATCCTGGTCGGGCAGGCTCTCGACGTCCAAGTAAACGGGTGTACCCTCAATCGTCATTCCTGCGGTGCCGACGATGTGGATTTGTTTCTTTCGGACTTCCGTTTGGCCGATCAATCTGCCAGTGCCAACCCGCAAGCCATCTCGAAACTATGAGGACTTCACCCACCGAATTGACCCTCCCTGCATTGCAAGGTTCGAGCTTGCTCGGATTTCTGGCTGCGCTGGGTGCTTTCCGCACGCTCGCTATGCTGCCGGAAGGGAGCGATGTCTGTATGCGCTGGGTTCCCGGAGGAGGCTCGTATTGTCCCGTGCTCCGGTTGCCCTCACCAGCAGCTCCCGAGGTGATCGTCGAGAAACTACATATCGCATTACGCGATCTCGCCGGCCACTACGTCCTCACCGTGGACAAGGATTTGAAGATTCCTCGCGGCGTCTTTCGCAAACTTGCCGCCAAGGCAGCCGAAGATTTTCTCACCCACACCGATCCGACGGCCGCAAGCATGGTCGCGGCGTTCGGCTGCGACGCGGTGGGCAACGAAGACGGCACAATTGAAGATACCGCGTTTCGGACGATGAGCGGCGCAGGGCATCAACACTTCTTGGAATTCATGAACCTGCTGGCGAAAGAAACGACTCAAGAGCAACTGCACGAAGCGCTTTTCGGCCCATGGCGCTACCGTGATTCAAGCCCCACGATGCGGTGGGATGCGGAGGATGACCGTCGCTACGCGCTGCGATGGGATGAGCCATCGAAAGACCCCGTCCGCACCGTGCGTGGAGCAAACTTGCTCGCCATCGCTGCCTTACCGTTTTTTCCGGTCGTTCCCACCTCCAGCAGCACGGTGGCAACCACCGGTTTCAGTGGTCGAGGAAGTCGTGACACTTTTGTCACATGGCCGATCTGGAAGGGGTGGCTCTCCCTAGATGCTGTTCATTCACTCTTGGGTTTCAGACAATCTCAAGGACGAAGCGAAATTCCGATGAAACTGCTTGAGATGTATGGTCTGGCAGCGATCTATCGAAGCCAGCGAATTACATTAGGAAAATATAGAAACTTCACTCCTGCCGCTTCTATATGATTTGCTCAATTCCACGCCAATTCCGTCGATAAAAACGTGAAAGACTCACGCTTATGGAAAACGACAATTCATCGCCAGAACCCAACTCGCGCTTAAGCGAAGCGGAATCGTCACTCATACGCCGGGGGTTGGTGCCCGATGAAACATCGGTCAGGTCGGGCGGTCACCGTCAGCCATCTCAATCTTCGACCGAGCCAAAACCGGTGAAGATTGTAGTGCGGATCGCCGAGACTGAGGAAAAGCTGCGCGAATTGTCAAAGACATCGAACGACATGTCGGTTGTGTCTCCGACTCTGCCGCCCGAAGAAAAGGCAACCGCGCCACTGTCAAGCCCTGCGGATCGTCCCGTTCAAAGGGAAGCCGAGCCGCAACAGATTCCGGCCCGGATGATGAACGAATTCGTTTATTGCAAGCGGCTGTTCTACTACGAATTCGTTGAGGGCGTTTTTGTTGAAAACGCCGACACATTGCGCGGTGAAGCAATCCATCAGCGGGTGGACTCCGGCAATGGCGCACTGCCTGCCGCCAAGTCAAAAAAGGGAAAAACTGCGGAAACAGAAAAAGCATCAGATGCGGCGGAAGCACCTCCCAAAGAGGCTCAATCAAAGTCCAGTGAACCGGAAACGATTCACTCGCGATCAGTCCAAATGGGATCAGACCGCTTGGGCATCGTTGCGAAAATGGACTTGGTCGAATCAAAAGCTGAAAAAGACGATTTGCTCTCGGCGTTGGAAGTTTGTCCCGTGGACTACAAGGCGGGTGCGCCCAGGGAAGGAGAGGAAGCCAATGAGCTTTGGGATACCGACCGAATGCAACTTGGATTGCAAGCGTTGATTCTGCGTGACAACGGCTACACCTGTAACGAGGGCGTGATTTATTATCGGGCTACGAAACAGCGCGTTCGCCTTCCGATTACACCGGAACTGGAAACTTGGATTTTACAAAACATCGCCGATGCCAGGCGTGTGACCGTCGGGCCGATTCCGGGTCCGCTTGTAAATTCTCCTAAATGCGTTCGTTGTTCACTCGCGCCTGTGTGTTTGCCGGACGAAACACGACTGCTGGCGCAGAACGCACAGGAAGTTGAAACCGGCGCAGAGGAAAAAACGTTGGGACCGGAGACAGAAACGCCGCGCCGGCTTATTGCGGCGCGCGACGACACGCGCCCCCTGTATTTGAACACGCAAGGTTATCGCGTTGGCTGTAAAGATGAAGTCCTGACAGTTAAGGACAAAGACAAAATGGTTGAGGAGGTGCGAATGCGTGACCTTTCGCACGTCGCGTTGTTTGGCAACATCCAAATTTCCACACAGGCTGTGCAATCGCTCTGCGAGCAAGAGGTGCCTGTCACCTATTTTTCGATGGGCGGCTGGTTCTACGGCATCACCCGTGGGCATGGGTTGAAAAACGTGTTTCTTCGCATGGAGCAGTTTCGTCTCGCCCGCGACGAGGGCTTTTGTCTCGGACTCGCGCGACAATTTGTGCATGGGAAAATCCGAAATCATCGAACGCTTCTGATGCGAAATCACTTGGAGCCGCCTGAGCCGATAATCATGAAGCTCAAACGCGCCGCCGAAGATGCGTTGGAAGCGAGTTCAATCGAGGAGTTGCTCGGCATCGAGGGTGCGGCAGCGAGTCAGTATTTTCAGCAATTTAGCGGCATGGTGAAAGTCGAAGACGACCTGCCGGGCCTCGGTTTGCAAATCGAAAACACCAAGCAACGGATGTTCAATTTCAATTTTACCAACCGAAACCGACGCCCGCCCACTGATCCTGTCAACGCCATGCTGTCGCTCGCATACAGTCTGTTGAGCAAGGATTGCACGCTGGCGGCTCTGGCGGTGGGCTTCGACCCGTACATTGGATTTTACCACCAGCCGCGATTCGGGCGTCCGGCCCTTGCTTTGGACATTATGGAGGAAATGCGGCCCCTAATCGCCGAATCGGCGGTGCTGAGTTGCATTAACAATCGCGTGATTACCGACAAGGATTTCGTGAAGGCTGGGCAGGCTGTGAACCTGACAGCGCCAGGGCGAAAACGATTCTTTCAAATGTACGAACAACGCATGAGTTCGCTTATCACACATCCGTTGTTTGACTATAAGGTCAGCTACCGCCGCGCGTTGGAACTTCAGGCGCGTTTGCTCGCCAAAACCCTAACCGGTGAAATTAAGGATTACGTCCCATTATTGACAAGGTAACTTATGCGCACGACCTACATAGTTTCTTACGATGTCGCGGACGACAAACGCTTGCGCCGGGCATTGAAAACCTGCCGCAATTTTGGTAATCATCTGCAATACTCGGTTTTCGAGTGCGACTTGAATCCATCTGAGAAAATCGAACTGGAGACCCAACTGGCGCAGGTCATCAAACATGACGAGGACCAAGTATTATTCATTTCACTTGGCCCGGCCGAAGGGCGTGGAGACCGAGTAATTACGGCTTTGGGGTTGTCGTACACGAAACTGGACGCACCGTGCTACGTTGTCTGACAACCCACTGTTCTTTGACAATTCGCGGCGCGAGTGGCGAGATGGGGCTGAAAACGCCATGCCCGCTCGCAGAATGTAAATTGTTGGCTAATAATGACTAATCGTCGAATGTGGAACACAAAAGATAATCAAGCAGGAAAAGGGATGCTGGCGGTCGCAATTCCAGAATTGCGGTCTTGCAGCCGAGAAGGTTACATGAGAGGCCATTCCGCGCCCGCGCGGGCGCGGCCCTGTTGAAGCGCAGCCGACAAGCCTGTAACAATTGGACGCTTCAAGAAACCGGATGGAACCGAAATCGTAACTTTGAGCGTTGATGGTCGGGATTTGGGTCCCGATATGTCGTTCTTGATTGTTCGTAGGGCGGCTTGATCTCTATGCGCTTGATAAATGGCACCGCGCTGCCTCGCTCCGAATCGGCGCTGCTTACTTGGATGAATACGACGGAACGTTGGACAAAATATTCGTAGAGTGTAAGCAGGTGGTCTCCGTCAATTGAAACTTCGCAATCGGCGAAAACGAGCCTCAATGTCGCGGGCGGAATAAATTGCACCATATCCAGGCACGAATAAGGAAAACCGACGGCACCTCCGGCACTCGGACGAACATCCAACATGCTAATGTGATGGCCTGACTCCGTCTTGTATGCGCGGCCGGGGTTCCCGTGTTTGCTCATTAGGTCGCTCATAATTCAGTGTTCTGTCAGTATGCTAATGGTTCATTCTTCCGCTTATGCGCGCGCGTTCTACATACGAACGCCATACGACTGGTTTTGCCGTGCCGACACGCGGCGGATGCGTTCACGAGCCCTTTGTCGTGGCGAAATTGGGGGAATGTTGCCGTGCGCCCGCTGCTTATCGTCTTCCGGCGGGGCGGTATCCGCAGCCTGGTCGGGTTTCGCTTTTTCACAGGTTTGCTCTGAAATGCAAACGCTTTGCCCCCTCAAATCCGGCACGATGGCCTGAATTCGATTCGCTGTCTGCTCATCAGCAATCGCTTGTTTCACCAAATCTGTCGCCGATGGGCGCTGAGATGTCTTATTAACTGCGTCCAGCAAAGCGCCTTTGTCGTCAGTGTAAATTGTCAACGCCTCTTTAAATCGGCTGGCCGACACGTAAAACTGCTCGCGGTCAGCCGCCCGGAAGGATTCGGAGCTTTCCGCCACAAAAACGCAATCCACTCCTTTGCTTTGGGCACTGTACGAAGTGACGCAATAACCGTGCGTCAAATTTCCATAATCAGCAGGAATCACCCAACCATTGATCAGTTCGATGTCGCCCTGTTTGGTGAAACCCTTGATTTGCTTTAAATCACCGTTGTTAATCCGTTTCCTGTCTTTCGTGAAGCCGTTCTGCGCGATGCGAATCATATCGCCCGGAGCAAGCGAAACGCGCCGCGATTCATAGACCTGAAATCGGGCGGCCTTTTCCAATGCCAGAAACGCGATTTCGCCATTATTGCGTCTGACAAAGACGCAGCCCGCCTCACATACGCTGACCGTGACTCGTTCACCGCGCTGGAATCCGACGACGTTTTGATGAAACTGGACGACCATGCCAGGGACATAATTTCGCCCATCAGCCCGCTGGGCTTCCGTCAATTGCAGGTTTTTCAATTGGAGAAACTCGCTTTCGGCCACGCCAATTCTCTTGGCGGCCTTCAACTTCAACCGAATTTGCCGCGTAACACGATCGCCCTCAGCGTGTGTTGGTGAAATGACCAAGGCCGACTTGCCGCGCTTGATGGTCGCCGCATAATCGCCGGCCAAGGCTTCATGGCGTGTTTCGGATGGAAGTTCGCGCAGCATTCCCAGCGCGTCCAACCGTTTGAAGGCGCTCTCCAAATTGCCGCCGCGCAGGTCGGCGACGAGATTTTTATGAGCCTCAGCCTTTTGCCGCCGAATTTCGGTCAATTCCGCAGCCTTGAGACCAGCGTGGTTTTCTAAAATCCGCAGGGCATCTCCGCGCTCAACGGCCCGATGCTGGGCCGTGTCGCCAGAGAGAATGACCCGGCAGTTTTCCCGTTCGGCAAGGTCTGCCACCCGCGCCAGAGTGCGAACGCTCACCAATCCAGCCTCGTCAATCCAAATTACTTGACCTTGAACTTGCTTTTGCAGGGCTGAGTTTTGTAGCAGCATTTCGACGGTCTCCGCGTTGACAAATCCAGCATCTAACCGAAGTACACCGCGAGCCGCTTCCGCTGACGGTGCGAAGGTGAAAACCTTGAACCCGGCGGATTCAATCGCGGCCACGGCTTCCTTCATCATCGTCGTTTTGCCAGTTCCCGCGCCACCGCGAATGGCAATGACCCGGTCCGTGCTTCGCAGAACATGAGACACCGCATTACGCTGCTCGTCGGAAAGCTCCTCATTTTGGAAATCGTACGATTCCGGGAACGCACGGAACTTTCCGCGACCGTTCTGGACAAATTTGATCAGCCGCTGCTCCTCTGCGAGCACTTCATTCGTCGTGAACCATTCACGCCCATTGGCCTGTTCTTTGATAAAATCGCCTCGCAGCAACTCCCGTTTGACCGCTTCCACGTCCACGTCGCCGAAGCCATACCGAAACGCCTGACGGAGCAATTCCTTGTCGCTGACGATAGACGCCCGTTCGTAGCAATGCCGAATCGCAAAATCCATCGCCTTTGCATCCGCAATTCGCGGCGTAGTGGATACCGCACTGCGAATGGCGACGTGAATGGCGAGGCGTTCAGCGGGTGAAACGCGCCGTTCCCACAAATCCCGCAATTCTGCTTTGGAAATCTGCTTCTGTTTTCGCTCACGGGTCAATGCCGCCAGTCCGTCCTTTTCTTTGGCAGTAGTGACGCCCAACTCCTTTGATTTTTGCTCCACCTGTTCCGACCGCTTGGAAAACTCGTGCAACACCCGCTCTGGCACCCCGGCCAGTTCCCATCCTTTCGACGTGCGCTCAATCTTGTAGCCAATACACGCCAGTTTCCGGGCCAACCGCGCATGAAACGCTGCCTCGAAATAAGGCGCATTCGCTTTCAAATCCCCAAATTCTCCAGCCTTCCATTGCTTCTCCGTTTCGTCCCAAGTGGCGTTAAAGGCGTAACAGTGTGCGTGCAAATGCGGATCAGGCACCCCCTTGACTGGACGAGCCGTGAAGTGGACGAACTCAGCCCAAATCAGGTTGCCCGTCGTCCGATTCTCGTTTGCGCCATTCTTCCGCACCCGTGTCTTGGTTTCCAATTCAATTTCCTGCATCGTCTGTTTCACCGAGACCCTGAAGGCGTCAAGTATCCGCTCGTCCTTGGTGAACTCGTACACTACTGAAACAGACTTTGGGCAATGGAAATTGAAATCATAGCCCACCCTCCTATTGTCGCAATTCCGCTGTGTTAGGCGATCATCCGTTCCCGGCTTTTGATTGTCACACAAGGCATCAAATGCCTGTTGAGTCACCGGCCCTAACAATCCCAGGTTCGCCGCCCCTACACCGTGCCAATTGCCTCGAATCTCCTGACCCTCGCTGTAATAATCCTCCCTGCCCAACGATTGCTTGAAATATTCTTTGGCAGCACCCGCGCTTCTACTTGCAATGACTCTAAGCATGGCCTCATACTAGGCCCTAGCTTCGGGTTCGTCATCCCCCTCAAATCACTAACCGTTACTACTCTACCCGTACAATCCCACTACTCATTTGTGGCGTCCATTTCAATGAAGCTATGTTCATAACCAATGACAAACAATAGTTTTGCAGTTAGTGACGAGTTAAATGGCCCAATAATTCTGTCAGACATCTCTCCGAAGCACAGCTTCGGCCATTGCGTTCCAAGGCGAACGCAATGTTGTCGGCAACGTTGTTTCCAACGTGCCGCCAACGGTCTGGCAGAATTATTGGGGCGCAAAAGCAGCATACAAGCAACTGCTTGCCAATAGGCATCCAACGCCCATGAAACCTGAACTGGAGCAAAAGATTTTGGAGGAATTGAAAGCCGAGATGGCGGCGCATCCGGCCCGCCGTTCCAAACTGGCCGAGCACGACAGCCTCATCGGCGCGATGCGCGACCAGGGAGCGCCGTGGACGACGGTGCAGCGCTACCTCGCCAAAGCTGGTGTAGAGATTAGCGCGGAGGCGATACGCGCATACTGGCATCGGCACCACAAATGTCGCAGACGGCCAGTATCGGCCACTGCGTTTAACGCAAAGACAAAACAATGGTTGTTTAACCCGCCCAGCGAATTGGAATAAACTATGAAAACACAAATCAAATCCCGACTGTTAGCCACGGTTCAGAGCAAAGGAAATCTTGGCAAATCCACCGAATGCCTTGCCCGCATTGAATGGCTGAAAAGCCACTCCGTCGAATGGCAGGCGTACGACCTCGACGACGCGCATCGCAGCGTCTTCAAACGATACCCGGAGCAAACGAAGCTCATTTCCGTATCCGGCCCGGAAAGCGCCGAACAAATGCTTCGCGTGTTCCGCAACGCCGGGCGCACGTCGGTTCAGATCATGGACGCCCGCGCCCAGGCCACGGACGAGATTCTGCGCGTGATGCAGCGGACGCATTTTCTTTCTGTCGCCGCCGATCAAGGAATTCGTATGACGGTTTTTGTTTTTCCATACGACGACTTGGCGACCATGCAAAATCTGGAAACCGTGGTCCGCGAGCTTGGGGATACGGTGGATTATGTTGTTGTCCGCAATCCGGCCAAGAATCCCACGCGCATGTTCGACGGCAGCGGCCTGCAATCCATCCTCAAGGAATGGCGCGGGGCCGAAATCACCATGCCCGTTCTGTTCAAGAGCACTCTATTGCAACTGGATGAACTCGAAGCGCGACACGGACGCGGCATTTCCTGGGCGGAAGCCATTGGCAATCGTGATTTGAAACTCGACGTATTTGCGCGCGGCGACCTCGAAAGTTTTCTCGCCGACATTCACAGTGAGTACGACTCCATTGCCGGCCACCTGTTGCCCGCCAATTTAGCGGCGGAGGTGCAGCCGAAAAAACCGGCGGCGGAGGCGGCAAAAGCTAATTTCCAGAGTCGCTTCAACTTCAACACCGAATAAAACATGAACCAGGAACTTGTCATCACTTGGACGCCTATTCTCAAAGAGTTGCCCGATGAACAACGGGAGCGGGCGCGTGAACTCATCGAAAAATACGGCGAATCAAATCCGACGAACTTTATTGTCGAGTTGCTGGAAATTTTCGGCATTCACGCCAACTACCTGCAAACCGTTCCGGCTCAAATCAGAATTGCCGGGGAACGCGCCAAAGCGGATGTTCGGCAGTCCATTGACGCGGCCACCACGTTGCACGAGCGCACACGATTGGA
Source organism: Limisphaerales bacterium (assembly GCA_052139695.1). Lineage (GTDB taxonomy): Bacteria > Verrucomicrobiota > Verrucomicrobiia > Limisphaerales > Palsa-1400 > PLGF01. The sequence continues at coordinate 9,161 of JBKQWF010000280.1, forward strand.
ACTCAATGAGATCGTCTCATCGGTCAGTCGAAGCGGGGCTGGATTCGCAAAAGCCCTTGAAACGGCAACTGCCGCGCAGGTCAAGGCGACGGGAAGCAGTGCCAACGAAATCAAGGAGAAGATTCAACAGGAGTTTGCCAAACAGAATCTTCGGACCATCGCAACGTGTCTGAGAGAAATTGAAGATAAGGCGGAAAAATCGCTCAAAATCGCGGAGCGCATTCACGATCATGCCGACCAATATGAGCAATATGCCAAAGACCGGCTCGCCACGAGTGAGAAACTATGCAAAGAGAGCCTCGACAACATTGAAACCTTGAACTGGTGTGGAGCTTGGGTGGCCTCAATTCTTTGTTCCATCGCCGTCACGGTAGTTGCTGGATTTGTCATGTGTGGGCTGTTCCGCTCGCATTCCGAAAAAATCCTGGCAAACAAGATCGCCTTGGCATCGGCCGCCATTCAAGAAAACCGGGATGCCTTTGTGGAACTTGCTGTCGCGGGAGTCAGCTTGAGAGTCCATCGCACCGGCGACCCGCAGACTGGCGGGATCGTCCCAAGCGAGTTTGCCATTCTGGTCGAACACGCCGACGCCGCCGAAATGCGCGATTACGGCAACGGCAGGGCCGGATTCATTTTTGTTAAAGGCCCAACGCCTGAAGAAGAAATGCACCATCTTGAAATCCGAGTGGAAAACGCCTTGGACCAGATTCGGACAATCAAGAAATGATCGTGCTATTTAAACAAACGAAGCTTTGACTGGTCGGCTTTTCCCCTTCTTGCCCCTGAAAACCGGCCAGACAAAGCTCCGTTTAATTCAATGGCCCTATGCGGGCACGCACTCAACGCCCGCTCTCAGCCACGCTCCACTCCGCCGCCCCCTTTCTGCCCCGGCTTGCTCCATTCCGCTCCGGCTTCGAGGCGGGCGTTCAGTGCGCTTGAACCCTGATGAGGCGAAGCATCGGCGCGAGCGCGATCCCAATGCTCGCGGATTCTCTGCTAAGAACCTCTGGCGAATGCGCCAGTTTTACGAAACCTGGCGCGGCGAGAAGAAACTCTCACCATTGGCGAGAGAATTGGACTGGAGGAACAACCTGCTCATTCTTTGCAAGCACAAGCGCTCCGAAGAACGCGAGTTTTACTTGCGTCTGCCACTGTGTTGTCAGACGTTGGCATCCTTACGTCGAAGTAAATGGATGCGTGACCATTCTCAACTGCCACGAGTTTCACTTTTTTCGTCTTTTTGTTGTCCTCATTGGCAACGGCCTAGTTGTTTGGGAACGGGGGGAATAAATGGCGGTGTGGGTCTGCGTGCTTGTTTGCTGTAGGTTTTCGGCCGTGTAGATGCTTCGACAGGCAGGCGCAAACGCTCGGGACGCCAAAAGGAAGCGAACTGGGCGATTTCCATGTCATGGCGGGAACAAAGGCAGAAAAGCCAGTCGTGGAACTGCGGTTATGAACCGTCGTCAAGGCGAACAAATACGCCTTCTGACTTCGTGATTCGCCGTGGCCATTGTACCGCTTCGTTCCGGTCGTCAAGGTTGCTGCCCTCTCCCCTCATCTCCACCGTTGACTACCGGAACGAAGCGATAGGGGGCGGCTCTTAGGAAATCACGAAGCGCACCATTAAGCCTTCGGCTGATTCGGGGTTGGAAAGCTGCTGGTTGTCTAATCGGTTGACTTATGGTGGTCTCATCGGATAATGTTGTGGTGTGAGTTATCAACCGCAATTTAACATCACACCCGTT
>JBKQWF010000281.1:0-20505 GCA_052139695.1 Limisphaerales bacterium
GCCACCACTGGAAAATTTCAAAAGCAGTTCCTCCATCGCAATGGCGGCCAGGAGCGCTTGCGGGCGCTGATTCTTTCCAAATCCCCCGTCTCTTGGCGTTTACAAAAATGAAAAGGTGCGTCCTACCGAATCGGCGAATCGGCACATTTTCGGTTGCGCGAAGGGCGCGGCGGGAGCACCTTACGGCGGAACGAAAGGAACCGGATGAAAAAATTTATCTTTTATTTTTTGACCTGCTGGATGGCGGGAAACCTGATGGCGGCTGATAGCACCTGGCTGACGAGCGTGCCGCAGGCCAAAACTCAGGCGCAAGCGGAAAAAAAACTGGTCCTGCTGGACTTTACCGGCTCGGACTGGTGCAGTTGGTGCAAGAAACTGGACAAAGAAACATTCTCCAAGCCGGAGTTTCAGTCCTACGCCAAGAACAACCTCGTCCTGGTGGAAGTCGATTTCCCTTCAAACAAACCGCAATCGGACGAATTGAAAGCCGCGAACACGGCGTTGCAACAGAAATACCATGTGAATGGCTACCCGACCATCGTCGTTTTGAAACCGGACGGCACTGTCGTTTGGACGCAAGAGGGCTATCTGGAAGGAGGGCCGGCAGCGATGATTGCCAAGCTCGACGAAGCCAGGAAGAAATAAGCAGTGGATTCCATCCCCCGTTCTCAAGCGCCGGCAACCGCGGCCGGTTTCTTGATCGCCCTGCTGGCTTTCAACGTTGGCGCCTCCGCCCAACTGATTCGTCCCGGACAACTCTGGCCGGACGATCGCGGCAAGCATATCCAGGCGCACGGCGGCGGCATTCTTCATTGGGATGGCGCCTATTATTGGTTTGGCGAAGACCGCTCGCGGGACAACGATCCCAATTTTCGCTAAGTGGCCTGCTATTCGTCCACGGACCTCGCGCGTTGGACTTTTCGGTCCCAAGTCGTCAAGCTCTCCGACCCCGAGCAACTCGGGCCCTACTGGGTCTTGGAACGCCCCAAGGTCTTTTTTAATCCGCGGACAAAGAAGTTTGTGATGTACGCGCACATCGATGGCAAGGGCCAATACAAGTTCGCCAGCGTGGCCGTCTTCACCTGCGATACCGTCGATGGCTCCTACCACTATTTGAAAAGTTTTCGTCCGCTGGACCACGAAAGCCGCGATCTTGGGCAATTCATTGACGACGACGGTTCCGCTTATTTGATTTTCGAAGATCGGCCCTACGGTTTTCGCATCGCGCAATTGTCCGATGATTATCTGACGGTGGAAAAACAGATTTGTTTGATTCCTGAGCATCTGGAAGGAGGCGCGGTGGTGCATGAGGACGGCTTGTATTACGTCATTGGCTCGGCCTTGACCGGATGGAATCCAAATCCCAACAAATACGCCACGGCCAAATCGTTGGCCGGCCCCTGGTCGCCGTTTCAGGACATCGCGCCGCCGGCCTCGAACACTTACGGCTCGCAATCGACCATGCTGCTCCAGGTTGCCGGCAGCAAAACCAACACGGTGATTTTCATGGGAGACATTTGGAAGCCGAGGGCGCAGTGGGATTCGCGCTATCTGTGGATGCCCCTGGAAATCGGCGGCGGCAAACTCTGGCTGCCGGAACCGAAGGATTGGACGCTCAACATTAAAACAGGAGAGGCTGTCATCACAAAGTGACCGGTTCGACTTTCGATCTGATTCCATCCAATTAGTCTGCAAGCTGGCATGTCCTCGATTCTCGCCGCGACCGATCTGGTGGTCCGTTACAATGAGCGGACCATTCTCGACGCCGCCACGCTCGGGCTGGACGAGAATGACCGAGTCGGTTTGGTCGGGCGCAACGGCTGCGGGAAAACGACCTTTTTAAAAATCATCTCCGGTTTGCAGGCCCCCGACAGCGGAGCCGTCACGTCGCGCCGTGAGTTGGTGATCAGTTATCTTTCGCAGGATTTCACCCTCGACCCGGCCCTGGACGTGCGCGGCAATGTGCGGCGCGGAGCGTGGCAGACGCTGGATTTGATTGCCGAATTTGAGTCTCTTCCGGCCCAATCGAGCCGGCATGAGGAATTGGAGCGCCGCATCCAGGCGCTCGACGGCTGGACCCTTGATCAACGAGTGGAAACCGCGATGTCGCATCTCAACTGCCCGCCCGGCGGCAGGCGGATTGATTCCCTTTCCGGCGGGGAGCAACGCCGCGTGGCCCTGGCTCGCTCCATTGTTTCGCAACCCGAACTTCTCATCCTGGACGAGCCGACCAACCATCTCGACCCGGAGTCAATTGAATGGCTGGCCGATTTCCTGGAGAATTTCCGCGGCGCTTTTCTGGTCGTGACCCATGACCGCTACTTCCTCGACCGGGTCGTCCAGCGCATCGTGGAATTATGCGAGGGCAAATTCTTTTCCCACGCCGGCAATTACACGGATTACCTGTTTGACAAGGCCGAGCGCCAGGCGGGCGATGCCAGCATCGAACACCGCCGGCAGAAGTTTTTGAAGAAAGAGCTGGCCTGGGTGCGGCAAGGGCCGCGGGCGCAACGCAGCAAGCAGAAAAACCGCTTCGAGCGTTATTATCAAACCGCCGCGCGGGACGGGCCTCCTCTCGAAGAGGACATGGAATTGGTCATTCCGCCCCCGCCGCCGCTGGGCAACCGGGTGGTGGAATTGACGAACGCGGGAATCGCGCTCGGCGGGCGCACCCTGTTCAGCGGCTTCACTTTCAACTTTGCCAATGGGCAGCGCGTCGGCGTCTGCGGCCGCAATGGCCTGGGCAAAACGACCTTGCTCAAGCTCATCGTCGGCCAGCTCGCCCCGACCACGGGCACGGTCAAGACGGGCCAGTTGACCAAGTTCAACTACGTGGACCAAAGCCGGCTGCAATTGCATGACGAGCTGACTGTCCTGGAAGAAGCCGCCGACGGGACGGAGTTCGTCCAATCGGGCGAAAGCAAAATCTCATTGCGCGGCTACCTGAAGCGGTTCCTCTTCGCCGATGAACGCATCGCCACGCAAGTCAAGTATCTTTCCGGCGGCGAACGGAGCCGCCTCCTGCTGGCGCGCATTTTAAAATCCGGCGGGAGCTTCCTCATCCTGGATGAACCGACGAACGACCTGGATCTGCCCACCCTGCGGGTGCTGGAAGAGGCCTTGATCGCCTTTCCGGGAGTCGTTTGCGTTGTCAGCCACGATCGCTACTTTCTCAACCGGGTTTGCACCGACATCCTGGCCTTCGAGGGCGACGGCCATATCCGCCACTGCGTCGGCGATTACGATTATTACCTGGAGAAAAAACAAGTTGCCCTGGCCGCCGCCGAAGCGCGTTGGGCGCCGGAAGGCGCTAAAGCCGCCCGTTCAACCCTGGCGTCAGCCCCTTCCAAGCCGGCCAAGCCGGGCAAACTTTCCTTCAAGGAAACGCGCGAGCTGGAGGGAATGGAGCCGCAAATCCTGGCGGTGGAAGAGGAGATCGCGCGGATTGAAGGATTGTTTGTTTCGCCGGATTTTCATCGCACCCACGCCACACAGACCAGCCGGCTCGTGGCCGACTTGGCGGCCGCCAAGGAGAAGCTCTCCCGCCTTTACGCGCGTTGGGAGGAGTTGGATAGCCTCAAAGCCGCCTCCGCGCGGTAACCTATTCGTCACTTATACGGCGGCGAAGTCACTTATAGTCGATTGTCTCATTCCCATGTCCTGTTAGAATGATTTATTGTGCGATTTATCAATTTAATAAAATTCTTCTTGAAATTTGATTGGCTAATGTTAGCGTTAGGCAAAATCCGTGAGTGTGTTAATGACTCGGCGTCAAGACATCGGCGCAGCGGACACGGGCGGCTAGTGGGCACCCTTAACGCCGCCGGACGGCAAGAGAACGAGATGTACTATGCCGGTTGACCTAGCTAGATTGGTTCTGGAAGAAAGCCCCGACGCGTTGATCTTCACTTCTCCCCCGGGGCGGATCCTGTTATGGAACCACGGCGCCGAAACGCTCTTCGGTTACGGCGAGGCGGAAGCTCTCCACCAGGACATTTTCCACTTCATCGTCCCCAAGAGCGAATGGGCAAAGGCCAAAGAACGGTTCGCGCAAGCAGCCGACGCGCTGACCATTTGCGAACTCGTGGGGCGGCGAAAAGACGGTTCCCTCATGCGTTTGGATGGCTGCTTGAAGCCTGTCATCCGGGACGGAATTAAATTCATCTTCCTTTGCGCGAGGGAGGTCACGCCGCCGCGGAGCTTGAGGGAAACAAGCGTGGCGGAAGCGAACTTTCCCACGCTGCTGGAATCCACTCCGGATGCCATGATCCTGGTCAACCGCGCCGGGCGCATCGTGCTGGCCAATAGCCAGGCGGAGACGCTCTTCGGCTACGCGCGCGGCGAGCTGGCCGGGCAGACGCTGGAGGTGCTTTTGCCGGGCTCCTTTCGCGGCCACCATCTGGCGCGCCGCAATGAGTACTTTGCCCAACCGCACGCGCGCCCCATGGGCACCGGGTTGGAGCTTTATGGGTTGCGCAAGGACGGCCGTGAATTTCCGGTGGAAGTGAGCCTCAGTCCCCTGCAAACCGAAGAGGGCCCGCTGGTCATGAGCGCCATCCGGGACATGACCCAGCGGAAGTTGCAAGATCACAAGCTGCAAGAGGCCAACCGGCACAAGAGCGAGTTCCTCGCGAAGATGTCGCATGAATTGCGGACGCCCCTCAATGGCATCCTGGGATTCGCGGAATTTCTCATTGACGAAAAACCGGGAGCGATCAACCCCAAACAGCGGGAATATCTTCACGATATTCTCCAGAGCGGCCGCCATCTGCTGCAACTGATCAATGACGTGCTCGACTTGTCCAAAATTGAGGCGGGCAAGATGGGGTTGAATCCGGAGTCTTTCCTGGTGGAAAAGGCCATCCGGGAAGCGGCCGGCGCGGTCCAGCTCATGGCGGAGAAAAAGCGCATTCTCATTTCCATCGCGGTGGCCCCGGAACTGGGCGCCGTCCACCTGGACCCGGGAAAATTCAAACAAGTCCTCTACAACCTTCTCTCCAACGCCGTGAAATTCACCGGTGAAAAAGGCCGGGTGGAGGTTTGCGCCAACGCCCATCCGCCGGGCCGGTTTCAATTGCGAGTCCAGGACACGGGCATCGGCATCCGGCGGGAAGATTTTGGGCGGCTGTTTGGGGAGTTTCAGCAACTGGAATCCGGGATGCGGCGGAATTTTGACGGCACCGGCCTGGGCCTGGCCTTGACCAAAAGAATCGTCGAGTTACAGAGCGGCAGCATCACGGTGGAGAGCGAACCAGATAAGGGGAGTACTTTCACCGTCGTCCTGCCGGTGGCTTTGGAGGACAAAACATGAGCGCCCAGCGCATTTTGGTGGTGGATGACAATCCCATCAATCTCAAGCTGGCGGCGGACTTGCTCGCGTTTGAAGGGTATCAAATACTTTCCGCGGCCGATGGGGAAACGGCGCTCGCCCTTATCCGGCGGACGCCCCCCGACTTAATCCTGATGGACCTCGCCCTCCCCGGCATGGATGGCCTGAGTTTGACACGGCTGCTGAAAGCCGATCCCGCGACGTCGCACATTGGGATCGTCGCGCTGACGGCGTTCGCCATGAAAGGCGACGAGCAAAAGGCCAAAGAGGCGGGCTGTGACGGCTATATCACCAAGCCGATCGACACCCGGCAGCTTCCCGGCGTCGTGGCCGAAATTCTCCGGCGGATGGAAAGAACCGTCCCTGCCGCCCATGCGCCCAACCATTCATGAAAGTCCTAATCGTCGATGACGCTCCCACTAACTTAAAGTTATTGCGAGCGGTATTGGAAGCGGAAGGCCTCGAGGTGCTGGAGGCTTCCGATGGCTTGCAGGCCCTCGCCCTGCTGGGGCGGCAGCCGGTGGACGCGATCATTTCTGACATTCTCATGCCGCGGATGGACGGTTATCGCCTCTGCTATGAAGTCCGCAAGAGCGAGCGCTGGCATGATCTGCCATTTATCTTCTTTACAGCAACCTATACCTCCAACAGCGATGAAAAGCTCTCTTACCTGGTGGGCGGGGACAAATACCTGCAAAAACCGGCCACAGCGCAAGCGATTCTGGCGGCCTTAAACGAAGCTTCCCATTCCGCCACGCGCCTCCGGCCCCATCCTGGCAAGCTCTCCGAAGCGGATGTCGTCAAGGAATACAGCGAACGATTGGTCTCCAAGCTGGAAGTAAAAAACATCGAATTATTTGATGCGAAGCGGAGGCTGGAAGACACCAATCGGCGGCTGGCACAATCCCAGGCCGAACTGCTCAAAGCGAACAATGAATTGGAATCGCGCGTGCGGGAGCGGACGGCGGAACTCAAGGCCGCCAATGAGCGATTGGAATCCTTTTCTTATTCCGTCTCGCATGACTTGCGCGCCCCGCTCCGGCACATCACCGGTTTCGCCAAGCTGCTCTTGAAGGACGGCGCCCCGCAGTTGGATGAAAAAAACGCGAAGTGCCTCCAGATCATTCACAATTCCGCGGAAAGGATGGGCCATCTGATTGAGGCGATGCTGGAATTGGCGCAAGTATCCCGCGCCCGCTTCAACCAGGGTCCCGTCAACCTGACCGCGCTGGCGGAAGAGGTATTGGCCGAATTGCAAAAGGGCGAGCCGCACCGCCAGGTCAAGGTGAAAATCGCCTCGAACATGAGCGCTCCCGGGGACCCGCGGCTGCTGCGGATCGCTTTGGTGAACCTTCTCGCCAACGCCTGGAAGTTTACCGCCAGGACCCCGGAGCCGCGGATCGAGTTCGGCGGCGCGCCCGACAAGTCCCACTCCGTTTTTTTTGTCCGCGACAACGGGGCCGGGTTCGAGATGGCCCACGTGAAAAGGCTTTTCACCGCCTTTCAGCGCCTGCACACCCGGGATGATTTTGAAGGCAGCGGCATCGGCCTGGCGACAGTCAAACGGATTATCGAACGCCATGGCGGCAAGATTTGGGCCGAAGGCGCCCCGGGAAAAGGCGCGACGTTCGCGTTTACCCTGGGTGACGGCATCGCGAGAGAGGCCCCGACGGAATTCACAACCAGGAAATGAACTGCCAAATGAAATCTCCCCTGCAAATCTTGTATCTGGAAGACGACCCTAATGATGCCGCCCTGGCCCAGGCCACCCTGGAAGAAGAAGACTTGTCCTGCGATCTGACGTTTGTGCAGGACCGCGACGGATTTGTCGCCGCTCTCGAACAGGGCGGCATTGACTTGATCCTCTCCGACTATCTGCTTCCTGGATTTGATGGCATGTCCGCTTTGGCGATAGTCCGTGCCCGCTGGCCGGACACTCCTTTTATCTTTCTCTCCGGAACGCTAGGCGAGGAACGCGCCATCGATTCGCTCCAAGCCGGCGCGACGGATTATGTCGTCAAGGAACGCCTCGCGCGGCTTGCTCCCGCCGTGCGCCGCGCCATGCGCGAAGTCGCCGAGCGCGAGAAAAGCCGCCGGACGGAACTCGCTTTGCGGGAAACGGAACAACGGTTGCGGGTCATTTTCGAGAAGTCACCGCTGGGGATTTTGCTCTTCGGAGAAAATGGCCGTCCCGTGTTGACCAATAGCGCGTTGCAGAAAATGTTGGGCTACAGCGGCGAAGAATTAAGCGAAAAGGACCATAAAAATTTGACCCATCCGGAAGATCGGGCCAAGGCCGATGAAGTCTTTCAACAATTCATGCGGGGCGACCGCCCTGGGTATCAAATAGAAAAACGCTACATCCGAAAGGACGGCACGATCGTTTGGGCCCGCGTTTCCGTCAGCGCCGCCCACTTGACCGCGGGCCGCCCTGATTTCGCCATCGGCATGGCGGAGGACATTACCGAGCGCCACAACCTCGAAGCGCAGATCATTGAAGCGCAAAAGATGGAGGTGATCGGGCATTTGGCCAGCGGCATCGCTCATGATTTTAACAACATGCTCGCCGTTATCATGGGCAATAGCGACTTGATCATTCAGAAGCTGGTCTCGGAAAAGGACGTTGCCGGTTGCGTGGAAACAATCCGCACCTCCGCCCAGCGGGCCGCCGGTCTGACCCGGCAGCTTCTCATTTTCAGCCGCCGGCAAAAGGTGCATCCCCTCGTGCTCGATCTCAACGATGTGGTTAAAGAAATGGCTAAAATCCTCCGCCGCCTCATTGATGAGAACATCGAATTGGCCGTTGTTCCCGCGGAGAACCTGGGACGCATCCGGGCGGATTCCGGCTACGTCGGCCAGGTGCTGATGAATCTGGCGATCAACGCCCGCGATGCCATGGTCCAGGGCGGCACGCTCACCATTGCCACCAGCAATGCCGCGCTCGATGAGAACTACGCCCGCACCCACCAGGGCGCCCTTCCCGGCCCCTATGTCCTGTTGCGAGTCAGCGATACCGGCACGGGCATGACCGACGAAGTCAAGGCGCACATCTTTGAGGCGTTTTTCACCACCAAGCCAAAGGGCAAAGGCACCGGCCTCGGGCTGGCGACCTGCCAGACGATCGTGCAGCAATCCGGCGGTTACATCGAGATTGCCAGTGAAGTGGGCCGCGGCACGACGGTCAGTATTTATTTTCCCAAAGTCGATGAACCGCTCGACGTCAACGTCCTCGGCAAGTCCGCGCCAACGCCGCGCGGAACAGAAACCGTGCTGGTCGTCGAAGACGAACCCACCCTCCGGCGCCTGGCCCGGAACGTCTTGGAGGTCCAGGGTTATCAAGTCGTCTCGGCTTCCAATGGCCAGGACGCGTTGAACGCGGTGCGCGATCACAAGGGCGCGCCCATTCGACTGGTCATCACCGACGTTGTCATGCCGCTCATGGGCGGCAAAGTGATGGCGGAATGGCTGAGAATCACCCATCCCAACCTCAAGTTCCTCTTCACTTCCGGATATACCGATGAGGCCGCCAGCCAGTTGGGACCATCGTCGGAAGGCGTCGATTTCATGCCGAAGCCCTATACCCCGACCCTGCTGGCCTGCAAAGTCCGCGAGATGCTCGATGCCCAAAAGGAACCGCCTCGCGGAAAAGAACCTTAGATGAAAGCTCCACTTCCCCTTGATGAAGAAGAGCGGCTGAAAGCGTTGCGGCGCTATGAGATTCTCGATACCGCTCCGGCGCAGGAATTCGACGATATCGTGCTCCTGGCTTCGCATATCCACAAAAGAAGTGGGCCAAGGCACAGGTTTGGGGCTCTCCACCTGCTATGGCATTGTCAAACAAAGCGGGGGCCATATCAGTGTTTATAGCGAACCGGGCCGCGGCACTACTTTCAAGATTTACCTGCCGCAGGCGGACCGCCCCGCCGAGACCTCCCCCGAACGGCCCGCCTCGACCGCTTTGCCTGGCGGCACAGAGACGATTCTCCTGGCCGAGGACGACCCCGCTTTGCGCGAGATGGCGGCGACATTGTTGACTCGACTCGGTTACAAGGTTTGGGCGGCGGCAAACGGCGTCGAAGCCCTCAGCCTAAAACAGCAGCCCAAAGTCGGGCACGTTTGATTGCACCTTTGTAAAATAGGTTGCGTTGTTGCGCCAAAGTGGTAAGAGTCGTATCCGAAGACTATGGATGCTGAACCAATTCCACCGTCCCAGGAACCCCCCTCCGAACCGCCGTCCCTAACCGACCGCCTGGCGAATGTCATTGTCGCGCCTGGGGATGCCTTCGCGGAACTCAAAAACGTGCCGGTGCGCGCCGCCAACTGGTTTGTGCCGCTCATCCTGGCCTGTATTGCCACGGCCATTTATATAAGTGTCGCCTTCTCGCAGGCCCCGATTCTGCGCGCCATGCAGGAGCAGCGCGAAGCGGCCATGCAGAAACAAGTCACCGCCGGCAAGATAACGCAAGCCCAGGCCGACCAGGCCGCGGCCATGACCGAGAAAATGTTGAGCCCATCCGTGATGAAAATGTTCGGCGCCGGGGGCGCCGTGCTCGCTATGGCGGCAGGGCTTTTTCTCATGGCCGCCGCAATCTGGCTTGCGCTGAAATACTGCACGACGGCCAGCCTGGATTACATGAAGGTCGTCGAAATCTGCGGATTGGCGCTGGTCATTGACGTGCCGCAAAAGATCATCCGCTTGTGGCTTGTCCTGTGGAAGCAAAACTTGATGGCCACCGTCAGTCCCGTGCTTTTCCTGGCCAACCCCAGCACGACAAATCGAACGCACGTCTTCTTGTCCATGATCGACCTCGTCGATTTTTGGTGGCTGGCCGTTTTGAGCCTCGGCCTAAGCAAAGTGGCGTCCCTTCGCTATCGCACGGCTGCCGTTATCGCGTTCGGAGTGTGGTTCGGATTTCGCATCGTCGCCGCGTTGCTGACGCCGTCGCAGTCGTAACTCCTATATCATGAGGCCGACAATCGCGGCGGAGAGCAGGTTGGCAACCGTCCCGGCGAGCATGGCCCGGAAACCGAGCCGGGCCAAATCCTCTTTGCGCGAGGGCGCCAGCGCGCCAATCCCGCCGATTTGAATGCCAATCGAACCGAGATTGGCAAACCCGCATAAGGCATAGGTCGCCATCGTAAACGACCGCGGGTCCAGATGGTCTTTCAAATCGTGAAGCTGGCCGTAGGCGATCAGTTCATTGCCCACCATGCGAATGCCCAGCAGCGAACCGATTTGCGGCGCGTCTTTCCAGGGAATACCAATGAGCCACGCCACCGGCGCGAATAGCCAGCCCAATAAAGTTTGCAAGCTGGCTGGGAAAAAACTCACGTAGCCATGCACCCAGCCCAGGATGCCATTGAGCAACGCGATCAACGCCAGAAACGCAATCAGCATGGCCGCGACGTTAATGGCCAGATTCAAGCCGTCGGTGGTCCCGCGGGAAATGGCGCCCAACAGATTGCCGCTCCTGCCCTCCCGCATTTCCGGGGCAATTTCTACTTTGCTGCCGCTTTCGGGCGTTTCCGTTTCCGGCACCAGCGTCTTGGCCACCAGCAGAGTGCCAGGCGCGGTCATAATGACGGCTCCCAGGAGATGCTTGGCCTGCACGCCGTTGACAATGTAAGCCGCCATGATGCCCCCGCTGACATGCGCCATGCCCGCCGTCATCACTGTCATCAATTCAGACTGCGTCAGCCTGGGGAGAAAAGGACGTATGGTCAGCGGAGCTTCGGTTTGCCCCATGAAAATGCTGGCGGCGACATTGAGCGATTCCGCCCCGCTCACCCCCATCAAACGCGTCATCACCCAGGCCGCGCCGCGAATGACCATCTGCATAACGCCGAAGTGATAGAGAACGGCAAAAAATGAGGCCATGAAAATGATCGTCGGCAAAATGGCGAAGGCGAAGACGAAGCCATCTTTGCCCGCCGGGTCCGCCAATGGGCCGAAGACGAACGACGCGCCGACAAAGGCGTAACTGAGCAGCGTATTGACGGCCGCGCCCGCCCCGCTCATCGCGTTCTGGCCCCATTGGAACTTCAAGACGATAAAGGCAAAGAGCAGTTGCAGTCCGATGCCCCAGGCGACAATTTTCCATTTGACAGCTTGGCGATGGCTGGAAAACAGATAGCACCCGCCCAGCAGAGCAAGGATGCCAAGGAGACCCGTTAGCTGTTGCATGGGGTTGGCGCGCTCATTTTGACCGCCATTCGCGGTTTATTTTATATTTTCTAGCAGTGTTATAGAAGTGGGACAAGAAAGAAGGGCAGCGCGAATAAAATCGCCGGGCAGTTTTAAGGCTTGCCCGACACAATGCATTGAACACGAGTAACTTAGGCGATATTGTGTCGTTTGTGTTACAAATCGGTTGCAAATCGGTGACGGTAAGGTTATGCTTGGTACATGATCAGTCTGCAGTTAACCTTATTCGGGCTGGCGATGGCCGTTAGCGTGATCGCTTTCGGCGCTACGGTTTGGGCTTCCCTCAAAACACCCGAATCGTCTCGCAGGCCAGACTCTTCTTCCGACTCTTTTCCTGAGTAACCCGCGCCGGGCGAAGGGCGCGCTGAGTTTTCAGATGATAAAAAGGGAATGCTTTTTCGTCTGAATAGCGGTAACTCTTTGCTGTGTTGCGACCCAGACTGGAATTCTTCGTGGCGGCTTTTTTTGTAGTTACGCCCGGAATGCGCGGCGCCCTGACGGCTGAACAGGTCAAGGCCTTGCCGCCGCCCCCCAGCCATCAGGTCGATTTCAAAACAGAAATCCAGCCAATCTTCGAAGCCAGTTGCATTCGCTGCCACGGTCGCGGGCGCGAGCGGGGCGGCCTGCGCATCGACACCCGTGAAAGCTTGTTAAAAGGCGGCGATTCCGGTCCCGCGGCTGTCCCCGGACAGAGCGCGCAAAGTTATCTCATTGCGCTGGTTGCGGGCACCGACCCGGATGAAGTCATGCCAAAAAAGGGGACCAAACTGACGGTGGAACAAATTGGCGTGCTCCGGGCCTGGATCGATCAGGGGTTGCCATGGCCACCGGAAATCACGTTCGCACCCGTTCCGCCAAACAATCTCGAACCCCGCCTGCCATCGGTCCCTTCTGTCGAGCACGGCGGGCTGCTCGCCCATCCACTGGATCAAATCCTGGAAGTGTATTTGCAGAAGCACAACCTCCCCATGCCGCCAGTGGTCAACTACCGGCTTTTCGCCCGGCGAGCCTATCTGGATACCATTGGCCTCTTGCCGCCGCCAAAGGAACTAAAGGCCTTCCTCGCCAGCCGCAAAGCGGACAAGCGCGCCCGCCTTGTCAAAGACCTGCTCTCACGCCGGGAAGCCTATGCCCAGAATTGGATGAGTTTTTGGAATGATCTCCTGCGCAACGATTACAAAGGGACCGGTTATATCGACGGCGGGCGCCAACAGATTACCCGTTGGCTTTATTCGGCGCTGCTGACGAACATGCCCTACGATCAATTCGTCACCGCGTTAGTCAATCCTAAGAATGAAGCGGCTGGTTTTACCAGGGGCATCGTCTGGCGAGGCGTGGTCAACGCCAGCCAGAGCCCGGAGATGCAGGCGGCGCAAAATATCGCCCAGGTTTTCATGGGAGTGAACCTGAAGTGCGCTTCCTGCCACGACAGTTTCATCAATGACTGGCAATTGTCCGACGCCTACGGCCTGGCCAGCGTCTTCAGCGATCAGCCGCTGGAAATGTACCGCTGCGATCTGCCCACCGGACAGAAGGCAGCGGCCAAGTTTATCTTTCCGCAACTAGGCAGCATTCCCGCAAGCACCAACAAGGAAGAACGGCTCAGCGCCCTCGCCCAGGCGTTGACCTGCCCGCGCGATGGCCGCCTCTCTCGCACCATCGTCAACCGTCTCTGGGCGAAATTCCTTGGACGCGGCCTGGTTGAGCCGGTGGATGATATGCAACAAAACGCCTGGGACAAAGACCTTCTGGACTGGCTGGCGGAGGATTTGGCGGCGCATCATTACGACCTCAAACAAACGATGGCACGGATCCTCACCTCGCGCGCTTACCAGTTGCCGGCGGTCAATCCTGGGGCGCAAGCGCCGGCCAACTATGTCTTCACCGGGCCGGAGACCCGGCGGCTGACGGCGGAAGAGTTTCGCGACGCCTTGGCTTCGTTGACAGGAGCCGGTTATTCCACCGAGGACGCGGACGTTGAGGCGGACGAAGCTGTCAAGAAACTTTATGGACCGGCGCGGGAGGCGCGCTGGATTTGGAACGACCCGTCGGCCGCGCGGAAAGCGGAGGCGGGAACGATTTATCTGCGCAAGACCGTTTATTTTTCGCGCTTGCCGGACGAGGCGAAGGCCCTGGTGCTGTGCGACAACCGTTTCACGCTTTTTGTCAACGGCCATAAAGCGGGCGCGGGGAGCGATCCGGCCAAACCGGTCATGGCTGATTTGCGCCCTTGGTTGCGCCGGGGTGAAAATGTCTTCGCCGCCGAAGCCGTCAACTATTTGCCGGACGGCTCCGCGCCGGCGCCGGGAAAAGCGTTTGCCGGCCAGGAGAACCCGGCTGGATTCTACCTCTACGCGCGCGTGCGATTGCAAGAGAAGGTGTTTGATTTTGGCAGCGACGCCAGCTGGCAAGCGACCGACCGAAAGGCGAAGGACTGGGAGATGCCGGATTTTGATTCCCGCCATTGGGCGGCCGCCAGCGAGCTGGGCGGCCTCAGCATGGACCCGTGGAAGGTTCATAGCGATTTAGTGGCGCAACAATTTGGCGCACCGCATCAGACAATGGTGCGTTCGGCCCTGGTGAGCGCCGACCCTTTGCAAAGGGCGCTGGGCCGGCCCAATCGCGAACAAGTGGCCACCATCCGGCCAACGGCGGCGACGACGTTGCAAGCATTGGAATTGACCAATGGCAAGACTTTGGACGATCTTCTCAAGATAGGCGCCGCTGATCTAGCCAAAGAGTCAACTAGCGGGCAGCAACTGGCTGCCCAAGTGTACGAGCTGGCGCTGGGACGCCAGCCCACTCCAGCAGAATTAAGCCTCGCGCAAGGGCTTCTGGGAACAAAGCCCGCGCCAGAAGGGGTGGAGGATTTTCTGTGGGCGATGGCTATGTTGCCCGAGTTTCAGCTTATTTACTGAGGCAAAACATGAACGCCATAAACCGTCATTGGAATGAAATGCGTCAGGCACGAATAGCAGGGACGGCTCGCCGAGCCGTCCAGCCGGAGCGGTCGCCTCGGCGAGGCGACCCTGCCTTTACCAGGCCCGCCGCCCCTAACGCACGTCATTGGGACCGCAGAAGCTTTTTGAAAACTGCCAGCGCAGCGACGTTGGGCGCGCTGGCAGCGGGGCACCCGCGGCGGCTTCTCGCGGAAACGGAAGGAACAATCAAGCCTACTGCCGACGCGGTCATCGTTCTCTGGATGGCCGGGGGCATGGCCAGCACGGAAACGTTTGATCCCAAGCGTTACGTCCCTTTCAGCAAAGGCATGGAAGCGTCGGCTATGTTGAGCACGTTTCCCGCCATCGACTCCGCCGTTGATCACATTAAGCTCTCGCAAGGATTAGAAAAAATCGCGTCTGTCATGGACCGCGGAACGCTCATCCGTTCTTATACCGCCGGTGATTTGGGCTTTATTTTGCATACCCGCCACCAATATCAATGGCATACCGGCTACGCGCCGCCGCAAACCGTCGCCGCTCCGCATCTGGGCGCGGTGATTGCTCGAACCCTCGGACCGAAGAATCCGGCGGTGCCGGCATTCATTGACATCGGCCAGCGGTTTGACGTTGGCGAAGGCGAGGAATTGAAGGCGTTTCACACCGCGGGATTTCTCGGCGGAGAATTTGGTCCTTTTCTCGTCGCCGATCCGGCGGACGCAGTGCAGAGCGTTCGCCCGCCGGAAGGGATGAGTCCAGGCCGCTTCGAGAGACGGGAGAAGTTCTACAAGGCTTTAGTGGCCCAGAGCCCGGCGGGTGAATTTGGCAGCGACTATCAAAAGGAATCGCTCTTGCGGTCCCTGGACAATGCGCATCGCCTGCTCAGTTCACCCGCGGCGAAGGCTTTCGATCTTTCCCTGGAACCGAAGGAGAATTACCAGAAGTACGACACGGGCCGGTTCGGGCTGGGCTGTTTATTGGCGCGGCGCCTGATCGAAGCAGGCGCCCGTTTCATCGAAGTGACTTCGGAGTATATTCCGTTTCAGTACTGGGACACGCACGAAAACGGCCACACCCGCGCGGTGGAGATGAAGAAGTCCATCGACGGCCCCATCGCGCAACTGGTGCTCGACCTGGAGGAACACGGACTGCTCGACCGAACCTTGGTTGTGCTGGCCAGCGAATTCAGCCGCGACGCCTTGCTGGAGGGCAAGCCGGACAAACCGGTCAAGGACCAGGTGGTCGAACCGCCGAAGGTCGATGATCTCAAGTTTTACGGAATGCACCGGCATTTCACCGACGCCGGCAGCGTCCTGCTTTTGGGCGGAGGCATGAAACGCGGATACCTGCACGGCACCACGGCTGACGAGCGCCCTTGCAAAACAATCAAGGACCGGGTGGTCATTGAGGATTTGCATGCCACCATTTACCAGGCGCTGGGCATTTCCCCGCGGTTGTCTTACGAGATCGAAAAAAGGCCCTTCTACGTGACCCGCGACGGCGTCGGCCGGCCGATCCGAGAATTGTTTGCATGATATATTATGAACATGTCGAGACGAAAGTTTGTGAGCCGCACCGCCGCCGGAATATTAGGCACGGCTGCATCCGTCAGCCAGGCCGCTGCCGCGCTGGAGCAACCCGGCGAAGTTCCTTTGATCGTTTCCACCTGGCCGTTCGGCAAAGCCTCCAATGACGCCGCCTTGAAGATTCTGCTGGCGGGCGGATCGATTCTCGACGCGGTCGAAAAAGGCATTTGGGTGACAGAATCTGATGTCACGAATAAATCGGTTGGATTGAATGGCACACCCAACGCCGCCGGGGTCGTTCAGTTGGATTCCTGCATCATGTTTGGCCCGACGCATAAGGCGGGCAGCGTCGGGGCGCTGGAGGGAATTCGCCATCCCATTTCCGCGGCGCGGCGCGTCATGGAAAAAACCCCGCACGTCATGCTGGTGGGCGAAGGGGCGAGGATGTTCGCGCTGGAGGAAGGATTGGAGTCGGTGGAAGTCGATTCGAAGGACCTATACGAACGCTGGGAAAAACAGCGGCTGGCGGCGCCCCCGAAGGGCCACGATACGATCGCGCTCCTCATTGTCGGGTCCAACGGCGACATCGCGGGCGGTTGCTCAACCAGCGGGCTGGGCGGCAAACTCCCCGGACGCGTGGGCGACTCACCGATCATCGGGAGCGGATTGTATGTCGATAACGAAATCGGCGCCGCCGGCGCCACAGGCGTGGGCGAGAATGTCATGCGCTATTGCCTCACCTTTCAAGTGGTAGAGCAAATGCGGCAAGGGTTGCATCCCCGCGAAGCTTGCCAGCGCACCGTGGACCGAATTGTCCGGTCTGAACCGAAAGGCAAAAACTTAAGCGTAAACCTCGTCGCGTTGGACAAGCGGGGGCGCTATGGCGCCGCGGGTACGGATGCGGGTTTCCGTTACTCGGTCACGACGACAGGCTTCAGCGAAGTGTTCAATCCTTTCACCGGCAAATGAGCTCCATCCGACTGGAAATCTGCACCGCGTCTGTGGAAGACTGCATCAAGGCGGAGGCCGGTGGCGCGGATCGCGTGGAACTCAATTGTGCTTTGATGCTGGGCGGCTTGACGCCTTCGCTAGGCGCGGTGCGCGCAGCCCGCGCCGCCGTGCGTTTGCCGATCATTGTCATGATTCGCCCGCGCGCGGCCGGATTCTGTTATAGCCGGACAGAGTTTGCGGTCATGCGGCGCGATGCCGAGCTGGCCCTGGCCGAAAAAGCCGATGGCGTGGCTTTCGGCTTCCTCCAGGCGAACGGCAAGTTGGACCTCAAGCGTTGCCGGGAGATGATAAAACTCGCCGCCGGCCGGCAGACGGTTTTTCATCGCGCCTTTGATGTGGTCAAGGACCCGTTGACGGTGCTGGAGCAATTGATCGATCTTGGCGTCACCCGCGTGATGACTTCCGGGCAGGAAGCCAGCGCCTACAACGGGGCGTCGCTGATCGCCGGATACATCCGCCAGGCCGCCGGCCGCATCGAAATCCTTCCCGCGGGAGGAATCAATCGTTTCACCGTGGCCGATGTCATTCAGAGAACGGGTTGCAGCCAGGTCCATGCCTCGCTCAGCACGGTCAGCGCGGACCATTCCACTGCCGCCCGCCCGCAGGTTTCGTTTGGCGGCGCTGTCAAACAATCGGAGCAGGAATTTACGGTCACCGACGCCGAGGCCGTGCGCAAGTTGCGTCTCGCCCTGGCCAGGTGACACTCATGTGCTGATGCCAATTGCGGCCGTCACCACAGCGGATGGCCGATGATCGAGCGTTTCGGCGGCAATCCGCCGAACAGGAGGCTGCCTGCGCCGATCAGCCAGCAACCCAGAAACGCCAGTGCGACCATCCCCGCAACCACCAAGGCGAAACGCGCCCAGGAACGCGACGCCTCCGCTCTTTCCATTTGGTGGAGGACGGGCGCCAGAGCAACACCGGCAGCCGCCCCATGAACGAGGAACACGTAAGCGCAAAGCAGCACGGCTTGCGGCGGGTTGGCGGGAAAGACTTTGATCGCCGCCAGAAACACCGCGCCAAGCTGCTCGAAGAAAATGCCTTGCAGGCCGGTGATGATGAAGGCTTCGGCGAGCGTGAATCGGAACCATCGGCAGGCGATCAACCACGCCGCCGCCCAGCCGCCGTAGAATCCCAGGCCGATGAGCAGGTCCGCCAGGAGTTGCGGGTGAAAGAGGGCGGGCTGCGCCGCGCCCTTGAGGTAGTTATTCAACCACGCCAGCGCTTCAGTAAGGCTGCCGGACAGCCAAAAGGAGGCGACAACACGGAGGGTCGTTGGCCCAGGAAGCGTGTCGGCCCCAGCCGCCAGACACCGTCGGCAAAAGCACGCCAGCACGAACACGGAGTAGATGAGCAACATCGGGTCAGGCGGATGGCCAAACAAACCGAGCAGCGGCACGAGGCCACTCACCAGGAAAAGCCATTTGGCAGGTATTCGCAGCATCTCTACCATGCGTCGGAATTGACGGTGGCCGCCATGGAGCGCTGGCGGCCCTTTATCCAGATCTCGCCTGAGAGGTCTATCCCGTCCTAATCGTCGAGGGCGAAGAGGTCATGCTCAACGTCGGCGGGAATTATTTAGCCGCTAATCTCGCACAGAATCATATCGCCGCGGTTAAGAGAAGCCAAAACAAGAGCCGGACGAACCTTCGCGCTTTGAAGATCGGTAAAAGGAAAGGGCACAACCACGATCTCGCCGCTCACAAATCGCGCCATGCTTCGTCCTCTTCGGGAGTTTCCCAATCCGCCGCCCAGGCGGTTTGCGCCAGCGGCAGCAAGTCATCGCTCGCCTGATCCGCGGAAGCGTGACGCGCCTTCAAGAAGACCAGAAAATCCAACACTTCACGCTGCACAGGCTCCGGGGCTGATTTGATCTCATTAATCAAGGTCGCGGTCAATCCACTCACAACCGCACTGTACCGATTTGGAGGCCGGTCTTCAAGCAGCCTTTTCGCGATCTTTTCGTTGGCATTTTTGAGCACAAAATATCTGTCAAACAGTGCGCGGCCAAAACTGTCAAGAGGCCAAGGTCCTCCGCTTGCTTGGGAAAGAGATAGGACGCTTGGGGTGGGTTCGAAGAGCGATGCGCCAGGCGCGATCATGCAAGGGCACTGCATGGTCTTGTAAAATAACATTGAGGGCGATATTTTTTTCTTGATACTCTGGCGTGGGTGGCGTTTGCAACAAGTCATTCAGGCTTTAGGCCAAAATAACCGTCGGGATCAACGGTGACAAGTTTGCTATTGCTCAAGAAGATTTGTGCTGAGGCTAAATTGGTTGGTGCGTTTACTAGCCAAAAATAATGTTCCGTTTGATCGAGAACCTGCCGGTTGGCGCGGGCAAATACTGTGAGCGCCGCGCCAAGATGATAACGCAGCGAAAAACTGCCCGTCGCGTCAGTCCGCGCGCTGACAATGGCTTTAGGTGAAAAGCCACTAAAATATGACTCGATTGGCTTGAACCTTGCCAAGCTCAATTCCGCCTCATTAAGCTGTTTCCGAACCGCCTCCAATTGCGCTTCGGCGTCTTTGCGCACTCTCCCGAATTGTGCCAGCGTCTCTTTGTGCATTTGGTCGGCCTTGAGTTCAGCGTCTGATTTCAGTGTCAAAAGCTCGATTTCCTTAGCTCTTACCCGCTCAATGATCGTGTCCAGTGTCGCGGTAGACCGGAGAACGAAAAGCTCCTCGTCGCCACGAGCAGTCCGCAGGCTGGGTTCGAGCGAAGCGTGAAAGGAATCCTGTAGCAGGACACGATTATCGATACTTTCCAAAATCGTTGAAACGTCGCCATACAGGTTCTCGGCACGCGCAATAAAGGGCTCAAACTCCGCGCTGCCCGAAGAGGATTTAATCAGATGACCGGAAGGGTCGCCCCAAACGGAACTTGGAGGGCCCGCGCGTCCATAGCGCGCACCTAATCCCGACCCGTAACGTGGGCTTTGGGTCAGTGCGCTAGCACTTGTGTTTTGATCGTTTAAGTCATGGGCGTGTTTGACCAGAATGGCATGGGCTTGGACTATCTGCTTCTGCAATAACACCAACTTCGGTCTTTCCGAGTTTCTAAATTCAGAGAGCATCGCGTCGTAGCTTTTGAGTGCGGCTTGGTAATAGGTATTCGTTTGAAGAAAGTCTTGCAAACCCTCACTCAAAAAGGCCCGCTCTTGAGCCGCGCGGGCATCAAGGTTGGCTTGGGCTTTTTCAAGGTCTGTCTTGTATCCATCAATAGCACGCTGGCGCGATCGAATCTCGCCTGCGATTAGCTGTTTCTTCTGGCTGAGGAATTCCAGCACCTCTTTCTTTTCTAACAAAAAGACCTCTACGTCTCCAAGCGGAAGGTTCGCGGCACCGACAGTGACAACGAAGACTTGCCCCGTTAGGAGCCGCGCAAAAATAACTGTCACATATTGTCCGCTTGTGCTATGCTAGTTGCATGTTGATCGATATGAAGAGGTTGCGCGAGAAATACGCCGCGTTGAAGGAATGCTTCGATGAAGCT
>JBKQWF010000282.1:0-21290 GCA_052139695.1 Limisphaerales bacterium
ACCTTCTGACCCAAAGCGTCACAAACCTCTGCAATCCCTAATCAAGCTTTCGCGCAGGCAAGGCCCAGGCCTGATTCCATCAATTGCGTCGCACGCATCGCCATCAAGTACCGTGCTTACGCTCAAAACTCCGGCATAATCCGGACGGTCTCCAAACCGAGCATCGATTTTCTCGCTCCGTTCGAGCGTTAGAAGGTAAAGACCAAAAGCGGCGAGGTTCAGAAGGGAGGGCGTCGCGAGAAGACGGATAAACACGTCGCCAACTTCCTTGCCGCCAAATTGAACCAACGCTCGTTGGTAGTTGTTCCAAAAAACAACTGGGAGCACCCTGACTGGAGGGCGACCTTTGCGTCCCCCTGCTTCCCATGCTTGAAATTCAGTCTGCTGACGAGCGACATTGTCATTTAGGCGCTGGACGTCTTCGAGAAGCCATTTTTCAACAAGTTCGGCATCCTTTGACGTGCCAACCCGTCCGAGAATATCCACCAGTTCCGCACGCAACCATTCGCGGTTCCCCAAGTCTTTGGGCGTTTGTTCCTCAATGAGCAGCACGAGCGAACGGAGAGCCGTCTTCCGTTCTTCGGAAGCCTGCATAACCGGCGCTTGCGAGATGAGCTTTACGAGCCGACGGGCTGAATCGAATGCACTGTTTTCGTTGGCTTCTTCAAGAACCGCATCGATCAGTGAGTTGATGGGAAGCTCTCGAATTCCGTCCCGCAGTGCGTCACCTCGGTCCATGGGTGTCGGCCGTGGCCTGTCTCCCCGTTCGATGTCATAGGCCAGGTAAGCTTTGAGCAGAATCTTCGCACCAGACGGTGAGCCGCTGGGCGCGAGTGCCGAACAACGCTGACGCGTCACGCTTGGTTCAAGTCCAGCTTCAACGGCCGCTGCCGCCACTCGCTCTACGTCTGGTGTCTTCATTTTGCGAATGTAATGCGTGAAGGGCTCCCACCAAAATCGCCCTTGAGTAAACATATCCGCCGCGAAAGTTGCGACCCAATCAGGCTCCTTCTCATCAAGTGCCGTCAAGAGTTCCATCAAATACGGGCTGGCGTTTGGCCTCGGAGCTTGGCGGGACGGATTATGGTATTCATTGACGGGACGAAATTCCAACGCTTCGTTTCCGAGCAAACGCTCGATCTCCTGTTTCATTAACGCAGGCCATTCGGAGTCTTCGGCTCGTTTGAGCGTCATTATTATTGCGTGCCTCGTGCTCAATGACTCGACGGACGGAAGGGCTGTCTTGGCTTTCGCAAGCAGCGTTGCAAGGAAACGTCGCGGCAGTCGGAACAGGATGTGTTCTGCGAAACCAGAGGGCCACTCGTTAAATGCAGAACTCTCTGAATGGGCGAGTATGAGTCCGTAAGCCCCAGCATGAAGCAGCACCTCAAAACATGCCAACTTCACCTCGGGAGATTCAGACATTTTGAGCATGTCAACTGCCAAGGCGACGTGCTCTCTGTCTGGCTCCCAAGAAAATTCATGCAAGAATTCGATCTTTCGCTTGGTGTCCCATTTGAAAAATCTTTCCCGCCACTCGGACCCCAAGCATGAAAAGGAAAACGGACGCCACGCCCGATACGCAATAAGCCTGGTATTTTGATCTGGTGATTCGATGAGAGGCCAGACTAGGTCTTGAAAATCGGGAGCCTTCGTAGCGAGCATTGCAGCTAACGCCGCTCCACGAGGGTCCCTGCCATTTTTTTCATACCACTTACGAAGTGCCTGTCCCAATTCGCTGCGGACGTGAGCCCATACCTTTTCGCCAGCAACACCGGCCAACTCAGAAGCGACGGACAGATTCACTGGCATTACCCAGCCGATTATTTTTGCGGCGAGTGAAACTTCTGCATCGTTTCCATTGGACAACCGCTCCATCAAAAATGACAACGGTTCCTGCCACTGCATGTGATTTATGAAATCGCGCTGGAAAGCGAACAATTCCTCTGTCTTTTCGCTGGCTCCAATGGCAACAATCAGGCGGTGCAATGACTCGGCTGCAAACCATTCCTGAAATTGTTGATGGATAAAACGATAAGAAGGATTGGAGCCGAGCGGGAGCACCAGGAGATGATGCTTTACCAGACATTCCAGCACCTCGCCAGAATTTGGAACATTCCCGAAATGACCCTCCGCGCGAAGCAATCCATTGCACTGAGCAATGACCGCTACTGCCTCATCAAAAGTGAGGGTGGTGCCTCCGGCTTGCGTCATTTTGAGCGCGATGGATTCGAGGTAACGCCTGTGAAACGAGTTGCACGGCGAGGCCTTCAAAGCCGTCGAGTGATCACTGTCTCTCTCAAAATGTTCGATCACTTGCGCCAAGAGGCCATATCGCGTTTGCAAAAGTTTTTCGCCGGAACGAGAAATTGAAATCGCGGCGCTAAGAAAGAGCGGCGTGTTGGTGATTGCGGAAAGAGCGTTGTTTGTTTCAAGTTCTATCCCGAACGCAGCCGGGTCCTCATGGCCTGATTTTTTGACCACCACCATTTTCTGTTCGTTGGAAAGTGGTGCGACAAAAATGTCAGATTGCGTCGAAAGGGGTGGAGATGTTCTCGTGTTGCGAGTTGAGATGAAAATCGACAGCGCGGGGGTATGGAGGGCAAATGTCTTCAACTCAGAGCTGATTCGTTCAACGGAAGCTTCCGGCACTTCATTCCAGCCATTCAACAACAGTGCCACCTGACCGAGCGAAAATAACTTTGCAAAGTCTCCAGATTTCACCTCGCTTCCGGTAAATTGAGTCTCAATGAACTCAAGCAGGGACTTCCCCGAACCCGCCCAAACAGGAAGAGGGATGAGAAAAGGAATTGGCGAAGTTGGTTTCTCTAACAAAGCGTCCGCCAGTTGTATCAAGGTGAAAGTTTTGCCAGCGCCGGGTTCGCCATACAACGTGGCGCTGCGCCGTTCGGTAGCCATCTGACAGAGATCTTCAATCGTGAGCCGCCGAGCATCACCCCTTGATTTGCGGGACGTCCCGGTGGGTTCTTCGATGAGGGTGAGCCGAATCGTTTTTGCGTCCTCGTAACGATTTGCAATCTTCCAGCCATGAATCACTTGACTAGAGACTTTCCTGGTGGTCGCGAGAAGCTGAGCGACTGGCAATTCGACTTCTAGTTCGAGGTCCAAGTATTTGTTGCATAGCCAACGGTTCTCGGGCTGCTCCAACAGGGTAATAATTTCGGCCTGCTGAATGACGTGAAGGGGATGTCCAAATTCCTTGGAAATCACTTGCGCCCACTCGGCCACAGTAAGGTTGTTGATTGCAACAGGGGTGATGAAAACGAGCGCACCAAGCTTAACGCCCCGTCCTCTTATGCGAGCGGCGTCCTCTTTGACCTTTGCAATTGTGCCGGTGAGGGAAGCGGCAACACTCCTTCGAACACCGTCAGCTCCCGCTAGGAATGATGTAGCGTCTTCGCCTCCGTCATTCTGCTCCTCAGTGGCTTGCAATTCTGGCCACCGTCGCTTTGCAAGGTGGACGGCAAGTCGTTGAAAGTCCCGGTGGCGCTGCGCCTCAACCAAGGCTTCCAATGCCTGCTTAATTTTATTCCGTTGAGCATTCACTTCAAGCGATCCAATGATTCGCGGCGTCCATTATGGACCGAATCGCACAAAGTGCGAGCCGAGAAGCGAATTTGGATTCACACATCCAAGATCAGTTGTTGAAGCGCATTTTGTGAGTCGGCGCGTCTTCGTGTGGCATTTTCCGCCTGTCATAAAGCCGGGTGGTGGAGATGGTGGCGTGACCAACGCTATCGAAATCCCAGGCGCTTGCAGCAAGTGCTGACACCTCAACCGCGCACACCGGCCAACGCGGCGCTTATGACGGCAGCAAATCCGGCAATTTGTGATGTTGTTAGTGCCAGTAAAATGCCAGTCAGCGACACCGTCGGGGTCGGTCCCACATAATCACATATTTCTTGCAGCTGCCAGGTTCACTCGGAGAGATTTTTCAACATGGCTGGCAAACTGCGCGTGAATATCTTGGCGCCATTTATCACGTGATGAACCGCGGCGACCGCCTCCAACAATCTTCAAGGATGATACGGATCGGCGGCGCTTATGTCGAAACTTTGGGGCGAAGCTTGCGCCAAGACACCAAGACAGAGTGGAACGGTAAACATGCAAGCCTGCCCTGGACGAATTGAGCCGCGCAACCCGCCTTCGCGCCAAAGCCCAGTCCGAAAATGTAGCGGGTCCGTAGCGGGTCTGTAGAGGTGTTTGTAGCGGACTAAGTGCCTGACCATCAACGATGTAGCGGGTGTAGCGGCTTTTCAGACATCATGCACTAATCACCCATCGCCAATGCCAACCGCAGTCCAGTTGCAATCCAGCACTGAAATCGGGGTGTGGATGTAGGAATGGCCAATAAGAAGGCAGGGGGGGGTGATTCCCCAAGCCTGTGCAACTAATGCCGGGCGGATTTCAGTCATCCCATTCGCTACTGGGTAATTGTGGTTTAGAGTTTGAGCGCCATTTGCGCCCCCTCCGCCCGCCGAAAGGCGGCGGTGGACAACTCAGGGCCATCTTCCGCAATCCCCACCTTGCGGCGCGCGACATGGAACATTTGCAAAATCTGATCTGCGAAAACTCCCTCCCCGCGCATCCTGGACCCGAAACAGGGATCATTGAGTTTGCCGCCTCTGATAGCTCGAATGCGGCCCAGGATTTTGTCCTTTTTCCCAGGAATGTTCCGCTCCAACCACTCTTCAAAAATCGGTGCGACCGTCAGCGGCAACCGCACGATTTCGGTGTAGGCCCACCCTGCGCCAGCCGCTTTAGCGGCCGCCAGGACCGAAGGGATCTCGTGATCGTTCAGGGCCGGGATGACCGGGGCCACCAGCACCCCGACCGGAACTCCCGCCTTCGCCAAAGCCTCCACCGCCGCCAACCGCATCTTGGGGGAGGCGGCTCGCGGCTCCAGTTTGCGCGCCAACTCGCTATCCAACGAATTGATGGACAGATGCACCGACACCGCCTGGTGGGCCGCCAGTTCCATCAGCAGATCAATATCCCGCGTCACAAGGTAGTTCTTGGTGATGATGCTGACCGGGTTCCTAAATTCAGCCAAAACGGCCAGGCACCGCCGGGTCAACTGCAACCGGCGCTCGATGGGTTGATAGCAATCGGTCACCCCGCTCATGGCGATGACTTGCGGTTTCCATTTGGGCGACGAAAGCTCGCGCCGCAGCAGTTCCGGCGCGCTTTCCTTCACCATGATTTTCGTCTCAAAATCCAAGCCGGCGGAAAAGCCGAGATATTCATGAAATGGCCGGGCGTAGCAGTACGAGCATCCGTGTTCGCAGCCCCGGTAGGTGTTCACGCTGGCATTGAATGGAATATCGGGGCTGTCGTTATAGCTGATAATGGTCTGGGAGAGGTCGCGCAGAAACTGGGTTTTCGGCGAAGGATCCTCGGAGGGATCCCAATCCTCGGCCGGCTCCAAATGGAGCTTTTCAAAGCGATTGGGCGGGTTGCCTGCGGCGCCGCGGCCGCGCGCGATCTCTTGCCTGTCCGCCATGCCACAACTTTAGCCCGTGTCCGTCACCTTGCAACACAGCCCCTCGCAAAAACAGGGGGGACCGCAGGCCCCGCGCCGCTATTGCGACAGAACCTGGGCGGAAAGGCGGTAGAACGAACCGCTCGAATTGGGCTGCGTCAAGGTGAAAACGCCGTCTCCGTTGGTATTGACACTGACACTGTTGGTCAACGTCACCCAAGCGCCGGTGGAAAGATCGGTGGCGGTTTGCAGTTGATAAGCGCGACCGCCTTGCCAGGGCGAAAAGGTCACGGAGACAACGCCGCCTGGCCCCGGAACCACGGAGAAATTCAGATAGGAGTTGGGGTCAACCGGATTGGTGCCGAAGACGTACTCGGCGTAGTTGGAATAGCCATCGCCATCGGCATCGGCGGAGTTGCTGACGACGGCTCCGGGGCCGAAATAATAGTTGGCCCACCACCCTGGAACTGAGCCGGCGGCGGGATGGTCCTGGGCGGGATCGTAAACCCACATCATGGCATTGGCGACGACGCTTTTGCTGGCTTCGCCGGTATTATTTTCGATCACCACGTTTCCGCCCGAGCCTGGGGCAAAATAGAGGTCATTGGCCAGGGGTTGCCAGCTTCCACCATTGGTGGTCTGGTTGACGCCGACAATGATTTCGTTGGTGCCGCCCGAGACATAGACTCGCGCGTTGGTGGTAAAAATGCCGCTTTCCGGATACCAGATGGAGACATTGTAGAGGCCGCCGACCACAATCTGCGGCGTATAGGTGGCCGAAGCCGTCGCGGCGCCCGACGCCACCGTGTTGGCGGATTGATAATAAGGACCGTAAATGCCACTGCCCACCGTGATGGCCGACCAGAGACCGGAATAGCCGGCATCGGCTGTGTTGAGGATCAAGCTGTTGACGGTGGTGAATTGGCCGTTGGTGGTGAAGAGTTGCTGCCCCACCCAAGCCTCGACGTTAAAATAGTAAGTCTTGTTCCGCGATAGTCCGCTGAGCAAAAAGACGTGGTTGGAGGAAGGCGTGGAATTGAGCGAGGTCAGGCTCCCGTAAGTGCTGCTCGCACCGTATTGGACCTGCGCGGTGGCCAGTTCGCCTGTCTTGAAGGAAATAAAGGCGCCTTGAGCCTCGACCGTGACAACGAGGTTGCTGATGAGTGGCAGGGTGGGAATTAATGTGACGGAGGCCTGGGCCGAGTTATTGGCCAGGTCCAGGTCGAAGTTCGAGCTGCCAACGAGTACGGTGTTGACGCCCGAGCCGGGGTTCAAGGCGGTGGCCGTAAATTCGACTGGCACCGACGTCTGCGCTTGCAATGGTCCGAGGTTAAAGATGATGGCGTTATTGGTGATGATATAATTGGCGGCCGGCTGGATAACGCTGAACAATCCCAGGTTGGAAGAAAGGGTATTCGTGAGAAAAACAGTGGCGTTCGTGGCTGGGCCGAGATTTGTCACCGTTTCCACATAGGTCACGGTCTGGCCGACTTGCAAGTTGTTTGGAGAGGCCGACACTGACACGCCCAGATCTTCTCCCAGGATTGACATGCTGTTGAGGGTGGCATTGTTGGCCAGGTTTGTATCATACTCCGCGCTGGTCACCACACTGAGAATGCTGCCCTCAGGTGGTCCACTGAGCGCGACTGCTGTGACGTTCATGGTCACGACCTGGGTAACGCCCATCATGCCGGCGCTCAGGAGCAGCACGCCGTTGTTGGCATTGGTTATCTCCGTAAAGATGCCTTGAGACGCCGTCGCGGAAAGGATGGCCAAATTGGTAGTGAAGACGTTCGAGACCACGACCAACCCGTTGGTGTCGGGGCCAAGATTGGTGGCCGTGACCGTAAAGTTGAAAGGCTCGCCCAGAATGACAATCGAGGGCGCCGTGGCGCCAATGGCCAAGTCCTCGCTGATAAAGGGCACGACCAATTGGTTGGTGTTGTTATAAAGATCGAGGTCGATCAGCGGCCCAAGCACGGACACGAAATTGGTCAAAGTGCTCGACGTATTGGGCGTGATGCGGATGAAGTTGGTCAACGCCGAATGCGGCTTCATGATCGGCATATAGAAAAGAACGGTGGGCGCGAAGTTGGAGTAAGCGACCCCGAACGCGGGAGTCACGTCGTCCAGTATGATGTCCGCGGGAAGCAAATCGGTCACTACCACGTTGGTGCCGCTACTTGGGCCACTGTTGCTCACAACCATCGTCAAGAGAAGACTCTCGCCCAAAGCCACGGCGGCAGGAGTACTGATGACGGAAACGGAGAGGTCCGCCGTCGGGACCGACACGCTGGCGCCGGTGGGACCGCCCGCAATCCCATAGAGGTCGAAGGCTTTCTGGGCCGCATTGGGATTGTTGGCCAGAACATCCGAATTGTCCGGCCAAACGGGATAGAAGTTGGCGTTGTAGGCCGCCAAAGCGGTGTAATGACCCCATCCGATGACGTTGCTCGCGTTGTACTGGTCGGAAGCATAGCCGACGCCTGGGCCGTTGAGGGGCAGGTTGGTCGAGAGCAAAGACTGATTGGCCAAAAATGTCTCTCCGCCGTCCAGGCTAAGGGTGCCATAGGGGAGGGCTTGCCGGTTGGCATTGGACCCGTCGGTAAATAAATTGGGCAACATGTTCGTGACGAAGATTGTCAACAGTGTATTCTCGGGCGGGTTGGTCGCGACGCCCGTCGTCAGGGTGACCACGAAATTCGTGCCCGCAATGACCCCGCCGGAGGAGTTCGTGAATGAATTGTAAATAACAATATTCCCCTGGGCGTTTGTCGCCATCAACTTGCCAAAGATATTGTCCGCCGAAATGGTCACCGTCCAGTTGGTCATGCCGCCCATGGAATTGTCCACTTCCGTATCCGACTCGTCCTTAATGCCGGCGGAAGGCCGGACGGTGATGTTGCTCACGGCGAGGTTGTCGAGGGTGAAACTCCCCGTAAACATGTTCGTGACCACCGGGGTCTGGCTGCCCAAGTCGTTGCGGCAATCCATCCAGGAATAGCCGACGATGCCGGAGGCCGGGTCCACCGCGATGCGCGGCAGAAAATGATCGTTTGACCCGGAATCGTCGTTGACCTGCTTGGCGTGGCTCCATTGCGCGCCGCTATTGGTGGAGAAGCACGTGTCGATGATCAGATTGCCGCTGGGCGCGATCGCGGTGTAAACGAGATAAACTTTGCCGTAATTGGTTCCAAAGTTATAGCAGTTCCATGCCAGCCCCGGTGCGGCATTGATCCCAATTCCCGTGTTTTCCGCGTCGATATAAGTGAACCCGCCGATAGCGTTGGATACGACCTGGATCGGGTTGTGGAACGACCCGCCGATGCCATTGGTTGAGACCGCGTTGGTGTTGACGGAAACGTAAACCGGCGATTTGCCGGCCCCATAGACGTTGCCCTGAAAAGCGACCATAACCTGGCCATTCGGCCCCACCGCGATATCCGGGAACCCGCCCTCTTGCGAGCCGGGAAGGCTCTGCACGGAGCTGAAAGCGCCGTTCGTCCCCAAGCCCGTCGATTGCAGTCCTTGCACAACCAGGGGCGTCTCGCTCAAGGTATAGTCTTTGTACACGAGCCAAAGGCTGCCAGCGCCCGCGCCGAGCGGCGCGGAAGCAAGACGGGGGGTGTCGGTAGAATCCAACG
Source organism: Limisphaerales bacterium (assembly GCA_052139695.1). Classification (GTDB taxonomy): domain Bacteria; phylum Verrucomicrobiota; class Verrucomicrobiia; order Limisphaerales; family Palsa-1400; genus PLGF01. The sequence continues at coordinate 9,148 of JBKQWF010000282.1, forward strand.
ACACCAAATTAGTCAACGGCGCGAACGTGTGGCCATTATTGGTGCTGACAATCACCGCGACCCCTTCACCCGAAGCTGAGAGATAGGCGACAAAGAGGTTGGAATAAATGTCCCAAGCCGCGGTAGGTTCGCCGGCCGCTGGGATGAGGAGAGGATCACCATTGGTGGCGATGATATTGGTGCTCCACGTTGTGCCAAAGTTGCTGCTCGTGCCCACGAACAGCCCCGAATTAGCCCGGTCCGTCGCCGAGACGACAAACATGTTGGAGGGGAAGCGGGGTTCAAAGACAATGGACGGATCGACTTCGTTTCCCTTCTGCTGGGTGATATCGACCAAACTGGTGCCGACGGTAAAATTGGTTTGAGCAAAAGAGGCCTGGGCCAAAGCCAAACAAAAGGCCGGGGTTAAGAGCAGCGCCAGAGCGCGGTTTTTCAATACGTACATAAGTCAAATTGGAAAGGGAAACTCCGGTAATCCGACCTGCATCAGCAGACAGTCCGGCAAGTTGGGCATCGGAATCCTTCTCATTGGCGATTCGGCGGCCATTATAATCAAGCAGATTTAGGATACAACTGGAAAATGAAGGGGGTTGGCGGGTCAAGGAAAACAAAAGGTTGACCGGGACGAAGGGTTGGAGTATAAATGGAGGCTCGAAGGTATGGCATTTCGGCATTCATATTACGTGGCCGGGCTGGCGCTATTCTGGGGAGGTTGCGGTTGCGGTTTGATGGTTCCCTGGGCGGTGGCGGGAGATAGAATTGAGTTTTCCGCCCCCCCTGTGGGCTGGACCGTTCCGCAGCGGGAGATCGAGCAAAAGGATAAGGATAACGGGCCAGGGAATGGGCCGCATTTCTCCAGTTATCAGTCATCGGACATCCTCCCCGTTTATCAGGAAACAACGGTGGTCGTCTCCCGGTCTCGGGAAATGGATAAGCATGCCTGGGATTCGCATCGGTATGATTCGCGCCTGAGCCTGACTCCCGATGAGGACAAGAAGAAACAGACCGTCCTGGAGGAACTCCTGGGACCGGAAATCGGGGCAAGTGAGGCAAGCGAGACGACCAGCCCGACCAGCCCGACCAGCGGGCGGAGTGACCGCGGTTTTGGCTTCTCCAACGACTCTCGCTCAAAAAAAGAACAGGAAAAGACGGAGACCTCAAACGATCAACTGCACAGCGAAAACCTGGCGTTGTTTGGTCAAGAGAGGGATCGCAAAGAGGAGCCTTATAGCGATCGATATGGTCAATCCCTGGACAGCGTGCCGTGGATGAAAGGCTCCCAGGATCGCGACGAGGTGGAGCAGCAGGACCGCGCGTTCCACTTGGATTTGGAAAAGATGCATCGGGGTGATTATGTTCCGTTGAGCTCCGAAAAGAACCCCTTCGAAACCTCCGAGGCCGCCAGCGGCTTTGATGTGGCTGGCAGCTCGCAGGATCCTTTGCACGCTCCATCGGCGTTGCCTTCCACCTCAACAGCGTATTCGAGCTTGCCCAGCAGCCTGTCCGGCGCGAATGCCGGAGAGGCATTCTCACCAGGAGCAATGTCCAGTGCGTGGGCGGCCGACACCATGCCCGCGCCGTCCGCTTATATCAGTCCCGCACCCGTGCAGCCAGCCTGGTCCGCCGCGGTCCCAAACTTTGGAGCGCCGGCGACTTTGCCCTTCCCCCATCGGCCAGGAAGCCCGTTTCAATAGCTGAAAGGCGAAGATTTCTATTTATTTCGTTTGGGTTTTTTGCTTTAATACAGCGGACCAACATCAAAGCACGGATCCCGCGGGCCGGCAAATGGGATATTCAGAAGCAACTTTATGAGAACAGATCTGACAATGGTTAAACGCGCGACAACAAGAAAAGCCACGGTGAAAAAACCGTCCCCGCTTTCCCTGGCCAAAGGCCAACTATGGAAAATGGATGACAAGCATATTGAAATCATGGAAGTGGGGAAGACCCTCACCCACTATCGACTCTTTCAAAGTCAGAAGCGCGTTCCCATCAGCCTGGGAGGCATTGCCGCCGTCCAGGCCTATCTGAAAACCAATGGCGCCAAACTGATCCGCAAGGCCCTTCCGGCCGTGCCCGGCAAAGTGGCTGAATAGACGAATCCGCTCACATCATGTTGACGGGGTCAATATCAATTGTCAGGGAAACATCCTCCGGAAGATGGAGGGTGGCGAACATTTCGGCCAGGGCATGGCTGAGTTTGCCGATGCCGCGGGTGCGCAACATCAGGTGATGGCGGTAAAAGGTCTCGGCCCGGGCCAGCGGCGCGGGGGCCGGCCCGGCAATGGTCAAACCGGGAATAACTCCGGCCTTTTTCTCAATCTCCTGCCGCACATGAGCGGCGGAGAATCTCACTTTTTCCTCGTTGCGCCCCTTGAGCAGCAACAGGGCAATGCGGCTGACGGGCGGATAATTCAACTGGCGCCGAAACTCGATTTCCTGTTCGTAAAAACCCGCGAAATCGTGCCGCCGGGCATATTGAATGGCCGGATGAAACGGCGTGAAAGCCTGGATAAACACTTCGCCCTCGACATCGCCGCGCCCGGCGCGCCCCGACACTTGCGTCAATAACTGAAAGGTCCGTTCCCCCGCCCGGAAATCCGGCATGTGCAACGCCAGATCGGCATAAATGATGCCGGCCAGCGTGACATTGGGAAAGTGCAGCCCCTTGGCAATCATTTGCGTGCCGACCAGGATGTCGATTTTTCCCACGCGAAAATCGCCCAGGATGCGACGGTAGTCTTCCTTGCGTTTGAGGGCGTCCGAGTCCATCCGCTGCACCCGCGCCCGCGGGAAAAGCTTGACCAAGGCAGCCTCGATCTTTTCTGTGCCGATGCCGGCAAAACGAATGGCAGGATTGCGGCACTTGGGGTCCGGGCAGAGGGAAGGGGCTTCCGCGCAGTGGCCGCAGATGTGGCAGCGCAATTGGCCGGCCTGGCGATGATAGGTCAGCGCCAGGCTGCAATTGGGGCACTCCGCCACATAGCCGCAGAGGGGGCATTGCATCGATGTGGCAAAGCCGCGCCGGTTTAAAAAAAGCAAAGTCTGCTCGCGCCGGTCCAACCGCTTGTGGATGGCCTCCTTGAGTTCAGGCGAAAAAAGCGGCGTGCCCTTTTCCCGCCGCGCCACCTGGCGCATGTCAACCACACGAACAATCGGCATTTTTTTATTGTCGGCGCGTTCCGGCAATTCCAGCAGGCGATATTTGCCGTTTTGCACGTTGTAAAAACTCTCCATCGAAGGCGTGGCTGAGCCAAGGACGACCACGGCGTTTTCCATTCGCCCGCGCACCACGGCAACGTCGCGCGCCTGGTAACGCGGCGATTCCTCCTGCTTGTAGGAGTGTTCGTGCTCCTCATCCACGATGATCAAGCCCAGCGGGTCCACGGGCGCGAAGATCGCGGACCGCGCGCCAATCACGATGCGCGCCCGGCCTTGGCGTATTTTGTGCCATTCGTCGTGGCGCTCCCCGGCGGATAAGTGGCTGTGCAAGACGGCCACGAGCGTCTGGCAACTTCCGCTGCTGAAGCGGGCTTTAAAGCGTTCCACCGTTTGCGGCGTGAGCGAAATTTCCGGCACCAGGACAATCGCGCCCTTGCCGAGGCTCAAGGCGTGGGCAATGGCCTGCAAATAAACCTCTGTCTTGCCGCTGCCGGTGACGCCATGCAGAAGAAAAACCGGACGATTTTTCCCGCCGCCCTCCGTGCCGCCGGCTTGAATGATCTCCGTCACGGCACGTTGCTGCGCTGTGCTCAAAGCCAGCGGTTGCGTTGGCAGGATGACTTCCCTGGCATAGGGATCGCGCTCGGAAATCTGCGGCGCAATTTGCAGCAATCCCTTGTCTTCGAGGTGGCGGACGGTTTGGGTGGTGGTTTGGGCCTGGCGCAAGAGCTCCTGCAGGGGCAACTCCACCCGCGTTCGCACTATTTCGAGAATCTGGGCTTGCCGCTTGCTCAATTTGGGCAGGGGGACCGGCGGCGGAAGCGTCCGCACAAAGAGCTGCTCGCGCCAGCCTTCTTCTTCTTTACGGACCGCCTCGGGCAATACGGCCTTGAGCGTGATTTCCGGCGGGCAGCAGTAATACTCGCTCATCCAACGCACCAGGGCCAAAATCTTTGGCGAGACATGGGATTGCCGCCCGAGGACCTTGAGGATCGCGCGCAAATGGGCGTGCGGCGAGGCCTCGAGCACGGCCGTCACGCAGGCCAGGACCTGGCGGCTGGCAAAAGGCACTTTAACCCGGCTCCCGACCTCAACCGCGTCCGCCAATTCGGCGGGGATGAGGTAGTCGAACTCCTTGCCCATCGCCATATCGAGCGTCACGCGCGCAATCACGCTGTTAGCAAAACGGAAATGACCTTGCGTAAAAAGGCAAAACGAAGCTTTTTTTCTCCTGGCGGCATGCCTTAGCCTGTTTACTGTTCCTAATTGAGACGAACTCGAAAATGGTTCTTGCTGGCTGCCTGTGGGATCATCGGTTGGTGGGGGTGGTCCTATTGGCGCGAGCACCGCTTTGACGCGGTCATCACGGCTGCGGCCCAACGTTACCAATTGGACCCCGCCTTGGTCAAGGCTGTCGTCTGGGAGGAAAGCCGTTTTAACCCCGGCGTGCGCGGAAGAGTGGGGGAAATGGGCTTGATGCAAGTGCGCGCCGGAGTGGCGCGAGATTGGGCTGGGACGGAGCATCTGCGGTCGTTTGAGCCGGAAGCGTGTTTCAACCCCGCGACGAACACGCTGGCGGGCGCGTGGTATCTAAAAAAGGCGTTGCACCGCTACAGCCAGACGGACAATCCGCTGCCCTACGCCTTGGCGGAATACAATGCGGGCAGGAGCAATGTGCTCAAATGGCTCGACAGCGATTCCGCGACGAATAGCGCCGCGTTTGTCGGCAGGATTGGTTTTCCAAGCACGCGGCTTTATGTGACGGCGGTGATGGAACGTTACAAGCATTACCGCCGGCGGGTCACGAGCGGTCAGGTTTCCAGCGCGAATACCAATTCAATTTGACCATGTATTTTTGGAGATAATTCCTGGAGCTGATGGAAAAGAAGCGGTTGGCGCGCCGGAGATATCTGTGGCCGCAACGGCATTGCAGAACCGGCTCAAATCCAGGAATCCCCAAATCCTGCGCGCGGCCAATGACGGAATAATCCTTCGGACGGCAAACGCGGCTTTCGCAGGTCGGCGGGAGATTGATGAAGAGCCAGCAACAAGCCGCGATCACCAGGGCCAAGACGGAGAGGATCGCGACGGCAATCGCGTCGGGCCGTTCCAGGTCCAAAACGCTGCCAAAGACTTTCGCCAGGAAGATGACCGCGAGCACAGCTCCGCCCGCAATCAAGGGAGCTTTCGGGATCGTTTTCATGCGCAGCCGTCCCTGGTAATGGCGCGCATGCTCTCTTGCAACTTGAGGCGAAGCTGCTCGCATTCCGCGTCCGAGGCTTCGCGTGGCACCCAGATCGGTTCAGCGTGGCGCAGTTCGCAACGCGCGAAGGGCAGCGGAATTTGAAAGCCGTCCCAGCTCTTCAGGCGAATCTTCCAGCGGGTAAAGCTGGAGGTGGGGATGATCGGGCGGCCCGTGAGTTTGGCCAATTGAATAATGCCGTCCTGCACCTGATAGACCGGGCCGCGCGGCCCGTCCGGCGTAATGGCAATGCTGTAATTGCGCTCCATCCAAGTCGTGGCTTCCAGCAAGGCTTGCGGCCCCCGGCGGCTGGTGGAACCGCGCACGGGCTGGACGCCGAAACGCTCCACCACGCTGGCCAGCAATCCGCCATCGCGGCTGGCGCTGATCATCGCCGCCAAACCAACGGCGGGCCATTTGGATTGAGCATAATCGTCGTAGCTCCTCAGGGCCAGCGGCAGGCGATTATGCCAGACGCAGAAAATGACCGGGCCTCCCGATTTGGCATCATCGACCGTTTCCGTCCACCGGCAACGCCACGTCCACAAGCAGACGCGAAGGACCGCCGCCACAACGAAAGCCGCCAACCGCCGGTGCCAGGCCAAGGGCTCTGGCACGACAATTCTTGATGTCCCTCTGAGCGTTGCGGCCATCATGTCCCTTTCCTCAAGCTGGCGCGCACTAGTTCCTCCACGCCGGCGGCGGGTCCCAGCACAGCCTGCGTTGCGCGAATGGTTTCATGAGCTTCCGCCGCTTTGAAGCCCAGGGCGATGAGGGCGAGCACGGCGTCGTTGACCTTTTGATCTTCGGGAGAAAGAGCGCGTTGCGCGCTGATGGCTTCGAGCGCGCCGCCCGGGCCAATTTTGTCCTTGAGCTCGATAATGATGCGCTCCGCCGTTTTTTTGCCGACGCCGGAGATTTGCGATAGCATCTTCGTATCGCCGCCCGCGACCGCGCCGCGGAAGGCCGGGACCGTGATGCCGCTGAGAATATTGAGGGCGATCTTTGGTCCGATCCCGCTGACATTGTTGATCAGCAGCCGGAAGAGGTCGCGCTCGGCCGCGCTCATAAACCCATAGAGAAGATGGGCGTCTTCGCGGATGACCAAATGCGTCAGCAGTTTGACCGTCTGGCCGGGGGCCGGAAGCTTGTCAAAGGAAGAAAGGGGGATCAGAACATCGTAACCCACGCCGTTGACTTCCACCGTGGCCAGAGTCGGAAGCGCGTCGATTAAGCGTCCATGAAGGAACGTAATCATCAACCGGGTGGCCAGGTCATGGTGCGGCCACCCAGGATGTGGCAATGCAGATGCGGAACAGATTCCCCGCCATCCGGCCCGTTGTTGATCACCAGGCGGTAACCTTTTTGGGCCAGCCCCAATTGGCTGGCGACCTCAGCCGCCTTGATCAGCAAATGGCCAAGAAGCTGGGCATCCGCCGGCTGGGTTTCGGCCAGACGCGGGATGTTTCTCTTCGGAACAATCAAGATGTGGACGGGGGCTTTGGGGCTGACATCCCGGAAGGCGAGCACCTGGTCGTCCTCATAAACAATGGCGGCGGGAATTTCGCGAGCGATGATTTTCTCGAAAACATTGTTGCTCATAGCACCACCAGGGCGCACGACTGCCTGGTGGATTCAGTTTGCCAGCAGCCGCGCAAAAAATCCACGATTTGATCGTGCAAAGTCTGGCAGCGCGGGGTCCAGCGCTCCGCCCCAGCCAGAAGTTTGACGCAATCCCGCAAGCCATGAAAGCGGAGAATGCTGGGAGACTGTTGCATCTGGCGCCGCAGTTCCTGGCGCAATTGCGAGAAAAAGAGCAGTTCAATCCCCGCGGTCGCTGAAGAACTGGCCAAGGCGTGAAGGTTGGAGTCCAAAACCCGGTCCGCTTTGGAGTCTGCCGGCTCGCCCTCGAAATCGGCATAAACGCTCAAGCCGAAATTGCGCAAGACCTTCTCCAGCGCGAGGGCAAATTCGCTGACGGAGACGAATTGGCGTTTCAGTTCGTGCTTGAAATAATGCAAGACGGCGGCTGAGGCATGGCGCACCACTTCCGGGTCCACCAGGGAAGCTCCTTCTCCCATAAGTTCCAAAGTGACCCATTCCGCGGAACACGGGACCTGCTCGCCGTCGTTGGTTTGAAAAAGCAGACAATCAGACTTGAGTTGAATCATGATCGGCCTCCAGTTTATTGACTTCTTGCACAAACTCCGTCGCTTCTTCAAAGCGGCGGTAAACGCTGGCAAAGCGCACGTAGGCCACTTTATCGATCTCGCGCAATGCCTCCATGATCCGCTCTCCGATCGCCATTCCGGGTACTTCGCGCTCATATTTGTCGCTCACCTCGTCCACAATCTTTTCCACCAGGTCTTCGATGACCTTGGGGCTGACGGGACGTTTTTGGCAGGCTTTTTTAAGGCCTGACAAGAGTTTTTCCTTGGAGAACTCCTCGCGCCGGCCATCCCGCTTGACCACCATAAGCCCTTCGTGCTCAATCTCTTCGTAAGTGGTGAAGCGGTGATCACACTGCAAACATTGGCGGCGACGGCGGATAGTCGATCCTTCGCGGGAGGCGCGCGAGTCGATGACTTTGTCGTCTTGATTGCCGCACTTGGGACAGCGCATAAAGTTCCAGTTGGACCGCTACATAATGTAGCCTGAGATTTTTTAACAACAAGTGGTTGTGGCCGTCAAGCACTCTTTTTGGAGAAATTGGGTGCGTGGCGGAATTCTTGCGCTCGAACAGGGAGCGCCAGGGGCACCGCAGCGGGCGCGGCACCCGCCCGGCCCCCCGGGGGGGTGACAGCGGCTCAATTTGGTTCAATTTGGCTCAATTGGGTTCGGGTTTGGGTGGAAGCAGGCTTTCCGGGGCGGCGCCGGGGCCGTACTCCGGACCGATGCCAAGGATTTGACGGATGCGGTCCTGTTTTTCTTGGCCTGGACTTCCGGAGATGGTTGAGCCAGGAGAGGGAGGTCCTGGGCCGTCCCGGCAGGTTGAGTTGCTGACGGATGGCCAGGGGGAGCCGGGCGATTTTGCCGTTGCGCGTCATCGCGGGCCTCGAGAGCGTGGCATTGGTTTTCATGCGGGGCAATGATAACAAGAATGCGTCAAGATTAAAATCCTACGGAAGGATTTTGAACAGGTTTTCGTATGGCTCATGGGCGGCGATTTTCCAGGACCCCAGGTTAGTGGATGACAGTCTGATTTAGGGTGGCCAGGAAATGGACAGCCATCAGAAGGAGCGATCGCCCCGCCTTCAGCGTTTGCATCAAATACCTTGCTCCGGCGGTGCAATCGCACGCGAGATGAGACGATCCGATTAGCCGCCTTCTTAAGAGGCGCAAGTTCAAAGCGATAAATCCCAGAGGCGTCTCGAATCTCGCTTCCCCAAGAGCCCAGCCTCATCCATCACTTTGAGTGAAAAATAATTGACATTGTGCGTCTTTGACAAGATCGGCGAAAAACTGACGTGGGCAGCGCCGCCTATAGCGATTTGAGGGACGGGATTTCGGCGAGCAGTTCTTGGGCCACCCAGGCCAGCGTCATGGTCGTTTCCGCCCGCAACCGCCGCCCCAGTTTGACTTTCTCCGGGTCCCCTTTGCGCCGACTCCGCAAATCTTCCGCCTACCATCCCAAGCGCTTGAGTTCCCCACGCGATGATGCGCCGGGCTTTCTCTCATAACAGAATTGACTGGGAACCGCTCATTTTCTGGCGTGGTGTTTGACCGGTTACATCTCTTATATGTTGTTTGGCCGCACACTTCATGGCCTTGATGTGGGCCGGTGTGAGAAGCGTCCGCCGGAAATACTTAGCTTTCTTCGGGTCATTGAGGCACAAAATGATCTCCGGCAAATTTCGGTTCATCCTAAGCAGTAGTTTTCGGTCTGGAGTCATGATAATTCTGCGCGCCTCCAGCGTAAGAATGAGCGCGGACTCGTCCTCTTTGAGAACATCGAACGCGCCGAAAAATCGGATCGCCTCCTCTCGATAGCTGCGAGTTGCCTCGATCAATGCGCCGCGACTGGCATGTCTTTTCCAAAAAGCTGCGTCCCTTTTTTTCATGATCGTCCAATTACCAATAATTTTTCAAACATCCTTTGGCCCCGTTGCACGCCGCCGTGAAATAATTGCGATTGTTTTCAAGACAGGACGCTTGCATCACTTGGATCGCAAGTCCCAGGCAGACCGCCAGCTTTCCTGGAGAACGCGGCACGCGCGTCGGCGTTTCGAATTTGCCGACGCATACGAAGATTTTGCACTTGGGAGTCGGGCAACTGTAGAAAAAGGGCAGCGTCCACAAGCCGAGGCGGTCTATATGATTGACTCCATCGTTAAGATTGAAGGTGTAAAAATCGAAAGGCTGCGGGCTGCTTGGCGCGTAGGGCGGCTGCCCGGCGCGTTCCCGAAGCGCAAGGCTCTCCAGCCAGCTCTGAAAGGAAGCGGCTGTCATGGTATTCAAATCTGGGAGGGCTGCGCCGGATGCTTGCGGGTCCGGGCCCGTAGGCGTGTCAGCCGCAGCGGCAACGGCCGAAAATCCCGGCTCCAGGCCGGGGTCTCTATTTGGCCACCTTTGCAAATTCGGGTCGTAATAGCGATAGAGATAATAGGCCAACCCGGAATTGGCATGCCATTCCTTGCTCGAAAAGCGATAAAGATTGGTGGTGGCCATGGCGCCGGAGAGCGCGAGGGTGTTGCTGAAAGCGTCGTAGAGGTATTGGCCGACGACGGCTTGGGACGGGTTCAGGAGCATCGTCACGTTGCCGTTGCCGTCGCAGTGGTAGAACATCGAATTGGAGCTTAAAGGGCCAGACCCAGTGTTCAAGGTCATGGACAATAGTCCGCCGATGCCGCCTGCCCCGTCCAGATTCCCGCTCAGGTCTTTGCCCCTCGTATAGGTGACGACGGGCAGATTGGCCGAGGTGCGCTCCTGAACAACCAGATTCCCATCGTACACGTAATAAACCGCGTTGGTCTGCACCCAGGCGCCTCCCTGCCACGTGAACTCCTGCCGGATTCTGCGGCGCATCTTCCCGTCGTAAGTGAATTGGGAGAACCAATGGCCCGGCACCCATACTTGGATGAGCTGGTTCTCATCGTCGTAAGCAAAACTGCGCAACCCGTCGTTGCTCAAATTACCGTTGGCATCGTATTGGAAGCTGACGTTCGTCGCCAGGCTGAACGAGACCGTGTTGGTGGACCAATGCCCGTAGATGTCCGTGGCGACGGCGGTGTAGGTGCTGGTCAGCGGCATGTTGGTGGCGGCAAACGTGGCGTCAGCGTAATGCGCGGCGTTGGGGCCGTTGACGGTCACGTTCGTGGCCTGCGAGGTCGTCGTCCCCATCACCGTCAAAGTGCCACCGTTGGTGTTGGCCGTCAACTCGTTCAAAGAATTGACTGGAAGTTCTCCACCAAGGCGTTGTTCGTCCGATAGGAGAGGTTGCCCGCCGGATCATACACGTAGGCCAACTGCTCGTTCCAGCGCGAAAACTTTACCAGCAATGTCATAATTCCAGGAACCCGGGGCCGCAATGTAACAATGTTTAGATTTGACCCCGATGGCCAAGCGATAAGCGTAGGCCAACTGCTCGTTCCAGCGCGCCGCCCCGCCGAGATCTTTACCCGCAATGTCATAATTCTAGAACCCTTCTGGCTGTCCATGGCGTTGGATTCCGTCTTGCGGCGGCGGACAGGGCGCAAGATGGAATCCAGCGCCTTCGCAGACCATGCTGAGGCTTGTCTCTGTTATTTTGCGACAAAATTTCGAGTTGCGAGCCTGTACAAAAAGATGAGCAGAAATCCCCAAAACAGGGCATTCACCAGCATTCCGACGATAACGAAAGACGTGTTTGTATGATCGGTGACACGGTCCCACTTTTGGAGATAACGCATCGGAAAGAAAACTATCGCGCAGGCCCATTTAAGCGGCCAAGGCGTTGTCGCCGTCATATCCGGATTATCCTCCGCGGCTGCAAGCAGGAGGCTGAGGACAAAAGACACGACAAACCAAATCGCGGCAATCGCACCGATGCCAAAAAAATACCTAGTCATTGCAGTCTTACGTTGCTCAATCATATGCGCTCAAGGTGACTGGCGCCCGCAACAATTGCCGCAGACCCAACTAATCTGAGTGTATTCTTGGTAAAGTCCAATCATGGTGCTAGGGTCCGGTGTCCCAAAGGTATCCCTCCAGAGACCAAAATACCAAGCAGGTGCTGCGAGTCTTGTCCTCATGTAAGCATGAACCTCAACAGGATTGCCTGCGCAATTTGGCTGTCCTGGATCTTGAATTCCGCCAAATGACCCGCCCAGCTGATTGTTGATATCCTGACTGTACTTTTGTAGGTTGACAATTGTTGACCCTCCTTCACCACTATCAACATACCACTGATACATCGCAGCAAGCATGGCAGTGTTATCATAATGAGCAGCGACGTTTTGAACTTGAAAACCCGATGGACAACTGATGTAGAAAATTAAGTAGTTATTGTGACGGTCGTTGCTGACATGTGGAATGCCCGGCGTAGTGGTGATTAGAAGTCCAAGACGGTCAACTCTGTCCAAAGGATTATTGCCCACAAAGCCGTAAAGGTTAATCCCTCCGTTTTCCCCGATGGGGTCCCTATTTGGCCACCTTTGCAAATTCGGATCGTAGTAGCGATAGAGATAGTAAACCAAGCCCGAGTTCTGATGCCATTCCTTGCTCGAAAAGCGATAGACGTTTGCCGCCGCCATGGAGCCGG
>JBKQWF010000283.1:0-30432 GCA_052139695.1 Limisphaerales bacterium
GCTCAATTTACCTCAATTGGGTTCAATTTGGTTCGGGATGGCCTGGACTTCCGGCATCTGGTTGAGCCAGGAGAGGAGGTTCTGGGCCAGTTGGCGTTTTGGAGGCGCCGGTTAAGCTGCCGGCGGAGGGGCCAGCGGGAGGCGGACGATTCTGCCGTGGCGCGCCAGCGCGGCCCTCGAAAGCATTGCTTCGTTTCCATGCGCGGCAAGGATAGCGAGAATGAGTCGAGACTAAAATCCTACGGAAGGTTTTTGAACAGGTTTATCCGCCCCAATGCAGGAAAGCTGTTTTACGGTCATTCGTGAGGAGACTTAGAATACAGTTTGCCGCCAGGCAGTTTGTGCCAGGGTGAGAATGCGCACGATATTTGAGGAGTACAATAATTTGCCGTTTCCGTTTCCTTGGGGGTCTATAGAGCGGGAAATGGGAAACGGCAATTCCTGATTTGTTTTCGCTGTTCGCAGCGACCATGGTTCAAAATAAATTACCGGACGGTATCGTCCCAAATCCAGTCGCCATCCGTGTCCGTTTTGCCGCGTGTGCCGCCGCCGGCGCGCCCGCTCCAGCCGATGGAGTATAGGAGGAATTTGTTGTCGTCCGCGCGGCGGTAATGAAGAGGCTGGCCGCCGATGAGGTCATGGGGAACTTGGGCAAGGAATTGCGGCACCAGGGCGTCGAGAGTTTCGGGATATTCGTTGTGGAGGAGTCGGTAACGTTCGAGGGCGCAGGCGATGAGGGCTTCATGGACCTGCGTTTCGACCCTGGCGGTGCCGCGACACTGTTTGCTGTGTCTGGGATCAGCCGTTCTGGCCAAGTAATTATACGGTGAAGGATGAGACTTGGCGATCATGGCGACGGCGTCCACTTTTTCCGGAAATACCAGTTGACCGGAGGAGTCGGAGCTTTCAGCGAGGGCCTGACGATCGTTGGCGAGTTGGACCATGTTCTGATATAGCCAGCCGCGGGGGATCAATTCGCCGACAACCGTCGCTTTCAGGCTTGTCCAGGCGTTGGTCTGAATCAGCATCATGCCGCCGAAATATATTTGCCCGAGATTGAAGGCCGTTGCGTTTGGATAGAAATCGGACACCCCGGCAAGCTCTGCCAACATCCCCCGCCTCAAGTCAGACACGAAATTAATATTCTTGAGTTGCTCCTGCGCCGCCGCCAGTTGCGCATCGCGCCAGGCATGACGTCGCAGCCCATCGGCTATCACGTCCATGTCAATTGCCGTCACCGTCTCGCGAATTAACGTCTCCATTATGCCCCATTTGCTGCGCGGCAGGTCTTCCACGATACGGCACAAGTCCTGGCTAAGAGTCAGGTCGCGCCACGCTTCCTCCGGCTGGCCCAGAAACAAATGACACTTGGCCTGCGCACTCAAGATGCGGGCGAGAGGTGAAATGACGAGAGCAAGCTCGGCTTTCTGATCAGCGCCCGAAATGCGGGCGTGAGGACGCTGGAAGGCCTGGCGCATCACCGCGAACTGCGGTTCCAGGACGGCAATCCGGGCAAGGAGTTCGGCGGCTGAACCCGGCACTTCCATCGTCACCTTGTAGGAACTTTTGCTGGCGGGTTCGATCCGAGCATTTCCCCCCTCGTATAAGCTAATGGGTCCATCGGGATAAAAGCCGTTGGTCAGGACTTGCTCCAACTCCTTTGCCGACGGGGCTGTTAGGCACCGCAATAGGATTTTGGCAGGTTGAATTTCCTCTGGCCGCCGCACTAAATGGAGATGTCCCCAGGGATCAGTGAAATATGTCCCGATCGCATCTTTGACCAGCTTGCTCACTTCGGCTTTGGTGTGCGGATCTTCACAGCAGAGCACCGTGAAACCGGCGGGGGAATTGGAGTCCGGCTGGCTAAAGGCCACTTCAGCCACGACGATGCGGGCGGAAGGGTGGTTTGTACCCTTGGCCCCATATATGTCCGCTATGTCCCCTAATCTCGCGCTCAAAACCGTGGGGCTTTTTCCCAAAAACCACTGCCGCATTTCCGGCACGGCAAAGACGTTTTGATCATCCGGCACCGGGGCGGGAATGCTATCCACCCAATCCATCTTGATGCCTTTGGCCTCCAAAGCGCGTTTGCAATTTTCCCAGGCGCTTTTGCCTCGCCAGTTTTCCTCGGTGTAAAAGGCAGCGATGAGTGTCAGCACTACGGCGGCGGCGAGCAGGCAGCGGCGCAACCGGCGCCAGCGTTTGGATTGGGTGGGGGGTGTCATAGTGGTCACACTATTTGCCAGGCCTGCTTTCGTTCGCTGCGGGGACGGGGTGGAATGGCAGGCGCGGGCGGCGGGTTGGCGGGTGCGGAATGGAACATCGCGGGCTGCGTCAGTTCGGCCAGCACGCGGGTTTGTTCTTCCCAGGACTGCATTATCTCCGAGGGGGAGGGGGAATAGAGACCGGCCGTTTGCATGGGATGATCGGCATAGCGGGCGTTGATGGCCAGCAGCGCCAGCCAGATCGCGGCCAGGCCAACCCAGGCACGGCGGTTCGGCCAGATCAATTCGCGCCAGACGTTACGCCAGATGTTCTTCACGTGAGGCTCGCGCCAAGGCGGGTTGCCGCCGGACGACTGAATGGCTACGGCCCAGCGCTCCTGCATCGCATGAGTCGGTTCGATTAGCGCGAAATTCTTCTCCCAGCCGGCCAGCGGTGAAGCGAGAGCCTTGATCTCGTTGTAATAATTCCGGCAGGCGGAACAAGAGGCGAGGTGTCGTTCAAACTGATGCCGGACTTGCTCGGGCAAGGCCCCGGCTGCAAGGAGGCAAATCTCTCGGCGAACGCGGCGGCATGGATTCCAGAACCATTTCATATCTGTTTATCCTCTTTCATCTCAGGAAAGTTCATTCTCATTTCGCGCAATTTTTCCAAAGCATGATGCAGGCGGGATTTGACCGTTCCCACCGGGCAACCCAGCACCTGCGCCATGTCCGACATGGAGGCGTCCTCGAAAAAGCGTAGGAGGATGACGCGGCGATGCTTCTCCGGTAGCCGGTCAACGCACTGGCGCAGCCAGGCTGAAAACTCATTTTGAGCCGCGTTTTCCGACGGCAAAGGCTCCAGGGAAGGGAGATTCTCATGCCGCGCCGTCAGTTCGTCCCGCTCGAAAGCTGCCAGCCAAGCCAGGGCCAGAGGCCGGGAGCGCGTGCGCCGTGCCCATTTTTGCCGACGGTGCAGCAGAATGGCATAAAGCCAGGTGGAAAACCGGCAGCTCCCGTCATAATGTGGCAGGCTTTTCCAGGCTTCCACAAGGGTTTCGCTGACCAGGTCCTCCGCCACGCTCACATCGCCCGTCATCGCAGCGGCCTGCCGCAGCAGGCGGGCTTGCAGAGGCTCGGTCAAACGACAAAACGCCGACGCATCACCTGTGCGCGCGCGCCTGAGAAGTTCGCCGGAGGCAGTTGTTTCAATCCCGTCGTCGCTGATGACCATCTATCTATCAATCCCCTGGCCCCAGGAAAAGGTTCAAGATTTTCGATCTTGTTTTGCTCGGCGCGCCGAAACGATGCAAATCTCTGAAAGTTTTCTTGAAACCTTTGCCTCAGATGGCGTGTTATTGGAATATGAAAACCGCATTTTTGCCCTTCCTCTGCCTTGGCCTCGTCACCGTTGGCGACTGCAACCCCAACGCCATCCACGGCTCCGGCAACATTAAAACGGAGGCTCGCAACGTCGGCTCCTTCACCAAAATCAACCTCTCCGGCTCGCCGGATATAGCTGTCACCATCGGCCCGGAGCTGTCCGTGGCCGTGACCACCGACGATAACATCTTGCCTGTCATTAACACGACAGTCGATGGCGCCACCCTGAATGTATATTCAAAACAATCGTACCATTCGACCCAGGAGGTGAAGGTGGAGATCACCATGCCTGCGCTCGATGGCGTGTCCGTTTCCGGGTCGGGCGATATTCAAGTTGCCGGGTTGAAGGCGGGTGAGTTGGAAGCGAGAGTGACCGGATCGGGTAACGTCACCCTCAAGGGCAGCGCGGAACGATTGCGGGCGGAGGTCACCGGGTCTGGCGACGTGCATGCGGGCGATCTCTCCGCCAAAAGAGCGCGGGTCAATGTCACTGGCTCCGGCGATGTGACCGTTCGCGCCTCGGCAGAATTGGAGGCGACCGTCACCGGCTCGGGCGACGTAAACTACTATGGCAACCCGCCGCAAGTGAACAAACACGTCACTGGATCGGGTGAGATCAACGCCCATTAAACAGGCAACAACTGTCATTTTTTCCTTCGCGTGAGATTAAAATCGGATTGCATTCTGGGCTTGCACGCGATTGGCTTACTGAAATACCGTTGCGGGCATCAGGCTTTGTGACGATGAACGTTGCATCGAAACAGGCCCATACCAGGTTCATAATTATAGTGGAAAACTGTTTGCTCACAATGACTGCAGCCATACGAAGTTGTTTTTGCCTGGCGCTTGCCGTGACCGGATTAAACTCCACCTTCGCCCAGGGAATTATCCTCGAGGGAAACTCGCTCTCCAACCGCTATTATAACAGCGACGTCGTTCCGGGCGATACGGTATTTGCGGTGGACTTCACCGTCACGATTGCCAGAACCCTTCAGGACATCGTGAGCTGGGGCGAGAACTCCGGCGTGGGAATCCCGGGCGTGGGCGAGACGTTCCACGCGTATGTCCTCCGTCCCACCGGCGCAAACTTTCAAGTGATGACTGATTCCGGCGCGCTCACCGTGGCAAACATCGGGACGAATTTCTTCGCGGTCCCGCCGTTCAGTCTCGAAGCGGGCGATTTGATCGCCCATTATGGCCGCGGGATTCCCCTGGCAACCGTCCCCGGCGGACCGTCCACGGCTTATTTTAGTGGGTCAGTTCTCCCGATGCCGTCCGTCGGAGATTCTCTCCAATTGCCCGGGCCAGACTATCCTCTTTACACCGATGGCGGCCGGGATTATGCGATTGCGGTGAACATTGGCGCTCGCGTTGTCAGTGGTGGGTCTCAGATTCTGAACATCGCGCAAGCGGGCGGGAGCGTCGTTGTCTCGTGGTCCGCGGCTGACACAAACGCGCTGTTGCAAACGACGGATTTGGCTGTTGGCCCCTGGACCACTAACACCAGCTTCATTCCAAGCAACGGCACCAACATTCTCACCGTCCCGTCGCCTGTCGGAAATATGTTCTTCCGCCTGGGCAATCCGTAATTCGCGGGGTTGGCTCCTGGCGGCGCAAAACCTCAGCCGCCTGCTCCTGGGCGGCCCGGCCCAGTCCCGCATCGTGACACTTCTAATCACACCCAATCGCATCCCTTTTCCTTCTTTGCGCTTGACGCGGCGCGCGCCAGCGTGCATGGTCTGGCGCGACAAATGCGACTGACGGGACCAACTTATTTTGCCAAGCGCGCGGGTTCCATCCTGTGGATGGACTACCGCATCTCCCGCCCATCCTGGCGAATGACCGTCAAATTCGACCACCATCGCCAGCAGGAGGAAACGATCTAGCACCGCCTTAAAAATAGATTTTTCAGCCTGCTTGCCGAAAGGTCAGCAGGCTTTTTTTTCGCCATGAACACCAAAGACTCAACCTTGCTGTCACGTTTGCGGGCGTTGCCGCGTCCGGCCTGGATCCTTTTTTTTGGAACGTTCCTCAATAAGTTCGGCACCTTTGTCATGCCGTTTCTGACTATTTATTTGACAAAACGCGGATTCAGTCTCAATCAGGCCGGCCTGGCCATCAGCGCCTATGGCATCGGCAGCCTCATGGCCTCGGCCCTCGGCGGGCACTTGGCCGACAGTCTCGGACGGCGCAAAACAATTGTGCTTTCCATGTTCTCGGTGGCGGCGGCCATGTTGCTGCTCTCGCAATCCAGCAGCTTCCCGGCCATTGTGGCCGCGACATGGCTCGCGGCCTTGACGGGAGAGCTTTATCGTCCCGCCAGCAGCGCGCTCCTGGCGGACCTGGTGCCGCCGGAGCTGCGCGTCACGGCATTTTCCGCCTACCGCATGGCGTTCAACGCGGGCTTTGCGTTTGGTCCGGCCATGGCCGGCTTTCTCGCGACCCGCGGATATTTTTGGTTGTTTGCCGGCGACGCCGCCAGTTCAGTGCTGTTCGGCTTGCTCGCGCTGGCAGCCTTGCCCACGGGTCCGAGAAGGCGGATGGAAGAGGGAGGGTGGAGCGACGATCTCAAGGCGGTCGTCGGCGACGGTCCGTTGGTTCGTGTGCTGGGCGCGGCCTTTGTCCTGGCCCTGGTGTTTCTGCAAATCAGTTCCACGTTCAGCCTGCAAGTGACGCACTTGGGCTTTCCCGCCGCGACCTACGGGCTGATCCTATCGCTTAACAGCCTGCTGGTGGTGTTGTGCGAACTGCCCTTGACGACTGTGACGCGGCGTTTTCCACCGCGCTATGCCATGACGCTGGGCTACTTGCTGGTTGGCGCGGGATTTTCCCTCAATGCCTTTGCGCACTCCCTGGCGGCACTGGTGGCTTCCGTGGCTATCTTCACTCTCGGAGAAATGGTGGCCATGCCCGTGACGGTCGCTTACATTGCCGGTCTCGCGCCGGAATCTTTGCGCGGCCGTTACATGGGTTCTTATGCCGTAACGTGGTCGGCGGCGTTGATTTTTGCCCCGCAAATGGGAATGAGACTGTTTGGCCTTTCCCCGGCGGCGCTATGGCTTTGCTGCGGAGCGCTGGCCGTGCTGGCGGCGGCGATCATCTTTCCGTTCTCCGGCGACGGCGGCAGCTATGGCCCCAGAGAGACTTGCACCAAATCGCCTGGCCGCAGGAATTGGGCAAAGGCGGAACGGACCTCGGACGCTGTCAAGTCCAAATAATGCCGCGCCGCCCGCACCGGCTCGTCCAGCGGCTGGTCGTGAGTGGCGCGGTAAAGCCAGCCTTGCGCCACGCTCTCGAAGCTGGCTTCCGCCAGCGGGATTTCCCGCAACAGGAGTCCTTTGGCTTGCAGCAGTTCCTCGGGCGTCACTTCCCGGGACTGCATCGCCCTCAGATCGCTGACCACGATGTCGCGCGCCTTGCCCACATTGGGCGGGTCACAAGCATAGGAAACGCGGTAAATCGAGCGGCGCTCCCCAAACTGCAGCGAAGAATCAACAAAATAGACGAGCCCGGCTTCCTCGCGCAAATCGTGGTAGAGGCGCGTCGCGTAAAAAGCGCCGCCGAGGACGTGGTTGCCCAGTTCCAATGCGTAACGATTGGTCTCCCCCAGCGTCACGCCAATCGTCTCCGCCAGGGTGACATTGTCCTGCACGCGGCTGCTGTCGGGCACGCGAGTTGTCCAGGGTTTGTTCGGCGGAACGGCCGGCGGAATGGTCGGCGGCTTGGGACCCCGCGCGCTCCATCCGCCAAAATATTTCCGGATCGCGGCTGTGGCGCGCTCCGGCGTGATTTTTCCGATGACGACAATCGTGGTCAAATCCGGCCGAAAAGCCTCGTGGTAATAACGCTTCAAGTCTTCCAGTTGGAGTGCTCCAATCGTGCGCGGAGTGGACTCGCGTTGCGCCGGATCGTCCGGGGGATACAAACCTTTTCTCAAGGCGCGGCGTTGCAGGTAGGAAGGGCTCTCCAAACGGCCCGCCACCTCGTCGGCCAGGCTGCGTTGCACGATGGGAAATTCATCCGCCGGCAGCGCCGGAGAGAGTTCATTGTCGGCCAGCAACTGGACCCCCCGTTCAAAATTCTCCGAGAGCACTTGCAACGAAAAATCCGCCCCCGCCGATTCGTTGGCCGCAATGTCGTCGAGCGCCTTCTGGAAAGCGATGCGGTCCAGCGACTGAGTGCCGTAGGAAAAAAGTTGCGCCAACAAATCATTCGCCCCTTCCTTGCCCTTGGCTTCTTCCATCTCGGCATCCGACTTGCTGCGGCCATAGACGCTGACGCTGTCGCTGGCCGATTCGGGCTGGACGATCAACGTCAGGCCGTTGGAAAGAACCGTGACAGTGGGATGGAGAGTGGATGGCGGCAATTGCAGTTGGGCCAAGGCGTGCTCGGCCCAATCCGGCAGCTTGGCCGCATTTCCTTCGCCGGAAGCGAACGATTCCTTGCCGCCAAAGCCCTTCTCCGAAATGGGTTTGCCGGAAGGTTGCGGCGTCAGAATGGCAGAAATGGCGCGGCTCTCCTCGAGGTATTGGCGCGCCACGCGGTTGACATCGGCAACCGTGACCTGGCGGATGGCTTGGACATCGTCCTCCGGCGATTGCCGTCCTTCGACGGCCAGAGCCTGGGACCAAGCCATGGCCAAGCCGGATACGGAATTCTTTTGGAATTCCAAATTGGCCACTTCAGCGCGTTTGGCCGCTTCGACCAAATCTTCGGAGACGCCGTTGGTCAGTTCGGCTCCCAGAATTCCGCGCATCCGCGCGAGCAGCGAATCCGCATTGGCGCCCGCGGCAAACCCGGCAAGAGCGAAGCCGATGCCGGCGCGGGTCAGCCCTTCATAAGGAAAACTGGCCGAAAGAGCCTTGCCTTCCGGCACCAGGCCATAGAGACGGCCGCGCTGGCTGCTCAATACGTCGGAAAGAATCTGCGCCGCCGCGTAATCCGGGCTGTCCGAACCGGGAAATCGAAAAGCGATCACCGCCATGCCGGTGGGCTGGTCCGTATCGAGCTTGATGGTTTGGGCCTGGACCGGTTGAAAGTGGAATTCCGGTCGCGGAGGCGGTTGTCCTTTGGGCACGCCGCCGAATAGTTCTTTGACAGTCGCCAAGGCCGCGTCCGGCTGAATGTCTCCGCAGATCACGAGGATGGCGTTATTGGGCACGTACCAGGTGTCGTGAAACTGCTTCAGCTTGGCCGCCGTGGTTTTGTCAAAGGAAGGACGCGAGCCGAGCGCGTCCCGTTCGTAGGGGGTGCCTTTGAAGACCAGGGCCAGGAGGTTGGTTTCGAAGACGTATTCCGGATTGGACAAATCCTGGGCGACCTCCTGCTCAATCGCGCCCCTTTCCTTGTCCCACAGCGGGCCGGTGCATTCGATTCCCCGCATGCGCAAGGCTTCGATGTGGAGCGCCAGGCTCAAATCTTCCGCCGGCGCGGTGAAAAAATATTGCGTCACCATTTGCTGCGTGTCGGCGTTGAAATCGCCGCCGAGAGCGGCGCTGAGATTGGCCAACTGCGCGGCGGAAAGCCCGGGGCTGCCGCGAAACATCATGTGTTCCATGGCATGGGCCGTCCCCGGAAAATCCGGCGGCGTCTCATCCGAACCGACTTCGTAGTTCATGACAGTCGTGACGACGGGGGCCAAAGGATTCCGCACCATCACGACGCGCAAACCATTGTCCAAAACGGCGCGGGTGACATTGGTTTCGGAAGGCGGCGCGGCGGCGGCGCAGAGAGCGGCCAGAGCCAGAGAACCAGTCGTTATCGCCAGCGATGCGATTTTTTTCATGCCTCACTGTCGTGGATCGTTCCCCGCCCGTCAAGGAGTTGACAGACCCCGATGGAAACGGTAGGGCAAAGCTGCCGCTTTGCCCAAACTTCGGCGGCGGCGCGCGGCGCCGACCGTTCTTTAGCATTCTCATTTCGCGCCGTAATCAACGGTAAGCGGGTTCCGCTGTTGATGGGGAAATTTGGGCGGAGCAGCAGATCCGCCCCACCGCAATGGCCTGGCATTTTTGAGCGCGAGACCCCCCTTTGACAGATGGGCGAGGGGCGTTAAGATAAAGGGAACAGCGAATGAACGACATGCCTGACGGACCCAGCAGTCTCAATCTGCCGTTTATCGAGCAGCTCTATGCGGAGTTTGCGCGCGAGCCGGCGTCCGTGCCGCCTGAATGGGGCCGTTATTTTGAGCAGTTTAAAAACGGTGATCCTACTGGCCCGCCCCGCTTTGGCCCCTCTTTTCCGCCTAACCACCTTTTTCATGCTCCGGCGGACAACGCGTCCGCTGTCACAGGTCCGAATGAAGCACAAATCGCCATCCTGCAATATCGAGTCAATCAATTGGTCCGCAACTACCGGGTGCGCGGGCACAATATAGCGGCCGTCGATCCGCTCGGCTTGCCCCGCCCCGTCCCCTCGGAATTGGAGCCGTCGTTCTACGGTTTTTCCGCTGAGGACATGGACCGGCCCATTCACTGCGAGATCCTTCGGGCCAATGCCATGCTGACAGTCCGCGAGATTATTCGCCGCCTGCAGGACACTTACTGCCGCTCCATTGGCGTGCAGTTTATGCACATCGACAACTTCGAGATCCGTCTCTGGCTGCAAGAACGGATGGAAGGCACCCGCAACCGGCTCGAATTGACGCGCGCGGAGCAAATCCGCATCTTCACCCGGCTGACGGACGCGGTCACGTTCGAGGAGTTCATTCGCAAAAAATTTGTCGGGGCCAAGAGCTTTTCGCTGGAAGGCTGCGAAAGCCTGATTCCGCTGCTCGATTTGGCCATCGAAAAGGCGGCCGAGCAAGGGATCAAAGAAATTGTCATGGGCATGGCGCATCGCGGAAG
Organism: Limisphaerales bacterium; assembly: GCA_052139695.1. Classification (GTDB taxonomy): domain Bacteria; phylum Verrucomicrobiota; class Verrucomicrobiia; order Limisphaerales; family Palsa-1400; genus PLGF01. Next base: position 10,433 of record JBKQWF010000283.1, read on the forward strand.
GTTAAACGTCTTGGCCAACATTCTGGGCAAGAATCCCCGCCAGATTTTTCGCGAATTTGCCGACGATCCGAAACTGTTTCGCGGCCATGGCGATGTCAAATATCACCTCGGCTATAGCAACGACTGGACCACCGCCGCCGGACAGCGTATTCACTTGGCCCTCTGCTTCAACCCCAGCCACCTCGAATTCGTCAACCCGGTCGCGCTGGGCCGCACGCGGGTCAAACAGGACCGTTTTCAAGCCGACCACGGCGGAGTGCAACCCGACAATGAAGGCGGGGCCGACAGTGGTCCGTGCATGGCCCTGCTGATTCATGGCGACGCCAGTTTCGCCGGCCAGGGGATCGTGCAAGAGACGCTCAATTTGAGCCAACTGCCGGGCTACGGCGTCGGCGGCACGGTCCATGTTGTTGTCAATAATCAGATTGGCTTTACCACCCCGCCGTCCGAGGCGCGCTCGTGCGTTTATTCCACCGATGTGGCGCGCATGCTGCAAATCCCCATTTTCCACGTCAACGGCGAAGACCCGGAAGCGGTGGCGCAAGTGGTGCGCCTGGCGATGGATTTCCGCCAGACTTTTCATCGCGATGTGGTCATCGATATGTTTGGCTATCGCCGGCTCGGCCATAACGAGGGCGACGAGCCCTCCTTCACCCAGCCGGTCCTCTATAAAGCCATTGAGCGCCGCAAATCCGTCCGGGAAGGCTACCTCGATCATTTGCTCAACCTGGGCGGGTTGACCCGCGCAGAGGCCGATGAGATTGCCCGCCGCCGTCACGAAGCGCTGGAACGCGAGCTGACCCAGGCCCAGGACGAGGCCTACAAACTGCCGGTGGAAAAAGTTCAGGGCGTTTGGGCCCGCGGTCATTATCGCGGCGGCCCGGAGAACGAGGCGGAGGACACGCCCACCGGCGTGGACGCAAAACGTCTTTCTGAATTGCTGCTCCGCCAGACGGAATTGCCCAAGAGTTTTCGACCGCATCCCAAGATCAAAAAATTTCTCGAAGCCCGCCGCAAAATGGCGGAGGGCACGCAGCCCCTGGACTGGGCGGCGGCCGAAGCGCTGGCTTTCGCCAGCCTCAGCGCGGAGGGCCGCCGCGTTCGGCTCAGCGGCCAAGACAGCGGACGCGGCACTTTCAGCCAGCGCCACGCCATCCTCTATGATTACGAATCGGGCGAGCGTTTCATTCCGTTGCGCCATTTGGGGCCGGGGCAAGGCCCAGTCGATATTATCAACAGCCCCCTCTCCGAAGCGGGCGTGTTGGGCTTCGACTATGGCTATAGTCTTGACTGTCCAGACGGTTTGATTTGCTGGGAGGCGCAATTCGGTGATTTCGTCAATGGCGCCCAGGTCATTGTCGATCAATTCATTGCCAGCGCGGAAGACAAGTGGAACCGGCTCAGTGGGCTGGTCTTGCTCTTGCCGCACGGTTTTGAGGGACAGGGCCCGGAACACTCCAGCGCGCGTCTCGAGCGGTTCTGCACCCTGGGCGCCCAGGACAACATCCAGGTCATTTATCCCACCACACCAGCTCAATATTTCCATGCGTTGCGCCGCCAGGTAGTGCGCCCGTGGCGCAAGCCTCTCATCGTCATGACCCCAAAAAGTCTGTTGCGCGAACCCCGCGCCGTCTCCAGCCTGGCGGAATGCGCGGGAGAAAAATTTCAGCGCATCCTTCCCGATGCGGCGACCGAGCCAAAGAATGTGCGCCGAATTCTGCTCTGCACCGGCAAGATTTTTTACGAATTGCAAGCGCAACGGGAAGCGCTGCAAAGACCGGACGTGGCCCTGCTCCGCGTGGAGGAACTTTATCCGCTCGCGGACCAAACCCTGCAAAACGCCCTCGCGCCTTACGCGGCCGGAACGCCCGTTTTGTGGGTCCAGGAGGAACCGGAAAACATGGGGGCCTGGCGCTTCCTCCGCGCCCGTTTTGGCGAATCGCTTCTCGGACAATTTCCTTTCGGCGGCGTTCGCCGGCCGGCCTCGGCCAGTCCGGCCACCGGCTCCGCCCGCATCCATAAGAGAGACCAAAAATATCTTCTCGCCCAAGGCCTGGCCCCGGTTTAAAAACGGCCATTGGCAAAAAGCGCCCGTTGCTTGACTATACTGACATGGCAATCGAACTCAAAATTCCATCCGTCGGTGAATCCATTACCGAAATTGAAATCGGCGCCTGGCTTAAGTCCGAAGGCGACGCTGTCACTAAAGACGAAAGTGTCGTGGCCCTCGAATCGGAAAAGGCTACGGTGGAATTGCCCGCTCCCGCTTCCGGCACCCTTTCCAAAATCCTCAAACGCAAGGGGGAAAAGGCCGCCATAGGCGAGATCATCGGCTATCTGGAACCGGCGCAAAAGCCCGTGGAGAAGACGCCCGCCGCCCCGCCGGAAAAGCCATCCTCCCCAGCGCCAACACCGCCCGCGCAACCCTCCCCCGCGCCAGCCGCTGTAAAAGAAAAGGGGCCCACTCCGCCCCCGCCGCCGGCTCCGGCTCCCGTTCCGGCTTCTGCCGCCCCTGCGCCAAAGGCCGTGGCGGCCCCGGTCGAAACGTCCGCGCCCGCGCCAGGAAAGGCGCGTCAAGAGGAAGTTGTTCGGATGACGCCGTTGCGGCGGGCGGTGGCCCGCCGGCTGGTCGAAGCCAGCCAGTCCATGGCCATGCTCACCACCTTCAATGAAATTGACCTTTCCGGCGTCATGGCCTTGCGCCAGGAGTACCAGGAGCAGTTCACGCGGAAACATGGCGTCAAGCTCGGTTTCATGTCGTTCTTCGTCAAAGCCGTCGTCGAAGCCCTGCGGGCAGTGCCGCAACTCAACGCCTCCGTCCGCGGGGACGATATTGTTTATTATAATTATTTTGACATCGGTGTGGCGATTGGCGCTGACAAAGGGCTGGTCGTGCCGACCCTGCGCAATGCCCAGGAAATGAGCTTTGCCGAAGTGGAGAAGGCGGTGGCGGATTTTGGCGCGCGCGCCCGCGCCAACAAACTCACGCCCGACGAATTGCAAAGCGGCACGTTTACCATTACCAACGGCGGCGTTTACGGTTCGCTCCTTTCCACTCCCATCATTAATCCTCCGCAAAGCGGTATTCTCGGTATGCACGCCATCCAGGAGCGCCCCGTGGCCCGCGGCGGCAGCGTCGTCATCCGCCCCATGATGTATGTCGCCCTGAGTTATGATCACCGCCTGGTCGATGGCCGCGAAGCGGTGACGTTCCTCGTTCGAGTCAAAGAAATGATTGAAAACCCGGCGCGCATCTTGCTGGAAATTTGAAAAGGGAGTCAGTGTTGCGGCGCGCCGGCGAGTAACTTTAGCATTAATTTTTAGCATTAATTGCTATCAGTTTCGCAAAAATGACGGATTGAAAATCAGTGCGGTGGGGCAATCATTTCAATGAGGCCATATGAAAAAGATTGGACTTTCCCTTGCTGTTATCTTCTCTGTTTTGACTAGCTTTTTTATCGGAAGGCAATCGCTTTCCGTCCACCCTTCCGGCGTTGCCATCGAGCCGCAAATCCCTGTGGTCGAGGCGCCGTTGCCGGGGATCCAATCGAAGGCAGAGCTTCCTTTATCAAGATCAAAGGATGTCGCGGCAAAGCCGCCAGGCCTGGCGGCGCGTTTGTACCGTGCCTTAAACAATCGCGAGGCGGGAACACGGCATGAAGCGTTAGGTGAGTTATTTAAGTCGCTCTCGGCGGACGAAATTCCTGAGGTTTTCAAACTGCTTGGCAAAGAAACGGAAGCATTAACGGCGGAGAACGAATTGGTCGCGGAATTACTCGTACGGTGGGCTGCCAGCAATAGCAAAGAGGCGCTGGCCTGGGCGCAGGGCTTGCCTAGCTTCAAACTCCGCACGGGAATGACGCAAAAAATCCTGGAAGCTTGGGCATCCAGCGACCCAAAGGAAGCGGCGGACTTTGCGCTCAGCCAGCCCCCAGGCAATCAACGGGACGGTCTCCTGGAAGCCGTTATGAAGAAGTGGTTCGCCTCGGACCCGGACGGCGCCGTTTCTTGGATCTCCTCGATTTCCGGGCCGCGAACAAGGAACCGGCTTCTGGCTCGCGCCTTGGGCAACTACGCGCGAATCAATCCCAAGGGCGCGGCCAGTTACGTTCATTTGATCACGTCCGCGCAGGAGCGCGAAGAGGCTTATATGAATATCGCCCGGGAATGGGCGGACCAAGACCCAGTGGGTGCCGTTGCCTGGGCTAAAGACTGGCCGGCGACAATGCGCTGGGAAATTTGGATGATGCTTCTAGGCCGGCTTACTGGCATGGATCGTACGGATCTTGCTGTTCAACTCGTCATGTCCCGGCCAGAGTCAAAGACACAAATAGATCTTCTGGGGAATTTGGCTCGGCAATGGGCCCAGAATGATTTGGAGGGGGCGATTGCCTGGTTTAAGACGCTTCCCCCAGGCCGCGGGAGGGACAAAGTTTTCGAATGCTTGGGGGGAGATTGGGGTGACGTTGATCCAAAAGGCGCGCTGGCTTACGCTCAAAGCCTCCCTTCCAGTGTCTCGGTGCGGAATTTTATTGCGTCGGTCGTTGGGTCATGGGTGCAAAACGACCCGGCGGCCGCGGCTGACTGGGCCTTGTCCATCCCAGACTCAGCTCAGCGCAAAGACATGCTGGTGAACTTTGTCATCAAATCATGGACTGGAACAGCGCCAGAAGCGGCGGCGACCTACGCCGCGGCCCTGCAAGACGGAGAGTTGCAGACAGCGGCTGTGTTGAAAATCGTGGGCGAATCGACATTTTGGAATGGCGCAGACTTAGCCGCCTGGGTGGGCAAATTCCCCCCTGGCGACCTGCGGGACCAATGCGTGGCGATGGAAGTGAACAGCGCATTCAGTGATCCACCCGCGGTGGTGGCCATGCTCGATGCTTGCAACGATCCTCAACTTATTCAGAAATACGGCGAGCAAATCGGCAACGCCTGGTTGAACAGGGATCCTAACTCCGCCACGGCTTGGATTCAAAATTCCGCTCTGGGCAACGATGTAAAACAGCGCCTCTTGAGCCGGATCAAATAAAAGCCCACCTACCTTAGAATTGGCCAGTGATCTTGATCGCACCGCTGAAAAGGGGTGCGAAAAAAACCGTTGGCCAATGTTGAGGTAGGGCGCGCACTCCGTTGCGCGCCGGGGCGGCGGGCAGCGGAGTGCCCGCCCTACCTTGCCCGGCACTTCTGATCGCACCTTTTCAAAGGCTTGAACGAGTCTTCAACAACCGCTAGATTGCCAATGGATGATTGACCTGGCTGCCATTCCGTCGAAGCGCGAGGAGGATTTTGTTACAAGAATTCCTCTGCCGCCGGAGCGGCTTGACGCCCTTTCGCGGGACATTATCCTGCTGAAACGCAAGCTCAACGCCGTCATTCTCGCGCACAATTACCAGGTGCCGGAAATCCAGGACGTGGCCGATTTCGTGGGCGATTCTCTCGGTCTTTCACAGCAGGCGGCCAAGACCAAGGCCGAGGTGATTGTCTTTTGCGGCGTCCATTTCATGGCGGAAACGGCCAAGATCCTGAACCCGCAAAAAACGGTCATTCTGCCGGACAAAGACGCCGGTTGCTCTCTGGAAGAAAGCTGCCCCGCGCCCAAATTGCAGGCGTTGCAAGCCACGAATCCCAATTTCTACACCGTCACTTACATTAATTGCAGCGCCGAAGTCAAAGCGTTGAGTGATGTCATTTGCACCAGCGGCAACGCGGTCAAAATCGTCAATGCCGCGCCCGGAGACCGCGACCTGCTTTTCGTGCCGGATGAAAACCTCGGCGCCTGGGTCATGGAACAAACGGGCCGGAAAATGACGTTGTGGCGCGGCAGTTGTTACGCCCACGTCGAGTTTACCCACGCCAGCGTCAGCCGCATCCGCCGGGAGTTTCCCGACGCCCCGCTGGTGGCCCATCCCGAATGCGTCAAAGCGGTGCGGTTGCTGGCGGATGAAGTTTGTTCGACCGAGAAAATGATCGACTATGCCAGACGCAGCCCGGCCTCTGCGATTTTGATCGCGACCGAGGCCGGGATCATTCATCGCTTGCGCAAAGAATGCCCGGGCAAACGCTTCATCCCCGTCCCGGTGGAGAATTGCCGCTGCAACGAGTGCAAATTCATGAAGATGAACACCCTGGAAAAATTGCACGATTGCATGGAGAACCTCAGCCCGCGCGTCGAGTTAAGCCCGGAAATCATCGCCCGCGCCCGCCAACCCATTGAGCGCATGTTGCAAATTTCCTTCCAAGCGATGGCCAACGCGGGGTAGCCGCCAAGCCTAGTGGAAAACCATTCGGCACACGATGACCGAGGCGATCACTCCCGCGCAGTCGGCCAGCAGTCCCGCCGCCACGGCATGGCGCGTCCGGCGGATGCCCACGGAACCGAAATAAACCGCGATCACGTAAAAGGTCGTTTCCGTGCTGCCGAGAATGGTCCCCGCCATCATGCTGTAAATTGAATTTGGCCCATAGGTTTTGACCACGTCGGAAACCAGCGCGATGCTGCCGCTCCCGCTGAGGGGGCGCATCAGCGCCAGCGAGAGCAGTTCCGGCGGAAAACGGAAAAAATCCAGCACCGGCTTGAGCACCCGGGCGACCAGTTCAATGCCGTGCGCGCCGCGAAACATTCCCACCGCCGCCAGGATCGTCACCAAATAGGGGATAATGCGGATGGCGACGGCAAATCCTTCCTTGGCCCCCTCCACGAACTCCTCATAGACTTTGATCCTCCGCAAGGCCGCGTAAAGAGGAAAGAAGGAGAGGAAAAACGGAATCGCCAAAAGCGACACGGCGCGCACAACACGGGGAAATAGGCCACTGGCAGCGCTGTCGCCGGAGAGGAGCAAGCGCGCGAACAGCCAGACGAAAAATGCGCCAAACACGATGAGCAAACCTTTTCCCCATAACGTCAGCGGAGCGGCGGGGGCGGCTTCGACTGCCGCGGTCTGGACGGAACTCGGCAGCGGCTTGGACGGTTGTTCCCCTAATTCCGGACGCACCCGAAAAACAGGCAATTTTTCCAGTGTCTTGACAGCCGTGAGGCCGACCGCTTGCGAAGCCACCGTCGCCATCAGCGCCGTGCCAACGATTGCTGTTGGATTTCTTGCGCCCGCCGCCGCGAGGATGGCCACAGCCGTCGCGGGAATGATCTGGACCGACGCGGTATTGATGGCAAGAAAGGTACACATGGCATTGCTGGCCGTCGCGGGATGAGGGTTTAGCGATTGCAATTCCGTCATCGCCCGCAAGCCCAGCGGCGTGGCGGCGTTGCTCAGGCCGAGCATATTGGCGGCGATGTTCATGACAATGGCCCCCATCGCCGGATGGTCGGCGGGAACTTCAGGGAAAAGCCGGCGCAACACGGGTCGCAGGCAGCGCGCGAGAAAAAGGACCAAGCCGGACTTTTCCGCCAAGCGCATCACGCCCAGCCAGATGGTAATGATAGCCGACAACGGCAGCGCGATCTCCATGACCGCGGACCTCGCCATGTCAAAGGCGCCCTTGACCACCTCATCCAGGCAGTTGTTGCATCCGCCAATCACCACCGCCGCTACCACCAACGCCAGCCAGATACAGTTGAGCATACGCCAGGCAGTTACGGATTTTTTGGGCCGGGCACTGGCGGCAAACGCCATGCCCCTTCGTAATGCCGGTATTCTGCCAGCGGAAGCTGCACCAGAATCGGAATAGAGCGCGGGTCCAGCCAGCCCACGATGCTCTCGATCGCTCCGGCGCTCATCGCGGTGCCGCCCCTGGTCGCCTCGCCCGGCCCCTGCCAGATATGGAGAAAAAGGCATGCGCCCAAGCCGGGGTGCGCCGGGTTGCCGTTGTTTTCCACAAAAACTCCCAGCCGATATTGATCGTCCGCGCGCCGCATCGCCTCTGAATTCCTCCAATCGGCTTTCTCCGCCGTCAACCGGTCCTTTATAATGTTGTAATAGCTCGAATTGGTATCCTCGACGCAATCAACCGTCGCGGTGCATTGAATATACGGCATCCGAATGGCCCGCACTTCGTCCGGCGGCGCGTAACCAAAACAATACGGCAGCCGAAAAACGCCTGCCGGGCTTCGGCCATCCCCATCGCGTTTTTGCGGACCGGGAAGATTGTCCGGCTGCAATCCGGCACCCCATCCCAAACCGTTGCTTCCCAGAACCACAGGAAGGGAAGGCCCGGCAGGTTGCCAATGGCCGCGATCAAACTCGAACCGCCGCATCGACCCCGCCGTTACGTTCCAATCCGCCGCCGTGACAATGACCATCTGCCGGGACATGGCCAGAAATCCCCCGACCGGTTCCCGCGGTTGGGCCCGCAGGCAAAGGGGCAGCAAGCATAAAACCAACGCCATCGGCATCTTGCGCAGCATAATCAACATCGGTCAGCGTTACGTTAGGGCAGGCAGTTCTCTGCCCGCCGGAGAGGCGCGCCAGGAGTGACGCGCCCTGCCTTGCCCGACACATTTAATCGCACCCATCAATATCAGACAGTTTGACAAATGAACCTTTTTTATTGCAACATGTTTGCAGCAATTTCTGAAAATGCCTAGGAAAGCTAAGAGCTTTTATTATTTACTCCCCGGTCAAGGACGGGGAGCGCGCAAACGTTTTTTCCGCAATCTGATTATCGCGTTCATTGTCGGTTTGCTGACCTGCGCTCTGTTCGCCGGTATCTTTTACGCGCTGAATGGTTAGCGCCCGCCCTAAACCCATCCTCGCCGTTTCGGGTTTAATCGTGCGCCGAGGCGTCGCGGTCATTCTCGATTCGATTTCCTGGCGCGTTCATCCAGGCGAACACTGGGTCATCCTCGGCGCGAACGGTTCTGGAAAAACTTCCCTCTTGAGCGCGCTCACGGGTTATCTCACGCCCTCGGGCGGCGAGGTCGAACTGTTCTCCCAACGCTACGGACGCACCGACTGGCGGGAGTTGCGCAAACGGGTCGGCGTCGTCAGCTCGGCCATCCGCCAACGAATTCCCCCGGAGGAAACGGCCCTTGAAACCATTGTCAGCGGCAAATTCGCCATGATCGATTTTTGGGGGAAAATGACCGCTGCCGACCGCCGTCGCGGCTTAAGAACTCTCCGACAAATCGAATGTTCTGCCCTGGCGGAACGGCCCTGGTTGTACCTCTCCCAAGGGGAACGACAAAGGGTGTTGATCGGCCGCGCGCTGATGGCCAGCCCGCCGCTGCTAATCTTGGATGAGCCTTGCGCTGGTTTGGACCCGGCGGCCCGCGAACGCTTTTTGCAATTCCTCGAACGTCTTGGCAGCGCCCCCCGGCCCCCGGCGCTGGTGCTGGTCACGCATCACGTTGAAGAAATCATGCCCGTCTTCTCGCACGTCCTGGTGTTGAAAAAGGGGCAAGTTCTGGCTTCGGGCCCGCGGGAGAACACGCTGACCGCGAAAACACTTTCGGCGGCCTTCACCGAACCGATGCGTCTGCGCCGCAAGCAAGGCCGTTACAGCCTTCAGTTTTTCCACCGCGCTTCCGGCGCGATTCTCTAAACCTTCGCCATGCCGGCGGTCCGGGGAGCGCGACCGTCCCGGTACCGTCCCGGTCGCTGTGGCGCGCGTCCCGCGCGGCACTCTCGGGTTCTTTTGGCGGGAGGCCCGCGCTCCCCAATCCATCTGCGTGGATGCGGCTTAAATAAAAAAACCCTCCCGGTTCCCCGGGAGGGGTTGGAATTGAATTCCCGTCAACTAGAACTTGTAGATCACGTTGGCCGCGATCATGATCTCGTTCAGCTTGTCCGGGACAGCGCCCGCGCCGGTTCCGCCAAAGGCCGCGGCACTTCCATCAGAGGCTTCCCGTCCGCTGGCGTCATGGTCCCAGCGAACTTCCAACCGGCTGATCACATTTTCCCACAGGTCATACTGCAGGGTCCCGGTAACCGCGAACACCTTGTCCATAGGATTAAGCACTGCGACTGTTCCAGCTTCTCCAGCCGAGATGGTCGGGACGCCATTTATGGCGTCCGCCATGAACCCAAGAGCCGGGCCGTCCGCGTATTCAAAGCGACCGTTCACCGTGAGTTTGTCGGTCAGCTTGTACGACGCATACCCCGCGTAGGCCGCGAAATACCCGGCGTCTAGAGATCCTATGTCGAGGTGCTCGATGGAGTCGAAGGAAGCGCCAACGGAGAAGTCCTTGATCGGCGTGTTGATGGTCGTGCCAACGTAGAATTCGCGCCGGTCCTTACTCGCTAAACCTTGGCCGTAGTCGAAGCCACCGGCAAGGGTCGAGCCCTTGAGGAAGCCCCAGCTATCCGGCGCCGTCAAAGTGAGCAAGCTTATATAGCCCTTTTGTGATTCCGCGCCAACCCGCTGGTTCACGCTAAACGGTTGCGTAGTGACCGTGTCAGCTATTCCCGCCTGCAGGGCAACGGCATCGCTGAACTTGTAGCTGGCCAGCAACCCGGTGTGTTCCGTCGGCTCAACGGAATAACCGTAAGAGCGGGTAAAGTTCGGATTCTTCAAGCTGTCGCTGGACTCGTAGCCAAGGAGGTTGTCGAAGCGTCCAAGTTTCCAGTCAAGGCCATTGCCGACCGGCATGTTCAACTCGACAAAAGCCTGGCGAATCGGATAGGCGCCGCCATCAATACCCTGGGCGTCTGGTCCATAGCTGAGTTCCGCGGTATAGCCGGCGGACCAACCCGTCTCTTGCAGCGGCCTGGCGATCTTGATATCGACGGAATCAAGGTTGAAGCCGTCTTGTTTGCCGGCGTTGAAGGCATAGGGCGCGGGGTTTGCGTTTCCTGTGCCAGGGTTCCACACCGCCGAAGTGTCAACGTAACCACTGATGGTGGTTGCGGACAAAGCGGTCAGAATGGGAGTTTGCTGTCCAAGGGGACTAGCGGCCGGCGCGGTCTGAGCCAGAAGCGCTGGCGAAAGGCTGATCAGCCCCGAGGCCGCCAACCCGAGTGTCCATTTCTCTACTTTCATGTTCCTCCTGCGATTGTTAGGTTTGTTCGTTGTTGATGTTTCAAGATGAAAACAGTTCACCATCGACACCAAAAACGGTGCATTAGGCCGGACAATACGGGAATCGACCAAAGTTTGACAACAAGTTTTTTTTACTATTTCCAGCATTTTTATTGAATACATTTGCAAGTCTTTGATTATAAATATCTTAGTCCTAACAAATTCTCAAAAATGTTCCGATAAGGAAGCGCCCGGCTGACGGTGTAAAGAATCCAAATAGCCCCGCAACCGCTGCTATCCATGCCCTAGAAAACCGCTGGAATCCCTTCCTGTAAAATGCGCAGACGATGGCTTAACCCGTGAGTTTCAGCCAACTCCTTGAGCCACCGCAACGGTTCATCAATGTCTTCAAACGATAACTTGAAGGTCCCGTAATGCATGGGTGTAAGCCACTTTGCCTTAAGGTCGGTGAAGGCCTTGACTGCTTCATCCGGCCCCATGTGGACATGGCGGAAGGAATCGGGGAAATAGGCCCCGATGGGCAGCATGGCGATTTCCGGCGGGCTGTTGCGCCCAATCTCCTTAAAGCCAGGGAAATAGGCGCTGTCTCCAGCATGGTAAATCCGGCGCCCCTGGTGTTCGATAATGAACCCGCCGTAGCCGCGATGGTCGTCCCGCAGCACGCGCGCTCCCCAGTGTTGGGAAGGCGTCAGAGTCACGCGCCAGCCGCCATGCGAAAAGCTTTCCCACCATTGCAATTCAATAATGCGCTCAAAGCCCAGGTCGGTGGCCAGATCACCCATGCCCCAAGGCATAATGCCAATTTTCGGCGCTGGCAGCTTGCGTAGCGTTGGCCGATGAAAGTGATCAAAATGGGCGTGAGTCAAAAGAACGACGTCGATGGGCGGCAGATCCTGGATTTTCAACCCAGCACGGCGGACGCGCTTGAGCAAGAAGAGCCAGTTGGCAAAGTTCGGATCGATCAGCAGATTCAGATCGGTAAACTGGGCCAGGAAGGAGGAGTGGCCAATCCAGGTCAGTGCCACTTGGCCGTAATTTAATTTGGGAAAGCGCGGGCGCATGTGCTCGCCGGTGCGCGGAGTCAAAAGCGCCTTCCAAACCATTTCGTAGAAGAACGTGCTGGGATTGAAGTGTTTGCTGGGGGTCAGGTCCTTGAAGGATCGTGGCAGCGGTTTACGGCGCCGTACAACCCTGGCTTTGGCGGACCAGCGAACATCTTCTTTGCGCATGAACTACTTCTAAATGCAGATGGAGAAGAATTCAAATCCTCAAGCCGACGGCGCCGACGGCTCAAAAATCTGCAAATCTCCCGCGGCGCGCACGACTTCCCGCATTTCCGCGAGCGATTTCAACTCTCCCGCGGCGCGCACCTGGGCCAAAACATTTCCCAGCGCGGTCGTTTCCACCGGGCCGGCGATGACGCGCCGCCCGCAACGGTTGGCGGTCAGTTGGTTGAGCAATTGGTTGCGCGAACCGCCGCCGACGATATGGATGACGTTGATCCTGTTCCCGGCGACTTCTTCCAAGGCTGCCAGAACGCGCGCGTACTTCGCCGCCAGACTTTCCAGGGCGCAACGCACCAACGCGCCTTCGCTGGCGGGCACCGGTTGGTCATTTTTGCGGCAATACGCCTGGATGGCTTGCGCCATGTCAGGCGGGTTGGCGAAACTGGGGTCGTCAGGATCGATGAGACCCACCGGTTTCGGGGCTTCCTCCGCCAGGCGCGCCATTTCACCGTAATCCAATTGCAGCCCGCGCGCCTCAAAGGCCTTTTTGCATTGTTGCACCAGCCAAAGACCAGTGATGTTTTTCAGCAAGCGGAAGGTGCCGTCAATGCCGCCTTCGTTGGTCAAGTTGAGTTCCAGCACGCGTTGGGAAAGCACGGCGTTTTGCGTCTCCACGCCCATCAGCGACCAGGTGCCCGAACTGATGTAGGCCCAATCGGTCCGCCCCGTATTGGCTGTCGGAATGGCGGCCACCGCTGAGGCGGTGTCATGAGTCGGCGGGGCGACGATTTGGATGCGGCCAAGCCCGGTCCGCGCGGCAACGGATTCGCGCAGGGGGCCTAAGGCCGTGCCGGGCGAGACGACTTGCGGGAAGATTCTTGCCGGCAAATCCAGTTTCCGCAATAAGTCCAACGCCCAATCCCGCCGGACAGGGTTGAGGCATTGCGTGGTGCTGGCATTGGTGAACTCCGCCACCCGCGATCCGCAAAGACACCAGTGAAAGAACTCCGGCATCATCAGGAGATGGTCCGCCGCCGCCAGGAGATCAGGATTGCCTTGTCGCAAGGCCAGCAGTTGGTAAAGAGTATTGATCTCCATGAATTGCAGGCCGGTATGGGCAAAAATCTCGGCTCGCGGCACCCTGGCAAACGCCTGGGCAAACATTCCGTCCACCCGGTGGTCCCGGTAATGGTAAGGCTGCCCCAGCATTTCGCCATTTTTTGTCAGCAAGACAAAATCCACTCCCCAGGTGTCCACGCCGACCGAGACGATCTTGTCGCCGAAGTGTTTGGCGGCGATGGCCAGGCCGTTCTGAATCTCCGACCAAAGTCGCAGCACGTCCCACCGCAGGGTCTCGGCCACCTGCACGGGGCCATTGGAAAAGCGGTGCAATTCTTCCAGCCGGATTTGGGAACCATTCCACGAGCCGGCCATGACCCGTCCGCTTTCCGCGCCGATGTCAATGGCCAGATAAACCTGATTCTTCATAGAGCAATCGAGCCATCTACTTGCCTGTGCCATTCCCAAACTGCAAGAGTGAAGAAGCAGGGGAATCTCCGCGATGGCCCGGCCCAACAAGCCCTCCGCCAGGGTGCGGCGGCGCACCAGCTCCATCCCACGGCGCTGCCAGGGGAAAAAGGAGGGCGCACATGACAAAAAATCCGTCATATTGTAATCGCCCACGGAGCCTTTTCAGGCAATCTCAGGATAGTGCATTACCAGCATATGCCAATCGAAGGCCGCCTGATCGCAGGTACAGTCGCGTTGGGAATAGGCGGTCTTTTTGGCGGTATTGGCGCTTATTTGTTTCGCAGGACTTACATAATGACCACCAAATGGAATGTTGCCCGCGGCACCGTGGTCGGATTTAAGGAGGAGTGGGGTCCAAAAGCAGGAACGACATACCGGCGGGAAGTCGAATTTCAAGCCCCCAGCGGCGAGAAAGTTGTCTTCACTGAATCAACCGGTTTTGGCGGCGCGGCCCCTTCCAGCGGGCGAAAAGTCAAAGTGCGCTATTCACCCGATGATCCGGAGCAGGCAGAAATTCCGACGATTGTGGCCTCTTGGATTTTTCCTTTGGCCCTTTTGTCTGTTGGAGCCTTCTGTTTGATCGTGTCTGTCATGTTTTATGCGGTAGTGCCTTAGGCAGCCGTGCCAAATTGGGCCGCAATGAGGCAAGGGGATTTCGAGCGTTGCTTCGGCAAATGAGCCGAAGCAACACGACGGAAATATACGGTCAGCCGCAGTTAAGGTCGCGGAGGAAGTTGCTTGGCGACAAGATTTCGCGCCAGCACTCCGTATTTCGGCAGCCCGTTTTCCGTGGGCACGCGTAACTCGCCCGCGATGAGCGGACGGGCATAATTGACGAACTTCTCGTTCGGCATGAAGCCATCCTCGCTGATCCAATCGCGCGGGACCATGTGTTCAACGTTGGCAATGTCGCGCAGGGGTTGCAAACCGGTGGTGCATGAATATTCGGTCCCTTCCTTGCGCACCAGCTTGACCATGAAGCCGCTCTTGCCTCGCACTGCCGCTTTCACCGCCGCCCGGCCGCATTTGAAAGCCTCGACCGCGTCCGTCGCGCTGGCGTAATGGGCCGCGCAACGTTGCGCGTAACCCAGCTTGACCGAACGGGTCTTGGTGTTGAGCTTGCCAAAAACCAATTCCGCCAACCGCTCCGCCGCGCCTGAGAGGACGGGATGCCCGAACGCGTCCAAACGCGATTTGTCGGCGCTATACTCGCTCCCGTCCGGGTTCTTCAGTCCTTCGCCCACCACGACAATGCAGTAGTGGATCTGCGCCACCGTTTCTTGGACCTTGGCCAGGAACTTGGCTTCGTCAAAAGGGATTTCCGGCAGCAGGATAATGTGCGGGGCGTCATTCGGCTGGCGCTTGGCCAGCACCGCGCTGGCCGCGATCCATCCCGCGCTGCGTCCCATCACTTCAATGATGCAGCACGAACCGTCGTCTGTGGCCATGCTGCTGACATCGGTGGCAACCTCCATCACGGTGCAGGCATTGTACTTGGCCACCGAGCCGAAGCCGGGGCAATGATCGGTCTGGGGCAAATCGTTATCGATTGTCTTGGGCACGCCGATGACCCGCATTTCGTAGCCGCGCTTGATCGCTTCATCATGCATTTTATCCGCCGTATCCTGCGAATCGTTGCCGCCGGCGTAGCAAAAATAGCGGATGTTGTGCGCCTTGAAGACTTCAAAGAGACGGTCCATGTCGCGGGCCGCCCGTTCCGGTTTCTTTTTGAAGTCGATCTTGTAACGGCAAGTGCCCAGCGCGGCGGCAGGGGTGTATTTCAGGCTCTCGATAGTTTCGGGAGTTTCCTGGCCGAGATCGATTAATTGTTCATTGAGGATGCCAAAGATGCCATTCAATCCTCCATAGGTTTTCGTAATACAAGAGTGTTTGGCTGCCTCCTGGGCGACCCCCGCGATACTGGCATTGATCACGGCTGTTGGGCCTCCAGACTGCGCCACCAAAAGGTTTCCGATTAATTCCATAATCATCACTAGAACTAATCAAGCCCAAGCGCCGCGTAAAGGACAATCTGGCGGGCGCGATTTTACAGCTCAAGCCGGGGCAGCCGCCACAGGACTTTTTGAATCAAGCACTTCGGATTTTCTCAGCAGCGTGAGCGCCGCGATCAAGGGCAGGAAGGAGAGGGCAAAGAAGATCGGGCCGCACCGCTCGTGAACGAAGGAATCGATCATCTTGGGGCTGATGTGGACGCACAGTTCGGAGAGGACGAAAAGACGAAAGGCGTTCCGCACAATGGCCAGCGGGATAGCCAGCGCCACCAGCAACGCGCGCTTCCAGCCTGTCCGCAAGAACAAATGCGCCGTCAGCGCAGCGCTGAGGAGAAAAACCACGGTGGAGTGCATCCCGGCGCATTCAGGCACAATCAGAAGATTAAAACCAGGCATGTGGAAGGTCATGCCCTGACGAAAAACCGGCATCCCGGCGGCGGCCAAAAACAGGTGGGCCGTGGCAGCCGAAGTTTGTTGGAAAAACCGCGTGGTCCAATCGAAGACCCCGGAGGGAATGGGAGCCATAAAGGAAAGGAAAGCGATCGGGAACAAGAGTTCCCGGCAAATCCCGCCCCCAAGAAACGTCACGCAGCCCCCCACCAGAAACAACAAAAATGACACTGTCATGCATGCCAGATAATTTCCCGGCTCCAGTCTCCAATTGCAAAGCGCCGCCCACTTGCATCCCATCAGAAGCAGAAATCCACCCAGCATCCATGCCGCCCCCCCTCTCCAGGACAGACCGCTCCGCTGTGGAAGTTCCGGGTTCTTTAGTGCAATCAGATACAGACTGATGACCGGGACCAGAGGGATATAGTTAAAGCACCGGTCATGCAGTGAGAAGCGAACAAGCGCGAAGAGCGGACCGGCAAAACAGGCCGCCAGCCCAACGGCAAACAAGGCAAGGCCGGTTATCCGCCAGCTTCTATGAGATCTCAGTTCGCCCCGCTTTCGTTCTAGCAGCGAACAGATGGCCGAAATTCGCTGGCGATGGGCCTGCGATTTTGGGGAGCAGCAGTTCCGCTCTACCCAGGCGCGTTTTTTAGGTGCGAACATGGAACCGCTAATCGTTACGTTCTGGTCAAGGCGGTCCCGCGGGAGTGCGGGTCCTTCTGGCCAAAGACCTCCAGGTAGCGGTGACGAGTCCTCCCCCGAAAAGAGCCAGCAACAAAGCAGGATTCGCCAAGTCGGGTGCCGGAGCGCCCGTCAGATCCATCTGGTACGGCCCTTCGGAATTAGGATCAACCGTCGATCCCCCATCAAAGGCGAAATATTCCCCAGCCACCCCTGGGCCAGATGTGTCCGTTGACCAAGACCAAATGATGTCGCCCGCGTCCGTCGTCAGGCCTATCCAGTATCGCGTACCCGCTGTGACTACGGGATTGGCGAGCAGCGAAACAGAATAATCCTCGATATTACCGGAGGTTATTGTTGATTCATTAATCGTTCCCAACATGGAGGTCAAAGGATATTCCAGAGTCGGATTGGCGGGGGTGCTGTAGAGGCCAATTTCAAGTGTACCGGTTTGAGGACCAAACGCAGTCCCCAGTGCTAGTCGCAGGCTGGTAATCGTTTCGGTGGAGGTGGGCGTAAAGGAATCGAAGAGCGGACCAACGTAGAGGACTTGGTCAGCGCCGCTTGAGGTGGCCTCAAGATTATTATAGATCACGTTCGCATGGGCGGAGGTTGCGATTGCCAAGCTCCCAAGAACGAGGCTGTTTATCACAACGGTTATGGTTTTCATACAACGATTGCGCCGAATTGGGGCAAGCCGATATCGCTCCGTGACCGGTCTGGAGCAATCTGAACCCCAATAGGTTTTCGTCATACCGTGCATTACTAAACAACATCTGTCAAGCGATTCCTCTTGGCAGACGTCCGTGGCATCCGGCTGCGATTACTGAGGAGACTCCGGGATAGAATATAGTTTGCCGCCAGCGTTTTCGTCTTGAACGCTCCGCCCAAATTGGGCGGATGCGATCTTAACGAGCCTGCCGCACCTGGCTGGGACCTTTGCGCAAGACGGTGTCGCGTTGCGCCCAGGCCGGGTCGGGATTCGGATAGTCCAAATTATAATGCAGGCCGCGGCTTTCCGGACGCCGCAGGGCGGAGGTGATGATCAACTCGGCCACCGTCGCGATGTTGCGCAATTCCAGCAAGTCGCTTGTGACAATGAAATCCCAGTAATAGTCTTGGATTTCCTCTTGCAGGTTGGCAATGCGGCTGCAAGCCCGTTGCAGGCGCTTGTTGGTCCGCACGATGCCAACGTAATCCCACATCATCCTCCGAATTTCATCCCAGTTGTGGTTGATCACCACCAGTTCATCCACATTATGGGCGTGGCCGGGCTGCCAGGGCGCCAGCGGCGAATCGCTCTTGGGGTCCGGATGCGCTCGCACCCGTTCGGAGGCGCGATGGGCGCAAACCAGCGCCTCGAGCAGCGAGTTGCTCGCCAGCCGGTTGGCGCCGTGCAAACCCGTGCAGGCCACTTCCCCCACCGCGTAAAGTCCCGGCATCTCCGTTTGTCCATCCACCGTCGTGACCACGCCGCCGCACTGATAATGCGCCGCCGGCACGACGGGGATCGGCTGCCGGGTAATGTCGATGCCATACTCCAGGCAGGTGGCGTAAATATTGGGAAAACGGTCTTTGAGGAAAGCGGCCGGCTTGTGCGTGATGTCCAGCACAACATTTGTCGCGCCGCTTTTCTTCATCTCGGTGTCGATGGCCCGCGCCACGATGTCGCGCGGCGCCAAGGACTGCTGCGGATGATACTTCTCCATGAAAGACGCGCCTTCCACCGTTTTCAGAATGCCTCCCTCGCCGCGCACCGCTTCGCTGATGAGAAAGGATTTGGCGCGAGGATGATAAAGGCAGGTCGGATGGAACTGGATGAACTCCATGTTGGCCACCGCCGCTCCGGCCCGGTAGGCCATGGCCACGCCGTCGCCCGTGGCAATGTCCGGGTTGGTCGTGTAAAGATAAACCTTGCCGCAGCCCCCCGTCGCCAGCAGGACGGTGCGGGCGGCAAAGGTCTCAATTTGGTCGTTGTTCTTGTCAAGCGCGTAGGCCCCCAGGCAGCGGTTGGCTTCCGGGGCGCCGCCCTTGCGCGCGGTGATCAAGTCAATGGCCAGATGATTCTCGAAAATCTCGATGTTGGGTTGCGCGGCCGCGGCCGCGAGCAAGGCGCGTTCGACTTCGCGCCCGGTGATGTCTTTGGCATGGAGAATGCGCCGCTTGGTGTGCCCCCCCTCGCGGCCCAGGTCCAATTCGCGGCCCCCGTTGATTTCCCGCTCGGTGAATTTCATTCCCAGCTCCATCAACTCCGCGATTCGCGCCGGGCCTTCGCTGACGATCAACCGCACCACCTCTTCCCGGCACAGCCCCGCCCCCGCGCGCAACGTGTCGCGGACATGGATTTCAACCGAGTCCTCCTTGCTCGTCACGGCCGCGATGCCGCCTTGGGCATAATTCGTGTTTGACTCGGCGCTGGATTTCTTCGTGACAATGGCCACCTTGCCGTAGGGCGCGACTTTCAAGGCAAAGAAGAGCCCGGCAATCCCGCTGCCCAAAACAAGGAAGTCGTAATTTTTCATCGTAATGTGCCGGGCCGCGCCGCGCGTCCCGCGTCCAACGGCCTTTTGTTACCGCAAGGTAACACGCAACGCAAGCCCAAGGGGCAGGTTGCGCCCAAGGTGAGCGAGTTTCAGGTTGGGGAGCGCGACCGTCCCGGCCGCCGCAGTTGGCGTCTCGCCAACCGCATCTTGCCAGTGCGATACGATTCCCATCGAAGCATTGAGGTGCAGCGCGAACGTTAGGCGAGACTTGGGACCGGTATTCGCCCAAAATCGTGAGCGATAAGGTTGCGGACTCGCCAGAATGGTGAAACCGGCGAGAGAAAGAGCCCGTCGGCGGGACGCCAACGGGGGCGGCCGAGACGACCGCGCTCTCCGAAAAGTGGTTAAGGCTTGGGGCGTTAGGCGCACGACAAGATTCTTCCAGTCGGAAAGAGAGAGCGAAGGCATCGCGGCAGGGCGCGCCCCCCCCGGGGGGGTCGCAGCGGCTCAATTTACCTCAATTTGGTTCAATTTGGTTCGGGATGGCCCGGACTTCCGGCATCTGGTTGAGGCAGGAGGGGAGGTTCTGGGCCAGTTGGCGTTTTGGAGGCGCCGGTTAAGCTGCCGGCGGGGGGGCCAGCGGGAGGGGGACGATTCTGCCGTGGCGCGCCAGCGCGGCCCTCGAAAGCGTTGCCTCGTTTCCATGCGCGGCAACGATAGCAAGAATGAGTCGAGACTAA
>JBKQWF010000284.1:0-26647 GCA_052139695.1 Limisphaerales bacterium
CAAAGTCTCGAAGGAAGCTATGCAAGCTGTGCGCCTGACCCCGAACGCATTTCATGGCGAGTGGAACTACACAATATCGCATTAACTGTGACAGTTATTTTTGCGCGGCTCCTAACCTTCAGTAAAGTATTGAGAATCAACGACCGGATTTTTGGCGGCCATGTGTTCTGAGTGCAAATAGAAGGTAGGGACGGCTCGCCGACGCCTCGGCGAAGCGACCCTACCTTGGAGTTTGAATACGTCTCCCCTCAGCATCCCAGTCGAGGGTGCGATTAAAACCGTAGGCCAATTTTAAGGTAGGGCGGGCAGTCCCTTGCCCGCCGCCTTGGCGCGCACCCTACCATGCCTGATAACACTTTTAATCACACCTCCCGAACCACCCGCCCTTGACAAAGCGGCCTTCCTGCGTTACCGATAGGCCGCTGTCCATTACCCGGCGGCAATTCTTCGGCTGCCTCGTTCCCATATTCCCATGCAGGCTCGAAGAGTTTAGTTAGGCCAATTTTGATTATGAAAACAGGCTACCTGATTGATATGGACGGGGTCATTTACAGGGAAAACCAACTGATTGCTGGAGCGGCGGAGTTCGTGCATGCGCTCAACGCCACGGGCACGCCTTTCCTGTTCTTGACCAATAACTCCGCGCCCACGCCCGAGGACCTGGTCGTGCGCCTGAAACACTTAGGCATCCACGGCTTGTCCCGGCGTCATTTTTATACTTCGGCGCTCAATACCGCCGATTTTCTCTGCGCGGCCGATCCGAACTGCACGGTGTTCGCCGTGGGGGAGGGCGGTTTGCTGGCCGCGTTGCACGAGCAGAAAATCCCCAACGACACCATTCGCCCGCATTATGTGGTCATCGGCGAAGGGGCCATCTCCATGGAGAAACTGAGCAAGGCGCATGAATGCATCGAGCGCGGCGCGCGCTTGCTCGCGACCAACCCGGACAATTGGTGCCCGGTCTCCAGCGAAAAAACTCGCCCCGGGGCGGGCGCGACCGCCGCGTTCCTGGAAGCCAGCACGGGGCGCCGGGCTTACTACCTCGGCAAGCCAAACGTCTTCATGTTCCAGCAAGCCCGCAAGAAACTGGCCGGCTTTACCAATTCGGCGCTCGAGCAAGTCGTCATGATTGGCGACACGATGGAAACAGACATTCGCGGCGCGTTTGAGGCGGGAATGCAATCCTATTTGGTGCTGAGCGGTTCCACCCAATTTGAAATGGTGGGCGATTACGTCTATCAACCGACGCGGATTTTGCAGAACGTTGGCGAGTTGGTGGAGGAAATCAAGACCGGCAAACCGGCCAACCCGGTTTATCAACAGCCGTCGGAAACCGATGGCCACCGCATCGAACGTTTTGGCATCCGCCATCAGACCGACATTTTCGCGCTGTGCAAGCCGCGTCCCCGCCCCGCGATGACAAAATAGTTGACGATTCTCATCAGAACCGCGCGCGGGCGGCGATGCCGAAAGTTGCCGGATCGCCCGGCTCCAGCACCAACGCGGAATACCCCAGGTTGAGGGCATTGTTGAAGTAGTGTCTGTCAAAAATATTGTTCGCGAAGAAATAGAGGCTGAAATTCCTGCCCTGGTAGCCGGCTTGGGCGTTGACGAGGGCGTAGAAGCTTTGCACGGTCGGACCCGACGTGATGTTGTCCGCGTCGTCCAACTCGTATCGGCCAACGCCGATGCAGGAACCGCTGACGTAAAGGTGCCACCACGGCAGCCGGTAGCGGGCCAGGAGATTGGCGGTGAATTCCGGGACAAAGCTGATGGGCTTGCCGTCGAGCGTCAACCCGCCCGCCGCCACCGGTTCGGTAAACCGCTCATAAACGGCGTGGGTATAGCCAAACGAACCTGAAAGATCCAGGCTGCGGAAGGGTCGGGCCGTGACTTCCAGTTCCGCCCCTTCCAGGGCGGCGCGCGGGGCGTTGAGCAGGTAGCGTTGCGTCGGGTCTGACGGATTGAGCCGATAAGTCTGGTAATCGTCGGCTTCTGTATAGAAGAAAGCCGCGTTGACCGCGAGCTTGTTGTTCATCCAGGAGGTTTTGGCGCCCGCCTCAAATTCCCAGCAACGTTCCGGGCTGTAGGCGCTCAAGGCGGGGTTACTGACCGAAGGATTGAACCCGCCGCTTTGGTAACCTTCGGTGGCGCTGGCATACACTTCCAATTTGGGGGTGAAGTGCCAAGCCGCGGCGACCCGTGGTTGCACGGAAGTGAAATCTTTCGACAAATCGTAAGCGCCCGTGGAAAGCGCAGGCTGGCCTGCGGCGGTTTCAGCGCCCGCGCGCGAGATGGAACCTTCGTCGTAGGTCAACCGCAGACCCAGGGTCAAATCGAGATGTTGTCGCAGAAAAGTTGCCGTGGCCTGGCCAAAAGCGGCGTAAGTGTCATTTTGGGTCTCGGCCAGCGTTTGGCCGGTGCCAGGCGGCGCCAGGGAAAATTGGGTGCTGCCGGAATCGGTCCGCAGATCGTCTGACAAGAAGAACAAGCCCGCGAGCCATTTCAGCGGCCCGGAATCCGTGGGCGATTGCGCCCGCAATTCTTCGCTCCATTGGTTGATGGATGGGGAGGAGAAACCGTCCGCGATATTGGCCGCGGAAAAGTCGA
Source organism: Limisphaerales bacterium (assembly GCA_052139695.1). GTDB lineage: Bacteria > Verrucomicrobiota > Verrucomicrobiia > Limisphaerales > Palsa-1400 > PLGF01. The sequence continues at coordinate 2,611 of JBKQWF010000284.1, forward strand.
AGTCCTGCAGCGAATCCTCATGCCAATTGCGATGGGTGGTGATGGAGGTTATCTTGTACGAGCTGGAGCTGTAGCTGATTTTCAACGCTTCATCGACATTGTCCGTATGCACGTCGCCGTCGAGGTTGCGATAGACGGAGAAAGAACTGGCGTCCGCGCCGGGCAGGTAGGTGGGAACAAATCCGTCCCGTTCCTGGGCGGCATTGCCGGTCAGGGTAATGCTCCAGGCGCTGCTCGGAACCCAGCGCAGGGCGCCGCGCCCGGCCAGGGCGTCGCGGCTGTCGGGATGATCGCGCATCGTGTGGTTGGAGACGAAACCGTCCCGGAGCGTGTCCAAGCCGTCAAGACTAAGGAAAAGTTTGTTGGTGATGAGCGGGCCGCCAAGGCCGGCGCGGAAGTCTTCGTAATTATAGGTGCCGTAGCCGGCTTCGGCGTAGCCGTGGGTGGCGTTGCCCGGTTGGACGGTTTCGACGTTGATGACGCCGGCAACGCCGCTGGCGCCATAGAGAGTCTGCTGATCGCCGCGAATGAATTGGATGTCGCGCACGTCAAAAAGCTCCAGTCCGCGCGAATACATGTCGAAATAAGGCACGTCATCCACGTAAAGGCCGGCGACCGGCTGGCCCGCTCCGAAATTGTTCTCCCGGAAACCGCGCAGGGAAAACTTGGGCATGCGTTGGTTGTCGGAATCGAAGACCGTAAAATCCGGCGTCTGCGCGCTCAAATCGCGAATAGCCGTGAGCCATCCCACCTCCACTTCCTGGCCGGAAACGACGGTCGCAGCGCTGGAATCGACTTGGGGAATGGCGGCGGTCGGCGGTCCTGAGATGCTGACCGGAGCTTGCGCCGGGGGTTGGATGGCCGTCTGGCCCTGGCCTTCCGCCCGGCCAACAGTCATCCCGGTTAACCCGGCAAAAAGCATAACCCAGCGTTTCATGTGTGGCGTATCCTTTGGGATTTTTGCCCCATTATCAATGGAGAAGCGAAGAGAACGGTCTCGAAGAGCCATGACCATTCTGTTGCGCCCGTGTCAATAATGCTCTTCGAGCAGGGTCCCGTGCGATCGAAAACCATCGGGCCGCGTCACGTAGGGCGGGCAGTCCCAAAGGCATTAGAGACTTTGAGAGAGAACCGAGGAGACCACGGGACAGAATTGAAAAATGGTCACTGGGGATTTGCTAATGGTCATTGAAGGACGCGGCACGGCTGGGAGGGCAGGTCCTCCGCCCGCCGAAGGGCCGCGCTGTACCCCCGGTAAAGACGACCATTCAGCGGCCGGAATCCAACAAGAGGCAGGGGAGGTCTTTGTAACGCGTGAAGCCGGCATCGAAACTGATCAAACGCAGGCCGGCGCAATAGGCGAAAGCCGCCAGATAGGCATCGGTCCAAAAATCGCGCGCGGCCTTTGCCCGGATGGCGATCTGCTTTAAGCGCGGGTCCAACCCCGCCGGTTCCGGCAGTAATTCCACCGCGCCGTTCCTGCCCAATTCTTCGAAGGCTGCCAACAACCGCAGAAAGCCGAGATGGGTCAGCCGGCAAAAGCTGGGGCGCGTCAATTGACTCCAGGCCTTCAGGGCGGCTTTGTGGTGCGGATGCCCTTCCACGGCCAGTGCCAGCCAGACATTAACGTCCAAAAGATCGGCGGTGGCGCTCAAGGTCGTCCTTTTCTTCCAGTGTGGCAATCGTCTCCTTACTCATCTCCTTCATCAGCGGACCGACCTTGCCCCGGACCAGGGGAAAAGGGCAAGGCTTGATCCCATTCCGAGGCGGTGACCGTGGCCGGATCAAATAGGCGTTCAAGGCGGCTGTGACCGCATCCTTGAGCTTCACGCCCTCCGTCGCGGCGCGAGCTTTGACCTGCCGGAATAACGAATCGAGTATCTCCAGCGTTGTTTTCATACTCCGATTTTCCCATAAAACCAGCTTTCCAGCAAACCCAATCCGCCATTTCTTAGGTGTGACACGAACGGAAAGACTTACGGGAGCAAACAGAGGCAACAGAGAGCCGGAAGAGGCTCCTCTGTTCCCTTCTGTTCAGTTTTGATCTGTGCCACTCGTTCCACTCCAAGGAAAAATGGCGCCTCTCGCCGAAGACTTTCTCTATCCCCCTTCGTTTCTTCTGTCCGTTAGCCGTTGGTTGCGGCTTTTACCGTTCTCTCGTAGGATCCCGGCAACTGATGGCCGCCAAAATACTCGCGAAATGGATATTGTGTTTGACGCTCTGCCTGGCGGCGCGGCCAGGGTGGGCGGAAGATTGGCAGCAATTTCTCGGGCCGGCACGCAACGGCGTCTATGCCGGTTCCGACCTGGCCGCGGTTTGGCCAAAGGAAGGGCCGCCCGTGGTCTGGCAAAAGAACATCGGCCAGGGTTTTAGCGGGCCGGCGGTGGCGCAAGGGCAGCTCATCCTCTTTCAACGCCTGGAAAGGGAGGAGGTCGTCGCCTGCCTGGACGCGCGGACGGGGGAGCCGAAGTGGAAGTATTCTTATCCCACTGGTTATCGGGATGATTTTGGTTTCGACGAAGGACCGCGCGCCACGCCCTGCCTCACCCATGGGCGCGTCTATACATTTGGGGCGGAAGGCATGCTCACCTGCGTGAAAATGGCGGACGGCAGCCTCATCTGGCAAGTCAATACCAAAAAAGAATTTCACCCGCGAAAGGGCTTTTTCGGCGTAGGCTGCTCGCCCTTGGTGGAAGGCAACGCCCTCCTTCTGAACGTCGGCGGCACGGGAGACGCGGGATTGGTGGCGTTTAACGCCGAAACCGGCGGTGTCCTGTGGAAAACCTCCCATGACGAAGCCAGTTATTCATCGCCCGTCGCCGCGACCGTGCGCCAGCGGCGCTATGTTTTCTTCTTTACGAGAGCGGGCCTCCTCGCGGTCAACCCCGCTGACGGCACGGTGCAGTTCCAGTTTCCCTGGCGTTCCACCATGAATGCGTCGGTTAACGCCGCCACGCCCCTGATCATTGATGACACAGTTTTTCTTTCCGCCTGCTACGGCACGGGCGCGGTCCTTCTTCGCGTGCGGGACAAAGGCTTGGAAACGATTTGGTCTGGCGACGATATTCTTTCCAACCACTACGCCACCAGCGTGTATGACCGGGGCTTTCTTTACGGCATCGACGGGCGGGCCGATCCCGGCTTCAGTCCCGCGCCCAGTTTGCGCTGTGTGGAGTTGAAGTCGGGGAAAGTCCGCTGGCGGGACAACTCGGTGGGAGCGGGCACGGTGTTATTGGCGGGCGGGCAATTATTGATTCTCACGGAAGGGGGCGAATTGATCCGGGCGCCGGCCACGCCCGACGGCTTCCAACCGTCCGATCGCGTGCAAATCATGCCGGACGGCGTGCGCGCTTATCCGGCCTTAGCGAATGGCTTTCTCTATGCCCGGAGTAAGGATAGACTTTTCTGCGTGAACCTGGGAAACGCCCATTAAATGAATTCCTTGACGTGAAAGCGCGCGTTGCCTGGTACGCCGTTTTAATCCTGCTGATCTTGATGGCGGTTGCGGTCCGCATCCGTTTGCTCGCGCTGCCGTTGGAGCGCGATGAAGGGGAATTCGCCTACGCAGGGCAATTGATGCTGCAGGGGGTCGCGCCCTACAAACTGGCCTTCAATATGAAGATGCCGGGAACCTATGCCGCGTACGCGGTCCTGATGGCGTTGTTCGGGGAAAGTCCGGCGGGTATCCATTTTGGGTTTCTGGTGGTCAATCTGGCCACGCTCGCGCTTCTTTTTCTATTGGCCCGCCGCGTGTTGGCAGGGGTGGCCGTGCCGGTCTGTTGCTCGGCTTACGTTCTCCTCTCGCTTAGTCCGGCGGTGCTGGGGCTGGAAGGGCACGCGACCAATCTCGTCGTGCTGGCCGCTCTGGGCGGAATACTGCTCCTCTTGCGGGCGCGGCAAAACAGGAAATCCCGCACCCTGTTTTGCGGCGGAGTACTTTTGGGGGTGGCGTTTTTGTGCAAACAACCGGGACTTTTTTTTGGCGTTTTTGGCGTGGCGCTGCTGCTGCGGGACGCGTTCGCGACGCGGCCCATTTCGTGGCGGACCGGTGCGCGCCCTGTTTTCTGGCTCGGCCTGGGCATGGCCCTGCCGCTGGCGATCACGTGTCTGACGCTCTGGTGGGCAGGGACCTTTTCGCGCTTCTGGTTTTGGACCGTGCCCTACGCGCGGGTCTATGGCGGATTGCAGTCGTTGCCGGAAGGATTGGACCGGCTGGGCACGTTTTTCGCCTTTGGTTCCGACAGATGGTTCTACCTCGCGGGAACGCTGGCCTTGCTCGCCATGTTCGGGGGGACGACGGCCGCCGAACAGAAGTTTTTCTTCGCGACCCTCTTTGTTTGCTCATTTTTAGCGACCGCGGCGGGACTGTATTTTCGCGGCCATTATTTCATTCTCGACCTGCCGGTCATCTGCCTGCTGATGGGCGACGGGGTGGCCAGGCTGGGCGGGTTACTGGGGCGGAAACGCACCGGCTGGTTGAGCGGAGCGCCATTCTGGCTCTTTGCGGCGGCCGGCGCATGGTTCACTTGGGAGAACCGCGCCATCTGGTTTGAATTGCCATTGGCCCGGGCCAGCAAGGCCTTGTACCTGGCGGAGGCGTTTGTGGAATGCCAGCAGGTCGGGAATTACATCCGCGAACATTCCGCGCCGGGCGACAGGATTGCGGTGATTGGTTCCGAGCCGGAGATTTATTTTTACGCGCGACGACACTCCGTCAGCGGTTACATCTACATGTATGATTTGGTGCGGGAGCAGCCTTACGCGGCGGAGATGCGGCGCGAATTCATGACCGACGTGGAGACGCTCAAACCGCGCTTCCTGGTCCTGATCAACGCGGGGGCGTCCTGGATGCCGTGGCCGAAAGAGGCACGGCCATTTGTCGATTGGATTAACCGCTATCCCGGCCAATTCTACGAGCTCATCGGGTTGGCGGCAGTGTATCAAAACGACAGCGCTTATTTCTGGGACCAGGACGGCATTGCCAAGCACATGGAAGCCGCCTCCTCTGTTTTTGTCTTTCGCCGCAAAGGAAATTGAGCGGGAGCGATTAACACTGTCGGTCAGTTTTAAAGGTAGGGCGGCCACTCCGCTGGCCGCCGGGATGAGGCGCGCAACGGAGTGTGCGCCTTCCTTGCCTGACCTATTTAATCGCACCCAAATTGAGCTTTGCAGGGGCAAATTTGAAATTATGCTAGGGGCGATGACGAATGCGGAATCCAGTTTGCCCGTCTGGCCATTTCTCGTGGCGGACGCGTTTTTTTTGGTTGCGGCCAGCCTGATCTTCTTCCGGGGGCATCAACCGTTGCTGTGGTGGGAAGCTCTTTTCCTCGTGACCTGCGCCGTGGCGGCGGCGGGGAGCATGATGGCGCCGTACTTGCGCCGCAATCGCGACGAGCAATCCATGGCCCAGATGCGGCTCCTGGCGGACGCGACGAGCCAACTCCAACAACTGGAGCAGCTTGCCGCCAGTATCTCCGGCGCGACTTCGCAATGGCGCGAGTTCCACGAGCAAACCGCCCTGGCGGCCGCCAATGCCAAAGCGGTGGCGGGATCGATGTCGGTGGAAATGAAGGCCTTTACGGAGTTTCTGCAAAAATCCAACGACGCGGAAAAGGCCCATTTGCGTTTGGAGGTGGAGAAAATGCGGCGGTCGGAACAGGAATGGCTGCAAGTGATGGTCTTTATGCTGGACCATACTTTTGCCCTTTCTCAGGCGGCGCGCCGCTCGGGCCAGCCGGGGCTGATTGAACAACTCAGCCATTTTCAGAATAGCTGCCGCGACGCCGCCCGGCGGTTGGGCCTGGTCCCAACACTGGCCGCGCCGGGCGAAGCGTTCGATCCCAAAGCGCACCAATTGGAGGGCGCTTCCGCCCCGCCGGAAAACGCGCTGATCGCGGAGACCTTGATGACGGGTTACACTTACCAGGGCCAACCCCTGCGCCGGGCCCTGGTGGCGGTGCGAGGTCCCGAAAGCCCGCAAATAACTGGCGAGGTGGAGAGCCAGGATTGAGAATTGCAAATTGAAGATTTTCAATTCCCAATTCTCAATCCGGGGCGCGGCACTCACCTGAGTCATCCGACCGTCGGCAATGCCCTTCAAAGCTCCAGTGTGCTGTTACAGAAACGGTTATTAAAACACCGCTCTAGGATTGACCGCCGCCGCCTTGCGCGCGCTGCAAAAGGTCTTCGGCGTGGCGGCGGGCCGCTTCGCTCTGGCCCCCCAACATCCGGGTCAATTCGTTGACACGATCCGCGCCCTGCAAAGGAGTGATTTCCGAGACCGTCCGCCCCGCTTCGGCGCGCTTGGTCACCACAAAATGGGAAACGGCGGCGGCCGCGACCGCCGGCAAATGCGTGATGCAGATGACCTGGCGGCGGCGGGCGATCTGCGCCATCTTCGCCCCCACGACCGCGGCGGTTTCGCCGCCCACGTTGGCATCGATTTCGTCAAACACCAGCAGCGGGATTTCATCTTCGGCGGCCAAAACGGTTTTCAAGGCGAGCATGACGCGGGAGATTTCGCCGGAAGAGGCGATGGCGCGCAAGGGCCGGGCCGGTTCGCCGGCGTTGGGGGCGAATTGGAATTCGATTTCATCCAGGCCGGTGGCGGTGAAGGCCTGCCCGGCGCGCAGATCGATTTCAAAATGGCACCGCTGGAAACCGAGATCGCGCAATTGATGCAAGGCGGCCTTGGCCAAGCGGGGAAGCGCCTCGCGGCGCTGGGCGGAAAGCTGCTGCCCGCGGCGCAGCAATTCCCGCCGCTTTTCCTCCAACTCATCGTTGAGGCGGGCCAGCTCGGCGTCGCGACTCTCTAATTGACTCAATTGCGCTTGCGCGGCCGCGCCAAAGGCCATGACGTCCGCCACCGCCGCGCCATATTTGCGGCGGAGGGCTTGCAGCAAATTGACGCGCTCTTCCAATTGCCGCAAACGGTTGGGATCGACCTCGATGGTCTCCGCATAGCGATGCAAGGCCGCTTGCAGCTCAGCCCAGGCGGCGGCGGCTTGCTCATGGGTGGCGAGCAAAGGGGCGGCGGCGGGGTCGAGCCGTTGCAGGGCCTGCAAAGCGCGGCCCAGGGCACCGGCCTGGCGGAGCAGGGAATCATCCTGCTCCGAGAGCAACTGGAGCGCGGCCTGGGAAAACTCGAGCAAACGGGCGGCATTGCCGGCCCGCTTAAAATCCTCCTCCACGCGCGCGTCCTCCTCCGGCTGCAATCGCGCGCTGGCAATTTCATTGACTTGGAAGCGGAGCAAATCCAGTTGCTGGGCGTAAAGCCGCTCATCGACAATCAGCGCAACCTTCTCCGCCTCCAATTCATGCGCTTGCCGCAGCAGGGCGGCGAATTTGTCGCGCTCGGGCTTGAGCCCGGCGTAAGCGTCCAGAATGGTCAATTGGCGCGTCGGATGAAGGAGGGACTGGTGCTCGTGTGGCCCGTGCATATCGACCAGTTCCTGGCCGATGGCCGCCAGCACCTGCAGAGTGGTGGGCGAACCGTTGATGAATTGGCGGTTGGCTCCGGCGGCGGAAAAGACGCGCTTGAGCAACAACTGCTTTTCCGCGCAAGGCTCCAGGCCGTTTTCCTCGAGAAGTTTTTCCACCGCGTCCCCCTCGGCTTGCAGTTCAAAGACGGCTTCGACGGAGCAACTGTCGCTGCCGGCGCGGAGAAGCATGCGGTCGGCGCGTTCGCCGAGGAGGAGGTGAAGCGCTCCGACGATGATCGATTTGCCCGCGCCGGTTTCGCCGGTAATGACGTTGAAGCCCGCCGGCAGCAGCAGCGTGAGATCAGAAACAAGGGCCAGGTTCTTTATGCGCAAGGTGCTCAACATGGCGGCAGCCCAAACGTTACAATTCCCCGGCTGGACTGGAAATCTTAAAAAATGGGGTAATGGGGCAGTCATTGACGGTAGCGACGGCTCGCCGAGCCGTCCGGGGGTAATTCTGGCCGAAGCGGTCGCCTCGGCGAGGCGACCCTGCCACACCCAGGCCCCCGTCACTGACGCATTCGGGCGTTATTTTTCCTGGCGGCTTTCGTGCCAGCGCACCGCTTCGCGCAGCAGTTCGTTCGCATTGGAGAAATTGAGCTTTTCCTTGATGCGGGCGGAGAAGGACTGGATGGTTTTGAAACTGACGTGCAGCTCGTCCGCGATTTGCCGCGTGTTGTATCCCCGCCCGAGCAACTGGAAGACCTCCAATTCGCGGTCGCTGAGTTTTTCAACGGGCGAACCTTCCGTCGTGGGATGGCCATCGACAAACTTTTCTGCCATCTTCATGGCCATTTTATCGCTCATATAGAGCTTGCCTTCCAGCACACAGCGAATCGCCTCCAGCACCCGCTTGGTGGCCTCCCTTTTCATGATGTAAGCGCGGGCCCCGGCGCGGAAGGCCCGTTCGGCGTAAATCGATTCGTCATGCATGGAGAGGACCAGCACCGCCACGCCGGGATAGCTTGCCCGGATGTCTTTGATCAATTCGAGACCGGAACCGCCCTCCATCGAAATGTCCACGATGGCAATTTCCGGCTGGACGGCGCCAATCACTTGCAGCGCTTTCGGAGCGCTATCGGCGTCGCCAATGACTTCCAGGCCGGCTTGCTGATTAATCAAGTTAGCCAGCCATTCGCGCACCAGTGGATGGTCGTCCACCAATACGATTCTAGTCTTTTTTGGCATCAGCTTCCAAAGTGTAGCCGCCGGCGGGCAATCTGCAAGTAACGCGCGTGCCGCCCGCCGGGAGGCGTTCGATTTGGAAGGCGGCCCCAATGACCTCAGCCCGGTAGGCCATGGTGCGCAAACCCATCCCCGCGGACACGTTATCAGGGATGCCCACGCCGTCGTCGGAAATGGTCAGGAGGAGGGCGGCCGCGCTTGCTTCCAGGCGCACGATGATCTCGGAGGCGTCGCTATGTTTGACGGCGTTGTTGATCGACTCCTGGGTAATCCGGTACAAATGCGTGGCCACGCCCCCTTCGGGAATGGCCACCGGCACATCGCATTGAAAAAGGCAGGGAGTTTGGAATCCTTCGGTAATGGTGGCGGCCAGTTCGCGGAGGGCGTCGGTAAACGCGGCGCCTGTCAATTCAGAGGGATGCAGGCCGCGCGCCAGCGTGCGTGTCAAGTCAATCGCGCCCTCCACCATTTCGACGATGTGGTCCATCGCTTTGGCTTCGGGGAGCGATTTGGCCTGCAATTGCACGCTCAGGACCTCGCCCGCCAGAGCGACGCCCGTGAGATGCTGGCACAAGCTGTCATGCAGGTCGTGTCCGATGCGCTGTTGTTCGCGCTCGCTGATGCTCAGGATTTCCTCTTCCAGGCGCACGCGGTCCTGCATTTCCTTGTGCAAGGCCGCTGTGCGCTGGCGGACCCGTTCTTCCAGCTCAAGATGCAATGCCCGCAATTTGGCCAGAATCCAAATGACGACAAAGTAAAAGGAAAGCAAAATGGCGGCGTTCCAGACGGGAACAAGCGAACTGGAATAGCGCGCCCCTGCCATCCAATCACCGGCGACGGAAACGGCAACGCACAGGGCGGCGATGAGAATTCCAAAACCCAGGCTGACAAACCACACGCCCAAAATCACCGGAATCAAATAAAAGGCGGTGAAATTCAGATCGAAGCCGGTGACGTAATCAAAGGCGCCGATGACCGCGACAATGGCAAAGCTCAGGATCACCGGGGCCGCCTTGGCGTTCGGGTCCGTCCATTTCAACAGGCTTGTCATAGCCATGGCCTATTATGGAACGCCCCGCATCGCCCGCGCAACCCTGGGAAAACCGTTACTTTTTCCAGACCTCTTGCAACGCGTTCAGGATGAATTGCACCGCCAGCGAAGCCAGAAGCAATCCGAACAAGCGCGTCACGAGCTTGAGCGCCAGCGGATTGAGATAATTTGTTCCACGCACCGCCAGCCAAAAAACCCAGTAACTCATGAAACAGACCAGTAAAATGGAGAGAAAGAGGACCACCACTTGGGCGGCTCCCCTGGCTTCATTGAGCAAAATCAAGACGGTGGAAATCGATCCTGGCCCGGCCAGCATGGGCACGCCCAGCGGGGTGATGGCGATGTCATCCTTGGCCGCCCCCGCCGCCACTTCCTCATCGGTCTCCTGGGAGGCGGAGCGGCGCGCGTAGAGCATGTCCAGGGCGATGCGCAAAAGAAGGATGCTTCCGGCCAGTTGAAAGGCGGGCAGCGTAATGCCCATCAACTTGAAAATGGCGTTGCCGGCCGCGGCAAAAAGGACCAGCACCCCAGCCGCCACGCAGCAGGCCAGCCGCGCCATGCGCAATTTCGACGCCGGCGGATCGTCCGGGGTCATGGCAATAAACGCCGGCACCGCCGCGATCGGGTCCAGGATCACGATAATCGAAGTGACCGCCAACAAAGCGTATTCCGCCAGCGTCATGTCCCGGAGATTAAACACGACTTGAGCGCTCACGTCAAAAGGGATGAGGAACTCCCTAACCCTCGCCTCACGCGGCGAATTTCCAGGCTTGGGGAGGGCGAGCCGTCCCGGTCGCAGCGGTTGGCGTCTCGCCGACCGCATCATTTCAGTAGAATAATTAATCGAGAACTCGTCGATACTCACAAGCTCCTTGAGAAAATCGTTGACGCATCAAGCTTCAGGATGTAAAGGATTAGACAATGTAATATGAATTCGCGGCGCGCATTCACTTTTTGACGTCGTCGCCAAATAGATGGGAGAGGCTGTAAACTGAGAATGACTGACGAGGCGTCCACTCCGAACGGAAACACATTCCATGCCTTGGAGCTTCTTATCGCCATAAGCCTGTCGTTCATAATGTTGTTGAGCCTTATCGCTGCCTTCGTCAAGGATCAGACAGCACTCAAGCGGTGGTTGCAACAGAATGAGATAACGGTGAATGCGGTAGCCATTACGGAATGTTACCTTCTGTTGCTGTGGATGTGCCTTGGAGGGAAACGCTCGAACCTCTGGAATCGGCTTCCTCCGTTCTGCCTATTTCCGAAGGTCTGGTGGGTAAAATGGCTTGTTATCCTTGGGTTGATCGCAGGCACCTTGGCGGGAGTGTTCGTGAAAGAATCAATCTCCCACGATCTTCTTGACCCTCGGTAAAAGTTGACCCCTATCTGACCATCGGCCAGCCTGACCCAACCCATCGGGCCTATCTCGTCGAATTCCCCAGCCTAAGGTGGTTCATCGCCCCGTGGGGCATTTGCCCTGGCCGCCTACCACGCCTGTCCATTTGGACAACCTCTGGGGACACCCTCATTGGCGACATGATGGTGATGCTAGCAGCCTATGTTGAGGGGCGCTCATGGGCACTTTCCAATCTGACCGATACCTTTGGAGGCCAGACTGTGAACTTGGGCAACCTTTCCAGCCTCCGCCGGGTCGAATTGGACCACTAGGCCCAAACAACCAAGCACGGCTTCCACCTGATTCTGACGGTTTTAGACGACTCGGTTCTGTGTGGAAAGACGCACAACCTTCTCCTGTATGACGTCAGCGCCGATATTTGCACCGTCGCTCACAGTCAAAATGGTTCATTCGCAAACGCTGACTGGGGCGAACGTGGAGATGGTGGTATGTGGCCGGGCTTTCAACGCAACTGACGCTCATGCCCATCCAAGTGAAAATCATCACGGGCGAGGATGTCCGCGCCAGCCAAAAGCACGGTGAGGACTTGGACAGCCCGGATGCCGTGGCGCTGATCGGGGCCTTCCTGGACGAGACCAGAAGCAGGCGCGGCAAATTTCTCGCAGCGGATTGCGCTGGTGCCGTTAGCCGGTTGCCGTGCCCTGAGACCTTTTTCGTCCAGGGCAACCACAAGGGTTCAGTGTGGCGGGCGTTTGAAGAGGCCTTGGCAATGGTCAGGCCTGGCCAAACCGACACGGGCCGCTGCATTACGCTGTGGTGGGCCATGAGCTTTGCGCAGAACTTCTATCTGACCTTCTTTGAATTACAAAGGCAAAATGAAAACTGAAAATATTTTAGACCTGCAAAACCGGTTCCTTGGCACTGTCCATCACGCGAGACGCGTCCAACAAGATTATCACACGCGGGGATGTTTCCACAGCCATGCTCAGATTGAAAAAAATAAGCCCCCTATGATTCTGCCGCAATCTCCAGATTTTGGAGCCGATGCAGCGAAGACGCCGAAATGCCGGGTCTCCTGGCAAACTCCGCATAAGTCGTGCCACGTTGCTTTTTCCGCAAGAACACGGCGAATTGCTTGTCAAATCGGCTCGCACATCGCCATTGTGCTGGATGCGCCATTCCGTTTGCGGAATATTTTATCATTGACATTCCTCACCCAAAAACATAAGATAAAATTATGCAAACGACCTTAGTCACTCGATTCAGCCTTATTCTTCTATGCACACTAATGGCGGCGAAAGCTCAGCAAATTGGTGATTTTGTTTACGCGACCAATGGTGACGCCATCACCATCACTGGTTATACTGGGCTTGGCGGCCAAGTGACTATTCCGAGTAACATATATAACATGCCCGTCACCGATATTGGAGACGGAGCGTTCGAGTACTTTGCTGGCCTGACGAGCGTCACGATGCCCAATGGCGTTACCAACATCGAGTCTGATGCCTTCGCGGACTGCCCCAACCTGACCAGCGTCACCATCCCCGACAGCGTCACAAGCATCGGATACGCTGCGTTCTATGCTTGTCCTAGCCTGACAAATCTAACAATCCCGGCCAATGTCTCCAGCATGGTGGGCCCTTTGTTTGCCGGCTGTTCTAGCCTGACCAACGTCACTATCTGGAGTAGCAGCCTCGCCTTGGGGGGCGGGACGTTTTCAAGTTGCACAAAACTGATAAGCGTTTTCTTCATGAGCAATGCTCCAAGTGTCAATTCAGATCATACCGTGTTCCAAGGTGATGACAATGCCACGGTCTATTACCTGCCCGGAACGACAGGTTGGGGCGCCGCGACATTTGACGGACTTTCCACCAAGTTGTGGAGCACAGTTCCGGTGATCACCGGACAACCTCAAAGCGTTATCACGAACATTGGTGCAACCGTCTCCCTCAATGTATTGGCCATTGGCACCACACCTCTAAGCTACCAGTGGTTTAAAGGCACCACAACCTTAAGCGGTGCCACGAATTTGCTTTTTGCAATCACAAACGCCCAACCCACAGACGCGGGCAACTACTCGGTAGTAGTGACAAACATATCCGGTTCAACAACGAGTCAAGTTGCAACGCTGACTCTAACCAATCCACCACCAAGCGCGGCGACCGCCACTGCCACCGTGGTAAATGGATTTATCGTGGACATAACCATTAGTGATGGGGGTTTCGGTTACACCAATATTCCACTTGTGAGAATCATCAGCAGCGATGGAACTGGGGCGCAAGCCTTAGCCGTGGTCAGCAACGGGGTAGTCGTTGCTGTGAACATCATGGATACGGGGAATGGCTACGCCACCACGCCAGTCGTCGTAGTCGAGCCACCATTTATCCCAGCGCCAGTGATGAACGTCACGGTGCTCTTCTTTGGCCCTCTTGTGCCACCGATGGCTCAACTGAGCCTGGCTAACCTCTCGCCCTACGACAATTACCAACTGGAGTTTAGCCCTGTGCTCGGCGGGGCCTGGACCAATCTCGGCGCTCCGTTTGTTCCCACAGAGGTCACAAACACCCAATTCGCAAATGCCATCGGTGATGCCGGGTTTTTCCGTGTGGAATACGTGCCATAGGCGACAGGATGATCTGTTGCAGACTGTGTGCCCGGCCGAATTTGGAAAAGTTTACAAAAACGTGTTCATTGCCACTGCCAGCCTGTAGGAATGGACCATGAATTCGCAAACTGCTCTAAGCCCGGTTAGCACGATGCCCCCCGTCAGGGGCGGCACCATAACGGAGACCGACCTTGTTCGCGCCTTTCTCTCAGGCCGGAACGAGCGCACCGTCAAAGCCTATTCTCAGGACCTTTCCGACTTCCGAATTTTCATGGGCGCTTCTACGATGGACGAAGCCGCCAAGGTGCTGCTCGCGAATGGCCACGGACCAGCCAACGCCACCGCCCTGGCCTACAAGACCCACCTGCTTGAGCACGGCCTGCAATCCGCCACCGTCAATCGCCGGTTGGCGGCGCTCAGGTCACTGGTCCAACTCGCCAGGATCATGGGTCTGGTCCCTTGGCACCTTGAAGTCCGCAACGTTTCGGGACACGAGGGGGCCAGGGACGCAAGGGTTCCGCGCTCTGTTGCAGGAATTGGACGGCAGGCACACGCCGAAAGCAATCCGTGACCACTGCGCCTTGCGCCTGCTTTACGATCTGGCGCTCCGATGTGGCGAAGTCGTGTCGCTGGATGTCGAGGACGTTGACATCGCGCAGGCGAACGGCATTGGTCTGGAGGAAGTTCTGGTCTTTTCCCGCCACAGCAGGCAATCCATCGCGGTCTTGATGATTTACCGGGACCGAGAACGAAACGTTCAGGGCAAATTGGCTCCGCTGGTTGCCGCGACCGCCCACGCACCGGGCGCTTTCGCGCATCGAGAACTTTATTAAATTGCAGTTTTCGATTCTTCGCAGTAGTCTTATCCGCGTGAATTTCAGGGCTGTCAACCTGGTCAGCCTTGTTGCATATTGTTTCACTCAGTGTCACAACTGTCATAGTGGCACAATGTAAACAAAAACGGGATTCACTGATAGTAAGTCGTTGATAATCAACGAGCCCGCGTGGCGGAATTGGCAGACGCGCTAGATTCAGGTTCTAGTGAGTAACATCGTACAGGTTCAAGTCCTGTCGCGGGCACCATTTTTCCTAAGGAAAATGATGGTTTTTGTTCTGGCGACACAAAAACGCCCGAATCCGAGCCCGAGAATATGCGGTTCCCCATGCGCATTAAACATCGCGGGCAAGCCCTCGCCACCATCTACGGCAAGTCGAAGGCTTACCCGGCATACCGGCTGGCGTGGCGTGTCACGGGCAAGCGCCGCATGGAACGATTCCAGACCTACGGCGAAGCCAAGCGCAAGGCCGACGCGCTGGTCAAGGAACTGGCGCAAGGCACACACGTTACCGCCTTGACGCCCCGGCAGGCAACGGACGCCCTGGCCGCGCTTGAACGGCTGCAAAGCTACTTCCAACAAACCGGTCGGAGGATTTCCCTATTGAGCGCAGTGACGGAATGCGTCGAGGCAAACGTGCGGTTGAACGGGCGCACAGTGCCGGAAGCGATTGACGGTTACTTGGCCAACGTCGCCAGCGTTAAGCGCAAAGATCTCGCGGAAGCCGTCGAGGAGTTTTGCGAATCGCGGGAATCCAAAGCCGTCGCGGGGCCGGGCAAACGCTCGGCGCTGAGTCCGGTTTACGTTGCGGACACGGCCCGGCAATTGCGCGAATTCGCCGCCAGTTTCCCCGCCCATACTGTTTGCGATCTCGCAAAAACCCATCTTGACGCCTACCTCGGCGCGCACGGAAAGCTTTCGCCAAAGAGCCGCAACCACCACCGGTCCACGTTGCGGATGTTTCTCGGCTGGTGCGTTCGTCAGGATTATCTCACGGCAAACCCCCGCCTGCTCGAAGCTGACGGATTGCGGAAAGAGCCGACGGACACCGCTCCGGTTGATTACTACAGGCCAGACGAAGTCCGTGCCTTGCTGGAAAACTCCACCGGCCAGAACAGACGAGGACTGACCAGAACAACGCCAAGCTCTTCTTTCTTGCGCGGGCTTTGCTTGGGAATCCAGTGACAACATCGAAGGCCGTGGACTGGGGGCAGGACCAAGCCTGTCGGCTGCACAACCAAAAACCGGTAAAAGCCTTGGCCGCTTGAAATTGCGTTGGTCACGGTCGCCGACTTCACGTGCCGTCGCCCGGAATCCCAAACTGACAATTGGTCCAATGCTCGAGATTCGGACTGCCTTGCACGGCGTAAAATTCCGAGGCCACGGTGGCGAACGACAAGATTTGCTCCGTCGAGGCAGACGGTGTTTTACAGGTTCGCGCAAAACCCGGTCAACCCTGTAGTCACTCTCGGAGCGAAATTTCATCGGGAATTCCGGGTCGAAGTCGCCGCTTTTTCGGCTGCGCTGCATTTTCTGTAACCCGCAGGGGGAATGCAGCAGTTCGGTTGGAAAAAGAGTTCAGGGAAAAAACAACCTCAATTTAATTAATGACTGGATAGCCAGCGCAATCCCAACTGACGTCAGAGCGGCCGGGGTCGTGACCTGGGGCGACCGATTGGCCAGCCGTCGGGCCAGAGGGGGTGGTGTCGGTGCCGTCAGAAACGACGTATTTGTATTTGTAGTGAGCGGCATGGCCGTCGCCAAAGGTGATGAGGGAGCCCTGATCGTGGCGGGCGGAGAAGCGCGTGGTGTAGCAATGCGGGGTGGCGAGGAGAAACTGATTGGGATCTCCCGGGGGATAAAATGGGAGTTCGGCGGAGCGGTTGCGAACCTCAGAAAAAAGCACGAACGCCGAGGGGTGGGTCACCAAGTTCAATCGAAGGACCGTTGGGCCACCCAGGCTTATATTCTCGTTGGCGAGCGACTTTGAATTCATCGCATACTGGAACAACGGACGGACACCTGGGATCATGTCATATTCCTCAGTGGCTGCGACCCGGTCCGAGGGCGCAATGCCTTCGGTAATAGCGGTTGGGCAGCTGAATATGGAAGGGGCGCCATAAAAATCGGTCGGGTTATAAGCCCAAACGTAGAGTGGCTTATTGCTGACGTAGGCAGGCAGAGCGTTGAACCAGACATCGTCGCCTTCATTTTGATTATGAAAACCTGGAATGGACAGCCAGATGGGGTTGTCCTGCTCTTCGGACGAGGCATAGGCGTCCTGATATCTTGGGTAGGGAAACGTCTGACGGTTGTCGTTCAGATACATATTGTCGGCCAATCCCCACTGCCTCTGGTTGCTTAAACAGACGGCTTGTTGCGCCTGGCTCTTGGCCTGGGAGAGAGCCGGCAACAGCAGCGAAGCCAGAATGGCAATGATGGCGATGACCACCAAAAGCTCAATCAAGGTAAATCCGTCGTTTTTATTTTGGCGTGGCTTCACTTCCTGGATTCAGCAGAAAAATCAATGAAGCTGATTATGGAGATTCATTGTCAAATGCCAAATTCTAAAATGTGACATTTGTGCAACGTTCCCCCCGTGGTCCGCGCCAGCAAGCAAATGTCACAGAAAATTCACCGTAAAGTCATTGAATCATGACAATTCTCTGTCCTAATCACGCCCGCCTTGCCGGCCAAGCACTTTCCGGCGGGAAATAATTACGAAATGCCATAAAACAAATGAGAACTAAATTCATCGCACTCATCGTCACGTTTTTCTTCGCTTCCGTGGCGGCCACCCAGGCTCAGACGACGCTGACTGCCTGGACTTTCGACAATTTGCCGATCGGCATCAACGGCAGCCCGCAGCCCTCGACTGGTTTAGGCGCGGTCAACGCGCTGGGAATGAACAACGGCTACAACAATACCAACAGCGCGAGCAATCCGGATATCCAAGCCCTGGCAGGCAGCTCTTCCGGCGGCCCCAATTGCTGGCGGATCCGCGGCTTCAACGCCTCAGGGTTGAATCGCGGCAACGGCTGGTCAACGAATGCTGCCGTTGGCACGCAGGGCGCTCAGTTCTCCGGCAGCACGTATGGTTATTACGAAATCAAGGTCTCTTTCGACGTTTATGCCACCGCCGACGCGGAAGCCAATTTGCAAGTGCAATACTCAACCGACGGAAAAACATGGTTCAACGCCAACGTTGGATCAGCCGCATCCGGTCTCATCGCCACCAACACTACCAGCTCCAACACGGTTAGCGGCACTTACATCCGCTTGGCCAGCGGCTGGAACGATCAGGTCACAGTCGATTTGAGCGGCCTCTCCGGCGTGGACAACACCGCCAGCTTCGCCCTCCGTATCGTCAACGCTTCCACCGCAACGGATTGTGTGGACACGACTGGGGCCGTTTACAACAACACCTCCGGAAGCTGGAGTCTGGACAACGTCGTCATTCAAGGCACGAGCATTGATACGATCGCGGACTGGGACTTTGATCTCATCGGCGTCACGCTTCCGCCTTATAATACTCCGGCTCCCACCGTTGGTTCCGGGACCGCGCAATCCCTGGGAATGATCAATAATTACACCTTCAGCGATTCGCCATCGGATATCGGGAGCAGCAATTGGTGTGATGTTCTTGCTCAGGGCGGTGCGTCCACCGGACCCAATTCGCTTTGCTGGCGGGTGCGCGGCGGGCAAACGGGCGCAGGGGCTCCCAATAGCGGTTGGAACTCGGCGGCTCCCCTCTTCACCCAAGGCGCCGAGTACGATGTCAGCACGGCGGGCTACACGAATATTATCTGCTATTTTGATATTTATTTCACCACTCAGGCGCCGGATAAATTTTGCGTGTTTTACACGACGGATGGCTGGGCGACGACGAATCTGGCCAACAGCCTCTTTTACGGGGCCGCTCCTGCCTACATCCACACCAATGCGAGCGATCCAAACTTGGTGAACGGAAATTATTTTTATGAGAATTTCGGTCAAGGCTGGTATAATAACGTCGTGGTGGACCTTTCCGGTGACCCGGCGACGGCCAATAATCCGAAGTTTGGATTCAGGGTTGTCAACGCGGGCACAGGCCCGCAATGTCAGAATTTCCTGGGGCAAGCTTACAATAATCTCTCAGGCAACTGGCGTTTTGACAACGTGACGGTCGGGGGCACTTCGGGCACTCCGGCGCCGACCGTTGTTTTTGATCCCAATGCCACAGTAGACCACCCGTTCACCAACACCTACACGGATGAGCCCGCATGGCGCACGAATATCGCCGCCATCTACGTCAATGGCCTGATTTTAACGAATGCAGCTTACACGACGACCAACGCGGGCGAAATCATCTTCAATCCCGCGAAATCCCCCCTCCTCGAGAGCAGCGGGCTGTTAAACATTTCCATCATCTCCAGTGGGTTTGGAACGGCGCGAGTGGGTCAGCCGCTGGCGGCTGGGGCGGCCACGAAACTGGCCGTGACCAACGCGGTTGCCGGCCCTTCGGCCAGCGGCGGCACCCTGACCGCCAACCCCGTATTTCTCGTTTCGGACCAATATGGCAATGGCACCACGAACCCGTGCACCAATGTAACCATTACCGCATCCGTCGGCGGCGCCGGAGCGTGGACTTTGGGGGGCGCTGCCCAACAGTCGTCAAGTAATGGCGTGATCGCCTTCACTAACTTGGCAGCCACGCTCCTCGGCTCATCACCCATTACCAACGCCTACATCACGTACTCCGTGGCCGGTTATGGTGCGACCTTCAACACGAACTCAAGTATTTTCAAGATTGGGGCGCCACCGGTTCCTTTTACGCCGGGCAACTTGGCCGTCTTCCAGGTTGACACGGCGGACGACAACTCGACTTTCAGCATCATCGAAGTAAGTCCTTCTGTCGCCCGCCAAGCCGCGGCGGTGAACATCGTGCCGATCAGCGCCACGGGCACGAACGCGCTGCGCGAATCCTCGGCCGGTGCCACGGGCCGTCTGGCGCTGAGTGATGATGGGACTTTGCTCTGCTTTTCGGCGTTCGCCGATGGCAGCGCGGCCACGCCAGATGAAACATTTATTCTTAACCGGGCGCCGGCAGCCATGAACTACAGCAATCAACTCATCATGGGTTCCTACACCTCGATCTCCCTGGGTGGCAGTGAGGCCCGCGCGGCTTGCGTCCTGGGTGATGATGCGACCTGGATCGCGGTTGACAAAGGGGGATTATACGAAGGCCAGTTTGCCGGCGGGAATCTCCTCCAACCCAATTTGAATAATTTCAACAACGTGGTGGTACGGACCTTTGGAGGCACTCCCTATGTCGAAACGCAAAAGGCGGTCTTCGGGGAGAGCATCCCAGAGATTTATGCCCTTGGTTTTGATCCTTCCACCGGCCTCTACGACGTGACATTCCCCGATAATTTAGGCACGGATCAATACGCGCAAGATTTTTACCTGATTTCCACCAACAGCGGCGCCTCATACGATGTCCTCTATGTCAGCGACGAGGTGAGCGCGACGCTGGGCGTGATCAATAAGTTTTCATTGGTTGGTGGCAATTGGATAGCCAACGGTTCGTACACCAACTCAACCGGGGTTGATGGATTATTTGCGACTACCAATGGCGACGGCGGTGTTAGCCTGTTCTACACCACGGGCGGCGGCGGGACCCCGACCAACAGCATCGTCCGGGTCACAGACGCAACTGGCTGGAACCAAAACATCAGTATCGTTTCCAGCAACCTACTCTATACCGCCGCCGGTTCTGCCACTCTGAAAGGCCTCACTTTTGTGCCGCAACGAACGACCAATGGCGTGCAACTTATGCCGCCGCCCATCTTGATCGCTCAAAATGGCGCCAGTGTCACCAATACGTTTACTATCGCAAACACACCGGCAGATCCAGCTTGGCATGGAGCTATCACCGGCATCACCGTGAACGGCTCCCCGCTTCCGCCGGCGGCCTACAACATCGCGGCATCGAACGAGATTGTATTTAATACCGCCCAGTCCGTCCTGTTGCAGGAACCTGGAGCAAAAACTATCGCAGTCATTGCGGCAGGTTACAGCGCAGCCACAGTCATTCAGACCCTTGCCGAAATCACCCCGTCCATTGTGGATTCCGTTTCTTTGAATGGGCGTGATCTATCGTTCACTTTGACCAGCACGCCCAGTTTAACCTTAACGGTGCTCAGCACCACGAATGTAGCCTTGCCGCTCAGCCAATGGCGGACTGTGGGTAACGCGACGGAAGGCCCGGCCGGGCATTACCAATTCACCGACCCGAGCCCGGCGACGAACGCGGCGCTCTTCTATACCGTCATCCAGCCTTAAGGCGGACCGCCAAACGGTTTCTTGACCAACGCCGGACGGGCGTAAACCTGTAGGTGCCATTATCGGGCCCATCGAGCGCCAGCAATGGTGTCTCGATCTTCGAGCGTTCGCCAAGATCGTCGAGGGGGCACGAAGGAAAAAGGTTTGAGCATATTAACTTCGTGGTGCAAAGCAATAGCTGAACGGCTTGCGGCAATGAGCACGAATAGCTCCAGCGGGGCAATCTCTGCTCGTGCGGGAGAGATCCCTGCAGTGGATTTCTCGGTCTCCGCGCAGCATGCCTCGTTGTGGTGATCGCTGGGGCCGCGGGATCGATCGGTTTGGTTCTCGAGGTTGGTCATCGTAATAGTACCCGCATTCTGTCGGGTCTTTGTGCGGTTTGGGTTCTCTCCCGTTCGTGGCTCTCGTAGTTGCCACCATGGCATCGAAGCGTTGGGCGATCTGGCCAGGGATTAGCCGGATTAACCGGATTAGCCTTGTGTATTGGGCCATTTCTTTTGTACGGTTTAGCTCAACCATGAGTATTTGTCCGTCCCGGCCGCAAGGAGGAGGCGCATTCGAGGGAAGCATTCGCACTGCTAGGACTGCCTCCCTTCTCAAACTTCTTTCACGGTTAACCTTGCTCATTGCGCTCGCAACTGCTTTGACAGCCCATGCCAACCTGCCCGTGGGCTGGAGCGATACGGACAATGGGTCGCCCACCGACGCTGGTTCTGCCTCTTATGGCAATGGGGCCTGGGCCGATGCCGGAGGTGGAGTATCCCATTACCTGGACCACTATGACTGCGTTTAGCGTAGCCGTGCCTCTGACCAACGGAGCCAACAACCTGAGCATTGTCGGTCTGAGCCGTACGGGCCAGCCGGTGGCCGGAGCCAGCAATGATCTGGTTGTCAGCTATAGTGGAACCATCCCGCCGCCCGTCGGTCACGTGGTGCTTAATGAGATCATGTGGAACCCAAGTAACAGCGGCGCGCAGTTTGTGGAATTGTGCAACAATTCCACCACCGCCACCTACGATTTGTCGGGCTGGCAGTTGCAAGGCTTGTCCTACACGTTCCCGCGCGGCTCGCTACTTCCGCCGCTCGGCTTTTTGGTGTTAGCGGGCAACATCCCGGCCTTTGCCGCCGCTTACGGGTCAACAAACGCAGTATTTGACACCTTTAGCGGCACCCTCTCACCAGGCCAAATCCTGTCCCTTGAGCAACCCAGTGGCACGAACTATCAGGTCGTTGCGAAGGTGAAATTTGATGATGTTTTGCCCTGGCCCACCAACACCAGCATTCCAGGGGTTTCACTGCAATTGATTGATTCGCAGCAGGACAATTGGCGGGTCGGTAATTGGAGCACCGCCACGACCAAGCTGGCCACGCCCGACGCTACCAACAACGTGGCCACCAGCCTGCCGGTCTTTCCGCCGCTGTGGATCAATGAAGTGGAACCAGATAATTTGACAGGCCTGACCAACAGCGCCGGAGAACCTGCTCCCTGGCTGGAACTTTTCAATCCCAGCACCAACACTGTCGCGCTGGGGGGACTTTATTTGGGCTGCAACTACACCAACCTGCCGCCGGATTGGTCTTATGGATCATTGCCCGACGGCCAGAGCTTTGTCCGGATTAGCTTTTATTCTCCAACGCCTGGAGCCAGCAACGCCGTCACGGGTCTTCCATCTTCCTCCGTCATCGTCTATAACATGCCCGGCTCGATCTACACCCAAAACTTCGATTCCCTGCCGGATCCCGGCGCCACCTCCGTCAATAGCGCCAATCCCGTAACTATCAACGGCGTGACGTATTCGCTGGGCAATCCGTTCGATTTTGCTGCCCCTGCGGCGGCTTCTGGCAAGACCGGTGGTTTGGGGCTCGCCGCCATGGCTGGCTGGTACGGGTTGGCCGATCCTGCCGCCAGCGTGGGAACGCGCCTTGGGGCAAGCGATGGCGATCAAACTGCCGGAGGCCAGATCAGTTTTGGCTTGCCCAACAGTTCCAACCGCGCGCTGGGCTTGGAGGCCACCAGCACAACCGGTTACACTGCCTTTGGCGCGAAGTTTATCAACAACACCGACACGACGCTCAATTATCTCAACGTGCAAGCCACCGGCGAGATCTGGCGGCAATCCGATAAGGCCAAAACCCTCAAATGTTACTATTTCATTGATCCCACCGTAGCGGCTCCCATATCCACAGCGGCGACCGCCTCCTTGCCAACGTTGGATGTTTCCTTTCCCGCCGTGCCTGCGGACGTTGGAGGCGGGGCTGTGGACGGAACAAATCCCGCCAACCAAATGAACCTTGCCATCACGAATCAGGCCATTACCAATTGGCCGCCAGGCGCTGCTTGGTGGCTGGTTTGGGAAATGGCCGACGCCACCGGCAAGGCCCAAGGGTTGGCCATCGACAATTTGAGTTTCTCCGCCACCTCTCAGAACCCCTCCACCAACACCGTCTCTCTGACCTTGCAAAGCTTGACCGCGAATCAGTTCGTGTTGTCCTGGCCTGCCGTGGCGGCAAACTTCCAACTCTACACGACCACCAATTTGGCGTCGCCGGTAATGTGGAACCCGGCCACCAACGCGCCCGCCCTCAACAATGGCACCAATTCCGTGACCATTGCCACCACCAACGCCGTGCAATTCTTCCACCTATTGGAGCACTGACACGCGGTAGATTTATGAAGATTCCTTCCCACCACTGGATTTTCCGCCGGGTGCTGGCCGTTCTCGGCATGGTCTCGATGTTCGGCCTTGCCGCCCTGGCTCAAGAGTTGGTGCCCACCGATGTTGGGACCACCGTCAACGGTTTCCAGGACGACTTTGACGGGACAACGCTCAATACCAACTGGGTCGTCGCGGGCGATAATGTCTTTTCCGTCAGTGGCGGGTTTCTCCATGTCACCTCCGCGATCGACGATCCCAATCATCTCCTTTACGAATTGCCAGGTTACAATAATTCGATCCAGGAGGTTCTGGCACGGGTTCGGGTTCTCAATTACGGCTCGGGAGACTTGGTCAGAGGCGGCGTGGCGGCAGCTGTCAATCCGTCCACCACCCAAGGTATCAATTATCTATTTCGTGAGAACACTAGTGTAGTGTCCCTGAAATAGCTAGACATATGTCAACTTTCTGTTAAAATTCGCGGCATGGCTAAAATCGCTCCTGCCGTCACGCTATCGGAGCCTGATCGCGCCCAACTCCAGC
>JBKQWF010000285.1:0-20496 GCA_052139695.1 Limisphaerales bacterium
TTCTCGTTCCGTTGCTCTCCACGCCGTGTTGCCACGACGCAGTTACGGTTCGACCACCGCACGATTCTTCATCGCATGGAAGTGAACTTTCATCACTTTATCCGGACGCCATCACAGGCGCACGGAGCGCGGTCGTCTCGACCGCCGTTTTCGGCGTCTCGCCGAAAACCACGCTTAGCGCGACTATACACCGATCGGTAAGGCTCGTGGTTTTCGTCCGGCTGGCTGGCGGGACGCCCGCTCTCCCCAGCCATTAGGATTGGCGTCAAGCGGCAAAAATGACCTAGCTGGTGGGGCTGCCGTCGTTCCTATGGACCTGTTTTTGGTGGATGCGCAATTACGACCAGACGGGCAATCCTTTATATGCCAATGCTGCAATTCCCGCGTATTTCCACATCTCCACACCAGCTTGGCAGAGGATGTTTTCATTTAAACTCGGGGCTTTTCTTCACGGCGGTTACTACTACGACGACCCAATTCGCCAATCCTATCCTTCGGCGCTCGTTACAAGCCTGCCTTATGGTGAATACGGAATGGACGGCTGCCAGTTCCGATGGCCAACCTTGTTGAGATTAGGCTGTTTGGGATTATTAATGGTGTTGCTGGCCGGCGCGGTCATCCGCCCGCGTCAAGAACTGCGCCCGGTGTGGATCACCTGTCTTAGTTTGCTGATTTTCCAGACAATATTCATGGTCGTGTTTGTCGTTCAATATCCGATTCCTGCAATCAAAACATCCGGTATTTCGCGCAGGTCTTTGGGCCAGCTGCTTGCTTGTGGGGACTGGGCATCGGCCACTTTTGGCAGAATGGGGGTACAGTCGGAAGATGCGCCTTAGCGATAATTGCAAGCGCCTTTCTGCTCGGCCTCGGCGATGTTTATAGCCGCTTGCTGTTTTGAAATATTTATTTGTCAGCGCAATCACGCCCGCGGCCCTTCAACAGGTCCTGCAGCCGTTTGAGGTCCTCTTGATCAATTTGGCGGCTTTGCGCGAGGTGCATGACCAGGGAAACCGCATCGCCGCCGAAAAACCGGCTGACAAGGTCCCCCACAGTCTTGGAAATGACCTTCTCTCGCTTGACCGCGGGGGAAAAAACGTGGGCCTTGCCCTCCACCCTGCTTTTGACATAACCCTTGTCGCGCAATCGCCGCAGCATCGTTTGCACCGTGGCGCTGGCGATGGGCCTGTCCGGCGGCAGCTTGGCCCAGATCTGTTGCACGGTTGCCTCTTTGAGTTCCCAGACAATGTTCAGAACCTCGGATTCCGCCGCGCCCAAGCCGGCCATTTCGTTGGGTTCACTCATGATGGTTCTTTATAAAAGGCAGAGTTGGTATTCATAGCGCATAGACTCTTACAATTGTACGAGGATGTCAAGTCTGAATGGTTTGTTTGGGTTGGATTTCTTCTCTGCGAAATCCCTCCTTTGAAGAATTCAGTGGGCGATAAATGCTGTGGTTTACAAGAGGTTTGACCGTTTCGCGAAAACGTGGAATGGTTTGGCATCGCGGTTCCAATAGAACATTTGTTTGATGGCAGTTTTGCTAACCCGTAGTGATACAATTATATCAATGAACGACAGAATCATATCAACCAACGGGGTGCTGGCGCGGCGGCTGGCGCGCCAATGGTCCCAGGCGGAGTTGGCGAAACGGGCGGGCATTTCGCGCGCGGCGGTCAGCGCCATAGAAGGCGAACGTCTCTCGCCGTCGGTCGCGACGGCTCTGGCGTTAGCGGCGGTCTTCGATTGTTCGGTGGAGGAATTGTTCAGCCGCGAGAAGACGCCCGTTTCGGCCGCGCCTGAATGGGCATGGCTGCCGCGCACAGAAAACTGCCGTTATTGGGAGGCCACAGTAAATTCGCGGCGGCGGTTGTATCCGGTTGAAGCGGGAACGTTGGACCTGGAACCCCATGACGGGGTTTGGAGCAATGGCGTGTTGCGCGAGAGCCGTCCGGCGCCGGCGGAAACAACGCTGGTCATGGCGTGTTGCGATCCGGCGGCTGGTTTGCTGGCGGCGGAATTTGCTCGCGCCTGTGGTTTTCGGTTGTTGGTGTTTCCCCGCGGTGGACGCGCCGCGCTGAAACTGCTGCGCCAAAGACTGGTCCATGTCGCGGGGCTACACTATTCGACGGATGGACATCCGGGACGCAATGCTGAGACGGCGCGCGCCCAACTCGGCCGCGAGGGCCGGTTGCTCCGCCTGGCCCGATGGGAAAGCGGGCTGGCGCTGGCGGCGGATGACCATTCGAGTTCGGCACAAAGCGCGGCGCGGCGTCCCCTGCGCTGGGCGGCGCGCGAACCCGGTTCGGCGGCACGCGAATGCCTGGACGAATTGCTGGGCAGCCGGCCATTTTCCGGGCGCGAAGTAAACGGGCACGCGGCGGTGGCTGAGGCGGTGCGCGCAGGCTGGGCGGAGGCGGGTGTGTGCGTGCGGTTCAGCGCGGTCGAGGCCGGGGTGAATTTTCTGCCGGTGCGCGCGGAGAATTTGGATCTGTGTTTCCCCGCCGCCTTCCAACACGACCCGCGTCTCCAGGCGCTGGTGCGACTGTTGCGGACGCGCGCTTGCCGCCGCTTCATTAGTGAACTACCCGGCTACGACGCGCGGGAAACCGGAGAATTGCAAGTTTTATGACACCGCCAAACCCGGCCAAAGACATTCGAAATTCGGGCGTTGCGGCAGCAACGCCCTGCCCACGGATGGCGGGCCCCAAATGTGAGAGAAAACCCGGCCGTTGCCGAAAGTAAAAATCCAAACCTTAAATCGAAAACACAAATGACCAACATTGTTATGACACAAATCGAATCATCGCCGTTGCCCCCAGCGCTTAAATCTTCCGGCGCGCGTGCTCTCGCGGCGTTACTCCTTTTGACGGCCTTGACGCCGCTGCGAGCGCAGGACGCCGCGAGCGATTCGTCGTCCGGGACCGATATTTTCTCAAAGTGGTTCAATATGGTCGCGAAAACCCAGGCCGAACAGCCGCACTGGGTGACGCCTTTGGTCACTGTGACCCCTCGTCTGGAACAGGAGTATCGCTACGACCAATCTCTTCAGGCGACGGCGGGGGGCAATCGATTGACCAGTTATGGAGGGGGCAAAGGATTGGAAATTATTCCCGCCGAGCCGGTGGAAGTCATTCTCGGCGAGCCAGCCTGGCAGGCCCACAAGGAATCGAAAGACCGGGACGGTTTCGGCGATGACAGCTTCCTCTTAAAATACCGTTTATTGAGCGCCAACGAGGAGAACTTCCTTGTGACGGTGCGATTTCCATTTTAACCGCGGAGAGGCGCGGCGTGCTGCTTGAGATCAATGCGCGGATGAAACGGCTGGTGGCAATGGGTCAGTCATGGATAGCGGGGACGGCTCGCTTGCGCTCCGAGGTAAGCGGCGCAAAGGCGGGTCGAGCCGTCCGCGGGTGTTTCACGGTGGAAAGGTCGCCTCGGCGAGGCGACCCTACCTCTCCCAGGTCTGCCGTCAACCACGTCTTACGGCTGATTGCTTCCATTATCGCGATCGCGGCACTTCTGTCCTGCTTGCCGAGCGCAAGCGCTGCCGCCCGCGTCACCGTGTTTGCCGCGGCGAGCCTGGCGGACTCGCTCCAGGAAATCGCCGCCGCCTACGAAAAGCAGTCCGGCGAAAGAATCGTTTTCAACTTTGCCGCTTCCGGCCTGCTCGCGCGGCAAATTGAGGAAGGCGCTCCCGCCGACCTCTTTATTTCCGCCGACGAGGCTTGGGCCGATGCTCTGGAAACGAAAGGATTAATTGTCAAAGAAACACGCCGGGACCTTCTCGCCAATTCGCTCGTCATCGTCACCGCCCCGGACACCGCTGCCGTCCAGTCGCCGGGCGACTTGACCCATGCCGCGGTCAAGCGCGTCGCGCTGGGCGACCCCAGGACGGTTCCCGCCGGAACCTACGCAAAGGTCTATCTCGAAAAATCCGGGTTGTGGCCGGCGATCAAATCGAAGGTCATTCCGTGCGCGAATGTCCGCGCCGTGCTGGCGGCGGTGGAATCCGGCAACGTCGATGCCGGCCTGGTCTATCAGACGGACGCGGCGATTTCCAAAAACGTGAGGGTGGCATTCGCGGTGCCGATGGGCGTCGGACCGAGGATTGTTTATCCAGCCGCGCTGGTGAAGGACGCGCCGCAACATGACGCCGCAAAACAGTTTCTGGGTTATCTGGCCGGCAAGGAAGCGGGCGCGGTTTTTCGTCGTCGTGGGTTTGTTGTTTTGTCTGCCGCCCCGAAATGATAGGTTGAGGCATCGGTCAGTTGCCAATGAAACCGAAGAAAAACTGCCTA
This sequence comes from Limisphaerales bacterium, assembly GCA_052139695.1. GTDB lineage: Bacteria > Verrucomicrobiota > Verrucomicrobiia > Limisphaerales > Palsa-1400 > PLGF01. The sequence goes on from JBKQWF010000285.1 coordinate 4,299, forward strand.
TGCCATCATCAAATCCTCCGGCGTCCTGGTTGGGGCGGATGATGAATCCGGCTCCCGGCCACGGGCGCGTCCCATGACCGCAGCCGAATGGCAGATCGTCGCGTTCACGCTGGAAATGGCCGTGTTGAGCACGGCGTTGATCTTGCCGCCAGGTCTGGCGCTGGCGTGGTGCCTGGCCCGGCGGCACTGGCGCGGCAAGGCGCTGGTGGAGACCGTCGTTGCCCTGCCGCTCGTCCTGCCACCGGTCGTCACCGGGCTGATTCTGCTCAAACTGTTGGGCCGCCGGGGATTGATCGGTCACTGGCTTTTTTCGCAATTCCATTTCGACGTTGTTTTCACCTGGCGCGCGGTGGCACTGGCGCTGGCCGTGACGTCCTTTCCGCTGCTCGTCTGGACCGCGCGTGCCGCCATCGGGGGCGTGAATCCGGCGTTGGAACAAATCGCCCGCACCCTGGGGGCAGGCGAGTGGCGCGTCTTTTTCACCATCACGCTGCCACTGGCCAAACGCGGATTGCTGGCGGGCACGCTCCTGGCGTTCGCGCGCGCCTTGGGCGAATTCGGCGCGACCATCATGGTGGCGGGCAACATTCCTGGCCTCACCACGACTTTGTCCACGGATATTTACCAACTCGTCCAATTGGGTGAGAACAGCCATGCTTGGATGCTGGCCGGCATTTCGGTGGCGCTGGCGTTTGTCGCGGTGTGGATCAACATCCGGCTGATGCGCCGTCCGAAAGATTAAGATGCGCCTGCTCCTCAAACACATTTCCCTGCCGCTCGCGCCGTTCACGCTGGAGGTGGACGTGGAAATTCACGGTCGTTTCGCCGCCATCTTCGGTCCATCCGGTTCGGGCAAGACTTCGTTGCTCGAAGTTGTGGCCGGTTTGCGCCCCGCCAAATCCGCCTTCATCCAACTGGGTGAGCGGGTGCTCACCGACACGGCGGGGGACGTGTTTGTTCCGGTCAGCCATCGCGGCATCGGCTATGTCCCGCAGGACCTGGCGCTCTTTCCGCATCTGTCCGTGCGGCAGAATCTGCTTTACGGCCGCGCGTCCGGGCGGGAAACCAGCCATCTGTTCACGTTGGAGCGCGTGACGGAAGTTTTGGAAATCCAACCGCTCATCCAGCGCGGCATCACCAGCCTGTCGGGCGGAGAAAAGCAGCGCGTGGCCCTCGCGCGGGCGTTGCTCGCGTCGCCGGGCCTTCTCTTGTTGGACGAACCCCTGGCCAGCCTCGACTTGAAGCTGAAGATGCGGATCATCTCCTATCTTGCCCGCATTCGTGACGAGTTCCGCATTCCCATGCTATATGTGACACACGACCGCCTGGAAACGCTGTCTCTTGCCGATGAAATGGTGGTGTTGGTTGGCGGCAAGGTCGCGCAAACCGGTTCGGTGCAGGAGGTGTTCAGCCGGCCCGCCAGCCTTGAAGTTGCCAGCCTGCTCACCGTCGAAACCGTCCAACCCGGCCGCATCGTGCGAGGCGCGGACGGGTTGGTGAAAGTGGCTGTGGGCCCTACGGTGCTCACCGCCATGCCGCACACTCTGGCGCCAGATTGCGGCGAGGTTTACGTTTGCATCCGCGCCGAGGATGTCATCCTCACGGCGGAGGGGAGCAGTCCGAGCAGCGCGCGAAATCATCTGCCTGGCGTCGTCGTGTCTGTAGCTCGCGAAGGTCCGCTCATGCGTGTCGAGCTGGACTGCGGTTTCGCTCTCACCGCGCTCTTGACCAAACCGGCTTGCGAGGAACTGGGCCTGAAGCCAGGCAATGCCGTGGTGGCTCTCGTCAAGGCGCCGCACATTCACTTGATTCCCCGTTGAATACTCCGAGGCCCGGCGGCATTTTTGGGATCAACACGAATCTTAAAGAAGAATCTATTTCAGCGGAGCCGCCGCGAAATAGTCCCGCGCGAATTCCATCAGTTCTTTGTCGTTCAGATGCGAAACTCCATCATCCAAAATGGCATCAAGGGTGAAATGCCAAAATTCAGCGCCAAGCTTAATGACGCGGACACGCAAGTGCTGGTTGCTTTCATCCGGGCGTTAAGCAACCACTGAGGAAACGCGCTCTCTTTTGCAACTCACTGGTGACATGGAAGTTCCATGCGGATCAGTGGAAGTCGCGCGGAGGTCTGCCGGAGAGGCACCCTATTTTGGCCGAACCGCAACAAGAGTTTATGGCCAAAAAGTTACTAGGTTGTCACAATTTCTGGCTTGCGCAACCTGCGGGCTCGCCTTTACTTTCCGGCTATATTGAGAGACGTGGCCACCTTGTACCGCAACGTCATTTCATGTACAGTCAGAACAAAACACAAACCATGAATAATCGAAAAACCATACACGCTGAGGCACTGACCGTAGCGCTCGCCGCGCTTTCCTGCGGCGCCGCGCTCGCGCAAACTGTTACCACGAACATGACTCCGTTGCCGGCGACTTACGTTTATCCCGTAACCGCCGCCAACACCAACGCCCCTGGATTCATTTGGAATGTTTCCCAGGTCGCCTCCACCGAACCCGGCACCATAGCATGGGCTCAGTCCCAACTGGAAGGGCAGCAAGGCTCCGACCTGGCTGATCCTACTCAGATCTACAGCAGCGCCACGGCGAACGCCACCGTGCCGAGCGATCCTACCCTGCCGATCCCGTTCATCATCCCAGGTTTCATCAATTTCAGCATTGCCGGCCCTTCTGACTGTTCGGACAACCGCCAGGATCTCCCCTGTGAAGACGGCATGGTCGGCACTCCGGGGAACCCGGCGGATGCCGCCGGCGGCACGGACAATATCGCGGCGGAAGCCCTTACCTACCTCCTTCTGCCAAAAGGCCAGGTGACTATGGGCGTGACGAGCGATGACGGTTTCCAACTTCAAATCGGCGCCGCCAATCCAGGGGACCGGTATTCGAGCAACGCGGTGGTCGTCGAGTACTTCAACGCCGGACGCAGCCACAACGACAGCATCGTGACGTTTACCGTCCAGGAAGCCGGCCTGTATGCGGCCCGCCTGCTCTACTTTCAGGCCGGCGGCGGCGCCAGCGTGGAGTGGTACAGCTTCCCCCCTGCCGGAAGCAGTAGCAACGCGTTCCTTGGCGAAATGAATACGGGCACGAATGCCGTGCTGATTAACGACATCGCCGACGGAGGCATCCCGGCTTATTGCTCTCTCACCGCCGCCACCGCTCCTCTGGCCTCCTATCTCTCCGACGTCGTCCCGTCGCCGGGCTCGACCGGAATCTCCATCTTGCCAACGATCACCGCGACCATCGTCTATGGCACGGCGCCCGTGACGGACATCACCTTGACCATCGACGGAAGCGAAGTGACTCCAACCGTCACTAAGACCGCTACCAACGCGACGATTTCATACATTCTGACAACACCGCTCGCCAGCCGCCCCAGTCACACTCTTGTCGTGTCTTGGAACGACAACGGGACCACGCTCAGCGTGCCTTCGGCATTTTCCACCCAAGGCTACATTACGTTGAGCGCCTCGCAAATGGTGACCCCGGACACCACAAAACCCGGCTTCAAGTTTAATATTTTTGCCAATGCCAACGACACCCTCGTCAACAGTCAGAACGGACTCCAAGGCGGCGAGACTGACAATTTGGATAACATTGAACTGGGCCTGAACGGGCTCGATCCAGACGGCGCCGGCGGATTCCTGCCTAACATGGTTACCCTCGCCAACAATGGCGCGGCCATGGCCGCCGCTCCGGCCTTGGGCGGCCCCAACGCCCCCGCCGAGTTCATCATCACCAACACGATCGATCTCACCGGCGGTAACATGCCGGGGTTCCCTGCCCAGGACGGCGCCAGTGACCCGAGCCATTCGGAAGTGCTGACCTATGTTTATCTTCCAGAGGGACTGACCACCTTTAACTTGAACCTCGATGGTTTCTATCGCGCTTTCGCGGGCTCCTGGGATTACATCAACGGAGTTCAAGTTGGGACCATCAATGACGCGGCCTCGGGCTACACCACGTTTTCCGTCGTCGCGCCCGCGGCGGGCTACTACCCGCTCCGTGTCACGGTTTTCAACCTTGACAAAACCCCCCAGGAATCGCTCTACACCGTGAACGCCGGCGGAACCAATGTTCTCGTGAACGACATCGCCAACGGCGGTTTGCCTGCTTATTACGCGCTCTCCGCGCCCTCCAGCCCGTACGTGCGCTATGCCAGTCCCCGGCCGGTGCCGCGTCAAGTCGAGTATCCGAATAATCGGGTGCTCTTGCGCCTGCAGGATCGCGACGCCAAGGTGAGCGACTCCACAGCCATCTTCAACCTCGACGGGAAAAACGTGACCGTCACCAACAACCGCGTCGGCGACGTGCTCGAGCTGACCTGGACCGCCACAACGCTGCAAACCCCGGCGGAAATTCACAGCGGTTTGCTGACCTATCAAGATACCGCTGGCCATTCCTTGTCCAATCAATGGTCGTTCTTGAACCTCAAAGCCGTCTGGCTCCCAACGGCGAGTGTCGGCTACTGGGTCCCGACCAACGCGGCGGCGATTGAGACCTTCGCGGAATACCAGGACCCGACCGAGTTCACCAACGACGCCCCGACAGCGAATTGGTATATGTCTCCGCAGCCGGAAAATCCCTTGGTCGATGTCGCTCCGATCTGGACCAATGTGCCGGCGGGACCCACGAGCTGGTATGTGTGGAACTGGGACGCTCCCGGCAACGGCTCCGCGTTTGACCAGACCGACCCGAACGGCCCCGCTTACGCGAACTTTCTCTGCGTCGATCTGAACACGTTCTCCGGCATTGAGAGCGACTCCGCCAATACGGCTCCCGGCGAAATGATCAATGGAGTTCCGCTAGTCCAACTTGTGGCCGACCCGAGCCAGAACGTCCTCATTGCCGAGTCGGACAACCGTTCCGGCAGTTCCCCTGGTCAAACCCAGTTTGGCATCAGCCAACGCTTTGACCTCACCGGCGTGACCAACCCAGTTCTGGCCTGGGCTTCAATCCAGAAACAGAATCAGGATAACATCAATGCCGTGGAGTATTCGGTTGATGGTGGCGCCACTTGGGCTCCGGTTATCTACTACTTGGACGGACACAAATTCCAGGACACAGGCGATCCGGAGGATCTCCAAATCAATCCCGATGACACGGTGAACGTGATCAACTCGTTGTTCCACGACACTGCTCCAGGCGAAATTCCGACTTGGACCGATTCCACCGGCGACGTGAACAACACCTACGCCTCCGGCATCGCCGCGCCGATCAGCCAAAACCTGGCGCCGTTCTTCGCGCCGCGCGTCAACGACGACAAGTTCGACGGCAAGCGCATCGAAGTCGTTCGGCTGCCTCTCGCAGCCAATAAGAGCGACGTTCGCCTCCGCGTGGCGCAGATCGGCACTTGCAGTTGGTATTTTGGGCTCTCCCAAATTGCCTTCTTCGACGTCGCTCCTTCCGGCGCCACCGTTCCGACCGGCCTTCCGGCATCGACCCAGACCGGGACTTCCCTTGCCGTCTCCGCCGCCAGCGGCAAAGTGACCATCACTTGGACCGGCGCAGGAACGCTGCAGTCGGCGACAAGCCTGAACGGCAATTGGACGGCTGTAACCCCGGCCCCCACCGGCAACAGCTACACCGCCACGATCGGTTCGGGAGACATGTTCTTCCGCGTCGTCAGCAACTAGTGTTGGTGTTTCAATGAGACCTTTACATAATCCCCTCTCCCGGCCTGCGGCCACCCTCTCCCCGCTTTGCGGGGAGAGGGCAGGGAGAGGGGTTCGTTGTAGAACCATTTCTGTAACGGCCCACTAGCCAGCGGACCAAACCGACATCTTAAAATCAGAGGGGCCGGACGAAAGTCCGGCCCTCTTTCTGATCATGAACCGCGGGGTCGGCCAGCCAGGGTCTCCGATCTTCCGCGCAAACGGTGAGGAAAACGATCGTCGGCTGGCCGGAATAGATATGAACGCCGCGCGCGGGATGTTTGCGTCCGATGTCTTCATGGAGAAAGTCGCCGACCATGCGCAAAAAATGGCGCAAAGAATCGCGTTCGTCAACGGTAGGGTGAGACGGGTGAGACTCCGTCGAGACCTCGCTAACCCAACGAGCATGGATGCTATCGGGAGCCCGCCAGGGACCGACGGAGTCGCCCCGCGTTACGATTACTGCGTAGCCAACCGATAGAAGGTGGGGGCCTTGCTGGAAACGTTGGTCGCCATGAAGTATCCCACGCCAGAAGTTCCGGCGACCGTCGTCCAATTGGCCGGGGAAACACTGGAGGACTGCTGGAGCACGACGTTGGTGCCGGCATTCCATGTCAAGACAATATTTGGGCCGTCGAACCGCGCGGCCAAGGTTCCCAGGCCGGCAGTTGGGGGCGAGACGATTTGCGCAACGAACAGGTCCTGCAAGCCGTCCGCGGCGTGCGCGCTATAGACCTGCGAAGTCAACGTCGCATATTCCGGATAAAGCGAAGCCGGACTAGCCATGATTTTAGGCGAATCCGGGCTGTGAAACGTGAAAGTCACGGAGGAACCCGGTTTGAGCGGAGTGGTGAAGGTGACGAATTGAATGCTGTAGCCGTCATCCGCGCCTCCTCCCTCCACCACGGAAGTCCAACCCGAGGGTGTTTGAATCGAGGTTGGCTCCGAGGTCAAGAAATCGGCCTCCCCCGCTTCCCATCCGAACCAGAACATTTGGATGTCGGAGGTCGAAGCCGCGGTGTTCTCCAAGGTCAGCGTATAGGAAAAATCCCCGCGCCCCACCGAAACTCCGCTGAGCTGGGCGGCCGCCAGGATACCCTGGGCTTGGCCGGCAGCGGTCGCGGCTCCCGCCAAGGCGAGGCCAGACAAGCAGAATATCCGAAAGACATTCCACTCAAAACCTGAGCGGCCCAAAAGAATTCTAGAGTTCATGGTTTCTGGCCTGGTCCTTCGCGCCGGGCTACGGCGGCGTCAGTTTTGAAGGCCAATGACAAGAAAATATTATAGCAGTGCGCCCCCTCAACGCAAGGGCGGTTCGGTGACGATTTCGTCACGCGTCACGGGGTGTGAGCAGAATTCTTCGTCCATGTGGTAGGGACGCCTCGCCGAGGCGTCCGGGCGTCCCGGCAGGACTCCCCCACCAAACGAAGAATTCGGTCTCACAGACTTCGCCTCGGCGACGCCTCGTTCAAGGCAATTCCACCGCACGGTAAAACCGTGAAACAGAGGAGACCGTGTTCGTATCCACGACCAATAATCCATTCGTTCCGAGGCGCACGGTGGCGAGGGGTTGCCAGAGGGAAGGAGCGAAGAGAGAATTAACGAACTGAATCTGGTAGCTTTTTCCAAGACGTCCCCAGAGTGTCATGCTTCCAGTCCCTGTCGCGCTCAGCTTGACGGGAATCGTTGGCAGTGGCGGGTTGGCGAACGGGGACGGCGTGCCGGGGGGAACATTGGGGTCGCCGCCGATGGCCGGGTAATTATCGGTCAACGTCTCCAGGAAGGCGACGATCTGGGCTTCCTCCGCGGCAGACAGCCGGAGATTGCCAATCTCGGCCACATTAAGGTTGCTGGAGATTTCCGGCGGAGGCCAGCCAGTGATTCCAAACCCGGCATTGGTGTTCGCATCCAGCCGTCCAAGCGTGTCACGTGTATTGTAGAAGTGGACCACCTGTTGGAGGTTGGAGAAGACGCCGTTGTGCCCATAGGGAGGCGTGATCGCGATATTCCGCAGCGACATGGTCTTGTGCAGGCCCAATTGGCTGCCGTCCGGCATGGCGGCGGCGATATCCGGTCGCCCGCCCAAGCCCGGGTCCGGAGCGGGAGTTCCCGGAATATTCCAATTCCGCGGCGAGCCGACGTTGGCATAAGAGAAATCGGTTAAGAGCGGGGGCGTGGGATTCCCAAAACTGTCCACGCCTTCGTAATTGACATGGCAATCGGCACAATTAGCCCTTCCGTTGAAGAGATTGTAGCCGCTCAACTCATTTGAGTTCAGCGTCGTCAGTCCGGCGAGCCAAAAATCGAACTTGGACGTAAATCGATTGAAAACGGGGCTGCGCTCGAACTCGGCGATGGCCTGGGTGGCGGCCGCGTAAACCGCCGGGACGGCTCCGGGAGGCGCATTGGTGGCGGAGGCCAGGTCCCCCGCTGGAATGGCGCCCAGATCGAGCCCGTAGATTTGCTGGAAAAGCGAGACGTAGTTGGTGTTTTCCTTGAGACGGGTCACCACGGCCCACTCGCTCGGCATGCCCATTTCAACCGGGTTCAGCAACGGGGCCGCGGCCTGCGCCTCCAAATTAGTCGCCCGGCCATCCCAGAACAGTCCGCCCGTGTAAACGTAGGCAACCGGGTCCCAAAAAAAATCAGGACTGAACGCGGCGTAGCCGACGCTGGGCGCGTTGAGCGAACCAAAGTCTCCGGCGGTTGACCCCGCGGAAACCGGTGTGCCATTGAGAACGTTGAGCGGATCGACAAAGCCGGGGGTTCCGAAAGGAAGTTGGGTCACCGGATCGGTTGCCGGGGCCAGACTATGACAGGTCGAGCACGATTGGTTGCGATTGAGCGAAAGATTTGGGTCCGTGAATAACAGGTTGCCGAGAGTTTGCTCGGCGTCGGCGAGCGCTTTCCCGGCGGGAACCAAGGACCCCGCCAGCGCGATGACACAAAAAAAAACGCTTCTCATTCAACGTGGGTGGCCTTGCCGGCGCAACTGTGGACGGAGTGCGATTGAAACTGTCGGCCAACTTTATGGCAGGGCGGGCAGTCCCCTGCCCGCCGGAGCAGCGCGCACGGAGTGACGCGCCCTAGCTTGTCCGACACCTTTAATCGTACCCCGCGTCCGAACCGCCACCGTTGTGCCTTCAGGCGTGAAAACGGTATAGGAAAACCATGCGGATGTCATCCTTTTTCGCTGCTCGCATCGTAACATATTTGCCCGGCGGCAAGGGGCCGTTCCTGTTTTATAGCGCTCCCAAAAATGGCTTCAGTTTAGAAAGGACGGCTTCCTGGCTGGCGGTCCCGACAATCCGGGCGCGCTCGCCGCCATCCACGAAGCAAAGCAACGTGGGGATGGATTGAATCCCGTAGCACATTCCGAGATCGGGATTGTCATCCGCATTGATCGTGACGATCTTGACGCTTCCCGCGCACGCCTCCGCAACTTCGTCAAGAACTGGCCGGATGATGTGGCAGGGGCGGCTCCAGCGAGCCAAAAATGCCACCAGGACGGGCCGCTTCGATTCCATCACTTCTGGTTCGAAGTTTGCCTCTCCGATTTCAGCGATGAGTGCATGGTCTGCGTTCATGCCTTTTGTCCTGAGCGCGCCAGAAACTCATGCTCGCACTCTCGGACGACGAGGACGGGGCAAGGCGAATGGCGGATAACGCTTTCCGAGACGCTTCCCTTAAAGACGTGCCCCCATCCGCTGTGCCCGTGCGTGGAGATAATAATGATGTCAGCAGGCAGGCTTTTCGCGAGTGCCACAATTTCTATGGCCGGTGAGCCCACCCGAACCGCCGTGTCAGCGGTGACGTCACCATGAGTCACTTCCATCATCAGGCGGGCCAATTCCTGCTCGCCGCTCGCGCGCTGGAGTGTTGGGACATTCTCACCGCCGCTGGCTTCGCCCACCGCCCAAGGGGGAATGGGCACGACATTGAGCAGGGTGAGGGCAGCGTCGTGTTGTTTCGCGAGCGGAAGCGCATATTGCAGCGCCTTCTTCGAACAGTCGGAGAAGTCGATCGGCACGAGGATTTTCCTGAACCGAAACGGCGCCGCCGGGGCGGCGGCGGCCAATGGCTCAACGTGAGAGTCTGTTTTCAAAACCACTTCGTCCGAATGTTTGATGGGTTCCGCGTTCATGATCGTTCTGGTTAAGTGTTAATGTCGTTTCTCACAAACTCATGCCAAAGGGCGTGGCTGTGTTCATGTTTCAGGCTTCATTGACTTATTAGAGAGCATGGTGTGCGCCAACGCGGACCAAATTCGCAACATGTTTAACATCAACATAATACAGATAAACGCTCAGGTTTGCGTTGGTCTAAAATATTGAAAGTCCAAATTATGGTCCGAATCGTGTTGAAGAATTGTCCGGCTTCTGAAAAGATCGCCTCGTGATGGAGTCAAGTAGTGATAGCCGCTTCGATCCGAATTTCGCCGCGTCGCTGCTCTTGGACATCGCTCACGAGCAGTCGCTGGAAAGTCTGATGGAGAAGCTCGTCCGCGCCCAGCTCAGGCGCCGGGCGATTGCGCGCGTCGAATTCTGGCTGATCGAGAAGGGAGACATTTGTTCCGTTTGTCCGCAAAGGGCGGAGTGTCCCGACCAGGCCCGTTGCCTGCACTTGGTCGCCGGCGGGAATAATCCCCTCGAGGGCGCCGCGGAAGGCCAATCGTTCTTTCACAGTTCCACTGCCCGAATACCGCTGGGTCTTGGGGTCATCGGGAGAATTGCGGTGTCCGGAGAGCAAATCGTGTTGATGGATTTGGACAAGGAGCCGGGCGAATTGTCCCGCCTGGAAGGAATGCGGCGAGAGCAAGTCCGCGAATTCGCCGGAACAGCGATCTCGTTCAAAGGCGAAATCCTGGGAGTGATCAGCAATTTTGCCCGCGTCAACCTGCCGGATGAATTGCGGGTCTGGCGGCAAATATTTGCCGACCACGTCGGCAGCGCCATCGCCAGTGCGCGCGCCTTCGAGGAAATACACCGGCTCAAGGCGCAACTCGAAATGCAGAACGCTTACCTGGAGAAGGAAGTTGTGGAAGCCAAGGCCTTCGGCGACCTTGTCGGCCAAAGCGCGCCTTTGCGGCACATCATCAGTCAGATTGAGCTCGTCGCGCCGACCGATGCCTCGGTTCTTATTCTTGGGGAAACGGGCACGGGCAAGGAACTGGTCGCGCGGGAAATTCACCGCCGCGGCCGGCACCATGACAAGCCTCTCATCCGTGTCAATTGCGCCTCCATTCCCAGGGAGTTGTATGAAAGCGAGTTTTTCGGCCACGCCCGCGGCGCTTTTACGGGTGCGATCAAAGACCGCGCCGGACGTTTCGAGACGGCGGAAGGCGGAACGATTTTCCTGGACGAAATCGGAGAAGTGCCGTTGGAGTTGCAGAGCAAACTGCTTCGCGTCCTGCAGGAGAAGCGTTACGAGCGGGTCGGCGAAGACCGCACGCGAGTGGCCGATGTCCGGATCATGGGCGCGACGAATCGTGACTTGAAAAAGGAAGTGGCGGCGGGCCGCTTTCGGGAAGACCTTTACTACCGTCTGAACGTGTTTCCGATCCATGTCCCCGCCTTGCGAGAACGGGTGGATGACATCGAACTGCTGGCAAAGCATTTCATCGAACTATCCGTGAAAGACCTGCGTTGCGCCAGACCGCGCCTAACACGAGCTGGCATGGTCAAACTCCAAAGTTACGACTGGCCCGGCAACATTCGGGAACTGCGGAACGTGATTGAACGGGCGGTCATCATTTCGCGGGGCGGCGCGCTGGATTTTGACCTGCCTGCGGCGGATTCCACACCCCGTCCGGCTGGCTTCACGTCAGGACCAGGCGCACCGGGCTGCCCCGAGTTATTCACCGAAGCAGAAATGCGGCGGCGCGAGCGCGGGAACCTGGCGGCGGTTCTCGAAAAGACCGGGTGGAAAATCAAAGGTCCGGGCGGGGCGGCGGAATTCCTGGGACTGAAGCACACGACGTTATTCGCGCGCCTGAAGAAAATGGGATTGAAAAAGCCCGCGTCTCCTTGAGTAACGCGGGAAAGGAAGGGGTGCTGGGGTTGGATAAGATGGCTCAATGCACACTAAGCCAGCCAATCGCAGGGGAACACCCCCAGCACCCAAAAAGAGAGCGTAAACCGTACCGCATTCCGGCAGGGGGCTCACGACTTGGGCCGTTGGCCGCGACCATGATTTCGTGCAGTCTGTGAGGAACGGCGCTGCCGAGAGGTTCGTTGCTATCTGGTGCGGTCAAGGCCAGCAAACGGATGGTTCCCTTCTGTGACTAGCCATAGGAGTGGGTGAAGTCGGGGTTTTGAAGCGGTTATTGGACTCGTAACCGATCCTCATGGATTTCTAGACATCGTTCTCACTTCTCAGCACAATCATGCACTCTGATGCGACTATGGACCCTTCATCCGCGCTACCTGGACGCCAAGGGATTAGTGGCAGCTTGGCGGGAAGCCTTGCTTGCGCAAAAAGTCCTGGAAGGTGCTACCGCGGGATACACCCGGCATCCTCAACTCCACCGATTCCGGGCCTGTCAAAGGCCCGTTCAAGCAATCGCGGCCTTTCTCGATGGCCTGGCGGCGGAAGCGCAACGGCGCGGCTATCGTTTCGACACCTCCAAAATCACGCATCCCAAACAGCGCAAGCAGATGGATGAGACCGCCGGGCAGTTGCTCTACGAGTGGGAACGGCTGCGGAAAAAGCTCCGGTCGCGCGCGCCGGGGGTTTACCGCCAATTCCAAAATGTCTCGCTGCCGGAAGCGCATCCATTGTTCCGCATCGTGCCGGGAGAAATCAGGGAATGGGAAAGAATGTGACCGGCAAAAAATGCCATGTCGTGGAGTCTCCGGGATAGAACGGCAGTTTGTTCCAACGCGAGGGGGAGCAAAGCGGGGCGAATAGAAAGGTCAATTTTAAGCAAGCCGGGCAGTCCTGCGCCCGCCGACCGCGCGCTTGCAGTGACCTTGCCCGACCCATTTGATTAATCGCCCCCGGAGCAACGAGCATATCCGCGGAGATCTTTACGATGGCACCTTTTTTGCTTTGGTGCCTACGGAAGTTTTTGCGGTTTTTTGCGTGACAGCCAAAGCGCGCCAATGGTACAAGAGATGCACAATAAGGAGTATTGTCGATGAAGATTACTAAAGCTCATATCAAAAACGTTCAGCCGCGGGCAAAGTGCCGCCGGGGTTTTACCTTGATCGAGTTGCTGGTGGTGATTGCCATCATCGCCATTCTAGCCTCCATGCTGCTGCCCGCCTTGTCGCGCGCCCGGACCCAAGCCCAGGGCATCTCTTGCATGAACAACGGCAATCAATTGGTCAAAGCCTGGTCCATGTATGCCAGCGACAATAACGATGCTTGCGTCAACAATTACAGCGTGGTCCCGACCGAATACGACACCCAGCATGGCCTCTTCAATACCTGGGTCCTGGATGTCATGGATTGGACGGCTAACTCGTTGAATACCAACACGGTCCTTTTGCAACAAGGCCTCTTGGGGCCATATATGCTGCGTTCGCTCGCTTCTTACAAGTGTCCGGCCGATACCTTCCTGAGCCCCGGTCAAATTGCCGCCGGCTTTCAAGGCCGCGCGCGCAGTTATTCGATGAACTCTTTCCTGGGACTTTATTCCGACTGCGCCAACTGTGCCCAAGGCGCCTCAGACTCGGGGGCCGATAATACTTATCGAGGCATGAATCAGTACAATGCCACCATGCCGCAATACTTGAAAGTGGGCGGAATTCCCCAGCCTTCACAGATCTTTGCCTTCATCGACGAGCATCCTGATAGTATTGACGACGGCAATTTTGCCCTCGGCATACTCTACAGGCCCGCGGACCCAACCGACTGGGATGCCACGCCCGCCTCTTTCCATAACGGCGCTTGCGGTCTTTCCTTTAGCGACGGCCATTCGGAAATTCACAAGTGGCTGGTGCAAGGCACCAGGGCTCCAATCGTCCCCAGCGCGGATGGATGGTCGGGGCCCTCCCTGGGAAGTCCGGCCAATTACACCGACCGCAGCTGGCTTTGCGCTCACGCCTGCACCGGCTCCAGCTCAATCCAATAGTCCTCGATTGCCCAAATAATGGTCAATCCGGAAGATCGCGCCTCTGCAAAATGGACACCGGAAATGCCGTCGAGGGCGCGGGCGGATGAAAGTTCGTGCCCAACCGGCTTCAGTGCCAAATAAACTTTCGTGGAATTCTCCGTTCGCGGCGCCTCCTTTTGTTGGCGCTTAATTTAAAGGACGAAACTGCTTGCGTCTCTTTGCTCAAGGCGTAGTATGCGTTCGACGATTCGGGACCGCGAAGGTTTTTCTCCCACCACGTGGAAGAGTGAATTCCGCGTTTTCTATTCGTTGGCAAAAGGGTTTTGGTCGTGTCGGGGCGTAGCGTAGCTTGGTAGCGCGCTTGGTTCGGGACCAAGAGGTCGTGAGTTCAAATCTCACCGCCCCGACCACTTCATCAAAAAGGGGAGGTCTTCATGTCTGGCGATGACCATCGGGAGCTTCGTGGCCGGTTTTAAATCCTCAATTCTCTCCACACCAGTCTGGAAGGCGAACACTTTAGACTGTTGGCGCGAGATCTGCACAGAATATCCTATTTTGAAAGCATCTTTATCACCTGAAATATAACAATGTGCAAAAAGATTGCAAATAATCGGCACTCAGGTATCCTGTTGCGGCAACTGTATGCTAATCGAATTCTCAATGGGTAATTTTCGCTCCTTTAAAGAGAAGGCCACGCTCTCGCTGGAGGCCTCTCCTGACGATTGGCTGGAAGACAGCCACGTTATCGCGACCGCGGAGCGGCGTCTCCTAAAATCGGCCGCCATTTACGGCGCTAATGCGAGCGGCAAAACAAATCTCCTTGCAGGCATGGAGATCTTCCGCCAGTTCATTCAAAAGTCATCAAGGGAATCGCAAATAGGTGAGAAGATTCCGGTGGCTCCATTTCGATTGCACACTGCAACAGAGAAGGCGCCTACCTACTTCGAGATGGTGTTTCTTCAGAAGGGCACCCGCTATCGCTATGGCTTCGAAGCGACCCCCGAGACGATCCACGCGGAGTGGCTTTTCAGCCAGAGGGATTCTATTCGAGAAACCCGGCTCTTCACACGCGAAGGAGTTACTATCGAGCCATCTGCGGAGTTTAGGGAAGGCAAAGGGCTTGAAACCCGCACCCGGCCAAACGCGCTTTTTCTGTCCGTAGTCTCTCAATTCAATGGCGCCATCGCGGGCGAAATCATGCAGTGGATGGAACGATTCCGAGGCATTTCAGGATCGGAAGACGCCAATTATTTGGCGTTCACAAAGCAACTGCTTAAAGACGCACAATTCGGCGCGAAAATCCGGGATCTAATCCGCCGCGCTGATGTGGGAATTGAAGATTTGCAAGCCTTCGAAGTTTCGGTAAGTGAACGTCTTAAGTCGTTGCCGAAGGACTTTCCAGAACATTTGCGCCAGGAGGTTTTAGCAGCGCCGAGTGCCTTTACAATCAAGACCTTGCACAAAAAATTCGGCGAAGAGAACCAAGCGTGTGAAAAGGTCGAATTCAATTTCAAGAGTGAGGAGTCCGCCGGGACACAGAAGTTTGTCGCGATGAGTGGTCCATTTCTTCACACGCTGGAAGAGGGTTCTATCCTGTTTGTGGACGAATTGGAAGCGCGGTTTCACCCATTGTTGACGAAATCCTTGGTCGGGCTTTTCAACGACCCCCGGAATCAAATGAACGCGCAATTAATCTACGCCACGCACGACGAAGGGTTGCTTGATTCTGCTCGAATCCGCCGAGATCAAGTTTGGTTTGTGGAAAAAGATGAAATTGGCGCGTCACGGCTTTTTAGTCTCGCTGAATTCAAAGTGCGTAAGGAGGCGAAATTTGCGAAAGAATACCTGCTCGGGCAGTTTGGAGCCGTGCCTCATTTGCGCGATTTGTCGGGGGCACTGACCAATGCCAAATAATCGGCCAAAGCCTTGGGAAGACCGCAAGGCCAACGGTCGAATCACAGGAGTTCGCAACCGTCGGCGCGTCTTAATTCTTTGCGAGGACGAAAAAAGCGCTTGCCTGTATTTTATGGGGTTCAAATTGGACAAAATGCGAGTTGAAGTTCTGGCCAGAGGAACCGGTATGAACACGGACAGCCTTGTTCAAGAAGCCATAGACCTTAAGGAAAAAGCAGCTCGATCAGGAGAGCCTCTTAATGAAATCTGGTGCGTGTTTGACCGCGACAGTTTTCCCGCGCAGAATTTCAATCGGGCATTTCAACTCGCGAAGAGTAAAAACATCTCGGTCGCGTGGGCCAATGAAGCCTTCGAAATCTGGTATCTTCTGCACTTTAATTACTACGACACAGGCCTGAGCAGGGCTGAGTATGGAGAGCGTCTCACCACTCTCAAGAAACTGCTTGCGCAATTGGTTGTTTGACAACAAGTTCGAATCCCATCACGATCGCGGCCTTCTTCAAGGCAGACAACTTACGGTCTTGGTGTCGCTTCTCATAGTCTTCCAGCCCTTG
>JBKQWF010000286.1:0-39746 GCA_052139695.1 Limisphaerales bacterium
GCCACCACTGGAAAATTTCAAAAGCAGTTCCTCCATCGCAATGGCGGCCAGGAGCGCTTGCGGGCGCTGATTCTTTCCAAATCCCCCGTCTCTTGGCGTTTACAAAAATGAAAAGGTGCGTCCTACCCCCGCGGAATCTGGGGAATAGGAGACTTGACGACAGCGGGAGCTGTGGCTTAAACTGGACCCGCTTTGCCAGTGTTGCCCTTTAGCGGATCGTCCGGTTGGGCTGGCTGGCGGAACCGGAAAGCAACATCATGAAAACCACAATTGAAAAGCGCGGTTTTACGCTCATCGAATTGCTCGTAGTCATCGCCGCCATCCTGGCGTCGCTGCTCTTGCCTGCCCTGGCCAGCGCCAAGCGAAACTCCATCGACATCAACTGCGTCAACAACTCCAAACAAATGCTTCTGAGCATGACGATGTACGTGGATGATAATGGCACCCATATGATTAGTTACGAGGATGTCAGCGGGGACAAAGCGCTTTGGATAGCCAGGCTGCAGATCGATTACAGCGCCTTTCAAAGCACTCGCTGTTGTCCGGCGACGCCGACGCCAAATCCCGTAACCGCATGGAAAGCGCCCCACGATGAGGCGGCTCCACTGGCCAATGCCGCTGGCACTGCCGATTACCCCTGGGTATGGGACGGGAACGTCCCGTATGTTGGAAGCTATGGCTTGAACGGTTTTTGTTACGGTGACGGCTGGGTGGAAGATTCGGGCGACCCGAAAACGTGGTTTTATCAGAAACTTTCCGATGTCACCCACTCTGCGACGACTCCCTACTTTTCGGACTCGATTTGGGTGGACGGCTGGCCGACGGAGTCGGAAGCACCCGCGACCGATTTGTACGCCGGAGCGGACAATAACGGGGGCATCGATCGAATTACCATCGCGCGGCATGCCTATAAGGCGCCCGGCGCGGCGCCAAGGAGCGTTCCCGCGGGCAAGCCTTTGGTCGGCGCCATCAACATTGCCTTTGTCGATGGCCATGTGGCGACAGTCCATTTGGAACAACTTTGGGCGCTCGATTGGCACGCCGGCTGGAAAACGCCGCAAATGCGCCCGCAGTAAATGAGCGGCGATTTGTCCGGAGTCCTTGAGTTGCGCGCGCCGTGGGTCGAGGCGGGACTGGTCCTGGGCGCGGGCAGCGACGAGCGCGGCGCTCATCGTGTTTAAGGTGTGCCCTCACTGGGCTTGATCGTTATCGTCCCTGCCTTGATGACAGGGGGAGGCTTCGATAAAATGGGAGACTTGGCCTCCTCCTTCGCCAGGGTGGCAACTTCTCCCATCTTCGTTTCAAAACAGCGCACCCCGTCGTTGACGGTGCAAAAGAGCAAGGCCCCATCGGTAGAGATACGGAGACGCCCTTGCACAAAGGCGTGCAGGCCGTTCCAAACGAAATCCTGCCCCGTCTCAAATTCCGCCACCGGTTCGTAACTGCCTGTGGCAAAGGCCCGCACCTGGCTGCTGCCCATCCATGAGAAGAACACAACATCCCGAGTTGGATGGTAAACGACGCCCACGGGCTTCGCCTCGTTATTTCCAACGGTACGGGGATCCGAACCGATAATCATGGTTCCATTGCCCAGAGGCAGCGCCATCTGCGTACCATCCCGGCTGATGCCCACCTCGTAGTTGCAGGCACTCGTTCCCCGGCCCGGCACAACCGTCCTGCCCAGGACATCGTACTTGCCAAACGCGCCTGATGATATGCCGGCCTGGGCATAGGCGATGGTGCGCCGGCCAAAGGAAGCGGCCAGCATGGTGCTGCCTGTTATCCGTCTGATGTCGGGGATTTGTATTTCCGAGCTGGTCCGAGTCGCGGGATCATAGCGAAGGAGAGGCCCCCATTGCGCGGTCGAAGTCACCAACACCGCGCCATCGGCGCCAAACGCCGTCGAGAAGGTCCCTCCCCCGCAGCCAAATCTGACTTTGGATATAGTCGAATCTCTCAAGTCAATGAGGTCAATCCATCCTTCGGCGCCGGATCCGGCAGTGTCTGCCACGGCCAGCAAATTGCCCTCGGGAGAAAGGTCAATGCCGCACAAAGAGCCCCCGCAGGCAAAAGGAGATAGAAAGGCATTGGAACCTAAGTGGTAGCGGAGCACATTGGGGCCTTCGGTGATATAAAGGGTGTTCCGCCCCGCGTCATACACCATGTCCTTTCTTCCCATCGCGGAGATAAATCGGCCGTGCGCCCGCTTGGTTGCCTGGGAGGCGGATCCTCCCGTGATGGATGCTGATGTTGTCTTGGACTCCCTGTCATTTTTCTGGCGACGCGCCGCGGGCCGGGGGTCGTGGAATCGATCGCCCAAAGCGAGCTTGCTTTCGCTGGCGTACATGGAATCTTCCAGGTCAATCTCAGCGTCCCTCAAATCGTTAAACGAGCGCTGGACAGCCGGATCCTCAAAGACGGGATCATGATCGTCCGGCTTGGCCGTCCAGTGCCCCAAGTGCTGTTTGCTCAACTCGAGGATGGCCACCGCGTTGGACGCCACGGCCAGTTCCGACTGAGTGCAGGTCGTGAACAAATCCCATCTTGGCTCCAATGTCTTCCGAAACTTCGCCGCCACTTTCTCGATTGACGCGCTGCCGACTTGGGATTGCTGCATGTCGATTCTGTAGTCCTCGGATTTGAGCCAGGCGGTGATCGACTGGCCTTCCGCTGAAAACTCGCGAATGGCGCTGATCCGTCCTTCGATTTGCTGCTCGTTCTTGAGATCGCCATGAAACAGGTAAGCGTCCGGAAGAAACTGCTCCCGCGCTTTCATGTACTCGCCAAGGTTTGCGAACAACTTGGACCCCCACGTCCCCAAGGTTTCCGCGGCCAGACGCTGATCGCCCTTTTCAAAAGAAGCCGCCTCGTGCAGCATCGATTGAAATTCCGGACCAAGCCGTCCATCTTCCAGCGCCACGAAGTTGGTGGCCACGTCTCGGTCGAAGGCGGCCCATCTTTCCGCCAGCTTCGCCTTGCGCTCGATCCGGCTAACCGGCGTCCAAACCAAGGTAAGCAGCAAAGTAAACACCAGACAACAGACCAGCAGAACGCGCCCCCGCAAGGTCGCCCGCCCCGGCTCGCTCACGGCCCACTCCAAGACCGCCAGCAGCATGCCAAAGAACAGGCAGATTTCGCTGGGAATGAAAACGCAACTCCTCTCATAGGACTCGGCCTGGCTCATCGCGATCAGGTTGGCCCCGAGATCAAAGTTGAAATAAAGGGCATGCAAAAGCCGCAAGACCCCGGCTATCCCAAACAAAATGAAAATGGCGGCAAGTCTCAATCTGGAGGAATTATTGGTTGTTTCGTCCATGGCACGCTCTGTTTCTGTTGCGTACGGATGACCGGGGCATCACGGCAGAATTATCAGGCCCGCCAATGGAACTTAATGCAAATGGCGATATCGCCGCAATCCAGCCGCGAACCTCGTGTCCTGTGTCCCTTAACGGTTATTCCCGCGCGAAACTTTAGCTTTTCGGCAAGTGCTTCATCATCTCGATTCCCCACGGGATGAGCGCCATGCTCGTGGCATCGAAGAATCCGTGCGCCAGCACCGCGGGCCAAATGGAACGATGCAGGACCATGATCAAGCCAAGTCCCAATCCCAGCAGCCCAGCCATAAACGCGGCGACGGGACCCATCGAGAGATGAGCCAAGCCGAAAATGACGGCGGCGATCGCCACCGCGCAAATCTGGCCAAAGGTGGACCCGAATCGACTCGGCCAAAGCTTTTTCATCCCAGCGAGAAAGGAGGCGCGCCAAAGTTCCTCCCTCAAACCGGCGACCAGAAAGCTGACGACGGTTATCGTCAGCCAATAATAGGCAGGGTTGTCGTGCAAAGCCGCGACATCGACCACGTTTTCTACCCCCGGGCGGTTTTTTGTCACGTAATCCCCCAGCGAGTCCGTCGTCATCGCGCGCGTGACCACCAACACAGCCGCAATCACCACCGCGACGATGCCCACCGCTACGCGCAGGCCAACCGAATAGGCCGCCCCGAGCAGCACCGGCATGACTTTTCCCCGCCAGCGCAACAGCAAATCGTCGAGACTGGCGCGCGAAGCCAGCCACGCCAACGCAAAGACGACCCCAAACAAAAGAAGTTCCGTTCCACTGACCATGACGAGGCCTTTTGCGGTATGGGAAAGCACTGGATGGGTGGGCTTATTGTGGACCAAGCCGACCGCGCCGACGATGAGAACGTAAGAGGCGATGAGGATGAGATGAATCCACCAGCGAACCCGGTTGATCGGCTGCGGTTCGTTGATTCGTGGCGGTATGGCGTCCATCTGCGGCGCAAATCTGCCCTTTCAGCGCGTAGGAGGCAAGGGATTGATTTCCGTTGAGCGGCGGTACTTAACTTGTTTTTCGGGTCCTTTGATTCTTTGTTTTTACCACAGAGACACCGAGGCAAAGAGAGAAAATTTAAAGCGGCGGACTCTTCTCTGTGTCTCTGTGCCTCTGTGGTTCCAATCCTAAATCCGGGAGATAATTCGACAAGATTTTGGGCGTAAGACCAACAGATTTCGGCGAGCGATCCAGAACGAGGACTGGCGGGGCCATCTTCGCATCGCCCCGCAAAAAGATGATAACCCTGCCGTTGGTGGCTTGAACAACCGTCTCGGAGCCGTCCGTCTGGCGCAGAATAGCCTTGGAGTGCCTTGCTGGAACCGAAACGGTTGCCTCCCCTGTTCCGGCTTCAGCCCAGAGTATCCACACTCCTTCCCGGGACGGCTTCGTCTGGTCTGGATGCCAAAAGGCGTTCGCCCGACCTTGGATAACCTCCACCTGATTGCTCGCGCGATAGATGGGAAATGGATTGGGAAGAGCGTCGATGTAAGCGCGGACGGCGGTCTGCTCGATGGGAGAAGCATCCATGACGCAGACCTTTAAGACACCCGCGGCGAAGGCGCGAGTCATGAATTGAATGCGCCAGGCGGCGCGACGAGGCGCGGAAAGGATCCCCAAAAAATCGAAATTCCCTTCGGTATGCCAGTATTCGGGCTTGAGAAACCCCGCCTGCTGGAAGGTGGAGCGGATTTCGTCAAAAGCCATGTCGATGTCGCGATCTTCGCCGCGCAAGGCTGAATCCAAGCCTTCATAGATATGGAAGCTGACGACGTCGATGGCCGAAGCCATGGAGCCGCCTTGGCTGCTGTTGAGGGCCGCTTTGATCCATTCCAGGGAGCGCGGGGATACGGGTGTCGCGGGCGCCAGGACAAGGGCCTGCGGGTCCGCGTGCTTGATGGCGCTGGACGCTTTTGTAACAAATTCGGCGTAAGCGGCGGCCTGGCCTTCCCAATGGGTCAGGTAGCTGTCAGGTTCGTTGTCCAACTCCCAGGCGCGCACGCCGTAAAGGTCTTTCCAGGCTTCGCGGACGGCGAGGGCGCCGCCCGGAGCGTAGCGCGGGGCCAATTTGCCGGCAAACGCCGCCGCGGCGTCCAGATTCAACGGGGCCGACTTGCCTTTTTCCCGCCGGCCCGCCCATCGCGGCGGCCCGCCGGCGTTGCCGCCGATGACGGGAGCTTGCAGCAAAATATTTAAACCATGGCGATGCGCCTCAATGACAAAATCGTCCAATTCTTTCCAGGCTGGGGGAATGCCGCGTTCGAGGTCCACTGGACCTTCCGGCTCAAGCGCCCGCCAATATACTGGCGCAAAGGTCCAACGCAGTCCCATACGCACCTCAGCCGCAAAGTCATTGGACCTGGAGCTGCCAAACATGCCGCCGCCCTTTCCGTCCGCGGCGCCGGTGTGGCCGAGATAGGGGGAGTCGAAGCCGGCAGGAAAGTCCGCGCGTGGTGAAGGAACCCAGGCCGGCACGATGGGATGCCGCGCGGGGGGATACGTTTTGGGAACGCGCGCGAGGAAATGCCAAAGCGCCAAAAAGAGCACTCCTCCCAGGACCATCACGGCCCAGAGCAACCGCCAAACCCAGCGGAGCAGCGAACGCGGCCGGGGAGATTGAATAACTTGAGCCCTCATGTTGTGGCGGCGCCTCGCCGAGACGTCCGGGCGTCCTGACTTTTGGGCGGCGCGGCAGCGCCGCCCCACCAATGTTGGGTAGGGCGTTGCTGCCGCAACGCCCAAAATTCGAGTATGTTTATGTTCAGGCTAACGCTTATAGCGGGACGCCACGGATTGAAAATTGGGAATTGAAGATTTTCAATTTGCAATTTTCAATCCCGGCTCAAGCCGGATAGGGCGGCGAGGTCCTGAGGCCCGCCTCGTTCGTCTGTTACACATGCGTACATGCGCCTACGCCCGGCGCAGGTCGAGGGTGTAGGGAAAACGGGGGTTCTTCTCGGGCTGGCGGATGGTGATCGGACCCGCCGGGGTGTGGCCCTGGCGAAAGAAGCGGCCCAGACGCCGGCTTTCGGCTTCGTAAGCGTTGACGGGGAACGTGTTGTAGCTGCGTCCGCCAGGGTGCATGACGTGATAGGAGCAGCCGCCGACGCTCCGCTGGTTCCATGTGTCAATAATATCAAAAACCAGGGGTGTGTGGACCGGAATGGTGGGATGGAGCGCGTTGGGGGGCTGCCAGGCGCGATAGCGCAGGCCGCAGACGTATTCGCCGTTGCTGCCCGTGGGGCAGAGCGGCAAGGCCCAGCCGCCCGCCGTGATGACATGGCGGGTATCGGTCAACCCCTGCGCTTTGACTTGCACGCGTTCGAGGGAAGAATCCACGTAGCGCACCGTGCCGCCGGGGCCGGGTTCCTCGCCAAGGACGTGCCACGGCTCCAAAGCGTGGCGGATTTCCAGATGGATGTTGCGGGTGTCGAGGTCGCCGTATTGCGGGAAACGGAACTCAAAATGTGGGGCAAACCAATCCTCCTCCATGGCGTAGCCGTTATGGCGCAAATCCTCCAGCACGTCACAAAAATCGCCCCAGACAAAATGCGGCAGCATCCAGCGGTCGTGAATGTCCGTGCCCCATTGGACCAGCGGCTGGGCATAGGGCTTGCGCCAGAACCGGGAAACCGCGGAGCGGAGCAGAAGTTGCTGGGCCAGGCTCATGCGGGGGTGGGGCGGCATTTCAAAGTTGCGCAATTCCAGCAGGCCGAGCCGCGCGGAGCCGCTCTCCGGCGGGTACAATTTGTCAATACTGAATTCCGCCCGATGAGTGTTGCCGCTGGCGTCGATCAGGAGGTTGCGAAAGAGGCGGTCCGCCAGCCAGGGGGGAAGGTCGCCGGCGGGCGTTTGCGGCAATTGGCGAAAGGCGACTTCCAATTCGTAAGTGGAATCGTTGCGCGCCTCATCCACCCGCGGGCTTTGACTGGTCGGGCCGATGAAAAGGCCGCTAAAGAGAAAGGAAAGGGAAGGATGGTTTTGCCAGTAATTGAGGAGAGAGCGCAGCAGATCGGGCCGGCGCAGCAGGGGCGAGTCCGGCGCGCTGGGGCCGCCAAGGACGAAGTGGTTGCCGCCGCCGGTGCCGGAATGGCGGCCGTCGAGCATGAATTTTTCCGTGCTCAAGCGCGCCTGCCGGGCCTCTTCGTAGAGGCCTTCCGTTTGATTGACCAATTCGTCCCAGGAGGCGGCGGGATGGAGATTGACCTCAATCACGCCGGGGTCCGGCGTCACCTTGAGAACATCCAAACGGGGATCGCGCGGCGGGGCATAACCTTCGATGACGACGGGGAGATCGAGTTCCGCGGCGGTGTCTTCGACGGCGGCGATGCAGTCAAGATAATCTTCCAGCAGACGGGTCGGGGGCATGAAAACGTGCAGGCGGCCCTGGCGGCTTTCGACGCACAGGGCGGTGCGGGCGATCCACCAGGCGGATTCGCCCCGCGCAAGCGGACGGGAGGGATCCGGTGGCGGTTCGGGCGGCAAGGCTTGAACGTTAACCCCCTGGGCTTTTGCCCTGGCTTCGCGTTGCCGCTCGCTCCACGGGAGGGCGACGGTCCGCTGCAAATCCTTTGGCGGACGCGGCGGCAGCGGTTGGCGCTCCTCATTCGGGTCTTGCTCGTAGATGTGCGGATAATCGCCCGGGAGCACGCTGGGCAGGGAGTCCATCGGCAGCCGCAGACCGATGGGCGAGTCTCCGGGAATCAAGTAGCACCGTTCCGAGCGAAGAAACCACGGGCCGCTCACCCAGCAGGGAGCCTGGCCGGCCTTGCCGCGCTGCAGCGGCATGACATAGCCCACCACTTTGTCCAAGCCTTGCTCGAAAATCTTGGCCAGACGGGCACGATCCTCCAGGTTTTTGAGATTGGATTTGAAAGGGTCCACATTGGAGGGCAGGCGGCGCTCTTTCCACAAATAATACCAAGCATCTTCAAAAGCCGGCATGACCCATTGACCGCCGCAGCCCAGGCGCCGGGCGAGGGTCTGAATAAATTGCTCCGAATGTTTCTCGCCGTGGCCGTAGTTTTTGGTTTCGAGCGCAAAAAGTTCCTCATTGACCCAGACCGGCTGGCCATCCTTGCGCCAATAAGCGGCAAAAGACCAGCGCGGCAAAGACTCGCCCGGATACCATTTGCCCTGGCCGTAATGAAGGAGAGCGCCCTTGGTAAAGCGCCGTTTGAGGCGGCGCATAAGGTCATCGGCCAATTGGCGTTTCTTGGGGCCGAGCGCGGCGGTGTTCCACTCGTCGCCTTCGCGGTCGTCGTTGGAGACAAACGTTGGTTCGCCGCCCATCGTCAAACGGCAGTCGTGCCGCTTCAGATCGGCATCGACCTGGCGGCCGAGTTTATCCATCGCCGCCCATTGCTCTTCGGAATACGGCTTCGTGACCCGCGGCGATTCGAAGATCCGCGTTACCTTCATCTCGACGGCAAATTTGCATTCGCATTCATCGACCAGCCCGGTGATGGGAGCGGCGCTCTGGGGATCGGGTGTGGCGGCCAGCGGGATGTGGCCTTCACCGGCGAGCAAACCTGAGGTGGGATCAAGGCCAATCCAGCCCGCGCCGGGCAGATAGACTTCACACCAGGCGTGCAGATCGGTGAAATCCTTCTCCGTGCCGCTGGGGCCGTCGAGAGATTTGACGTCTGGAGTCAATTGAATCAGATAACCGCTGACAAAGCGGGCCGCCAGACCGCAATGGCGCAACAACTGGGCGAGGAGCCAGGCGGAATCCCGGCAGGATCCGCTGCCTTTGACGAGCGTTTCTTCCGGGCTCTGCACGCCGGGTTCGAGGCGGATGAGATATTTGATGTCGCGGCAAAGGCGCTGGTTGGCCGCCACCAGGAAATCAATGGTGCGCGGACCCGTTTCTCCGGGTTTGCCATCAAAGGAGGCGCGGATTTCCCGGCAGAGGGCGGCAAAGCGCGGGGTCAATTCGCAGCGCAGGCGGAAGGGTTCAAGTTGATGATCGAGCGCTCCGGCGTAGGCAAATGGGGTGCGTTCGGCTTCCGGTTCGAGGAAAAAATCGAAGGGGTTGAAGACCGCCATTTCGGCCACCAAATCGACTTCCACTTCGAGGCGGTTGGTTTTTTCCGGGAAGACCAGGCGGGCGAGGTAGTTGGACTGCGGGTCCTGCTGCCAATTGATGAAGTGTTGCTCCGGCTGAACGCGCAAAGAATAGCTTAAGATGCGGGTGCGGGCGTGGGGAGCGGGGCGAAGCCGGACAATTTGCGGGCCCAAATTGATGGAGCGGTCATAGGCGTAGGCCGTGCGATGATGGAGGGCAACGTGAATAGACATGAAAAGTCAATTTTCGAGATAGCGGATTCGTTTGTGAACGTCGGTGTTAATGCTGTGATAGGGATGGGTCAAGCAACCTGGAGCGAAAAGTCCGGCGCGGACGGCTTCCATATCGTCCTCGCCAATCGCGCCGGTGAAAATGGGCAGGAGGTAATCGATGCCGGTTTTGGAGGGGAGCATGCGCTCGCGGTCGTAAAAGGACGGGTGCATATAGCGGGCATGGATGTGCCCCCAGCGATCGCGAAAACGATGGGCGTCGTAACCGTCCACATAAAAGCCTTTCTGGTCGTTGTGCTGGAGGACAGAAACGGCGTTGTTGCGGCCTTCCACGAGCAAGTCCACCGCCTTGCCGCCGAGTTGGGCGGCGTAAAACCGGTCAAAAAGAATGGGCCGGCCGCCCCGCTGGGTGTGGCCGACTTTGCGGACAAAGATCGCTTCGCTGGCGGAATCGCCGCGCCTGTAAAGTTGAAAATATTTATCGCCCATCATCCGCACCAACCGGGCGCGGAGGGCCTCGGCCGCGCCGCTCAGGACAATGTTGCCGGCGGGGTCGGTCGATTTTGCTTCGGAGCCGTATTCATGGCCTTGCTCATCGGTGATCCCCTCGCCGCAGACGATCACCACGTTCTTTTGCAAATCGTAAAGGTATTTGACACGGTCGGCCATCCGCTCCACGTCAATCGGCACTTCCGGCACGAGGATGATGTCGGGCTGGCCGTAGGCCGTGCCCAGGGCGATGTAGCCGGAATGCCGCCCCATGACCTCGATAATGGCAATGCGGCGGTGACTTTCCGCCGTGGTGCGAATGCGTTCCACGCCTGAGGCGGAGACAAAGACGGCGGTGGCGTAACCCGGGGTCGCGTAATTGACGATCTGATCGAGCGCGAACATGGCGTGGGACTGCGTGTGGCGGTATTTGAACCCGGCCGCGGTATCCGTCTTGGTGCGGACCCATTCGTCCGGTTCGCTGGGATAATTGAGGCCCAGGTCATTGTCGATGGTCTTGGGCGCCAGCACGGTGGGCAATCTGTCGGAGAGCGGTTGCAAGCCGTTCAAAGTCCCGTCGCCCCCGATGCAGATGAGGCCGTCGATGCCGAGCTTTGCCAAACGCGAGTGGATGGCGTCCAAGCCTTCTTTGTTACTGGGATCGACAAAGTCGCGGGAAGAGCCGATGAGGGTGCCGCCTTTGGTGCCGTCCAGCTCGGGCACTCCCTGGAACATCGGGTTGAGATGAACGTGCGGCAGGCGCGGATTGAAAAGGGAGTTGAAGCCTTTGATCAAGCCATAGATCTCGATCCTGAGCTGGTTGGCTCTGGTGACAGCTCCCTGCACCGTGGCGTTGAGCGCCGGCGTGTCGCCGCCCGCTGTCAAAATGCCAATGCGCTTCATGGCCGCTTTCGCTGCTGCTGTTGCTCCTCCTGTTGGATCATCATTTCCGCGCCTTCCGTGGGAAACTCCTGGAAGATGTAAGCGTCAAAGAGAGCCGCGCCGACGGCATTGAGCTTGGCTTGGAATTGGTCCAGGTAGGTGTGCAGGCCCTGCTCGAAGATTTCGTCGACCGTGCTGAAGTGCAGCTCGGCTTCCAGCCGGCCGGCCAGTTTTTCGGCATCGTTGCAAAAGCGGCCGCTGCGCACCCCTGAGATATGCCGCAGGGAAGCGCTCAACTCGCTGACGCAGAAGAGGGCCGAGCGCGGAAAATCCTCATTTAAAAGGAGAAATTGCGCCACCAGCCGGGGATGGACATCGGCGCCATGAAGCGACTTATAAGCGTCCCACGCGCTGCAAGAGCGGAGAATGGCTTGCCAGCCAAAGGCCTCGTTTTGACTGATGCTTTTGGGCACACCCCGCTCCGGCAGGCTCTGGTAGCGCACATCAAGAATGCGGGAAGTTTTGTCAGCCCGTTCGATGAATTGGCCCGCTTGCGAGAACCACCAGCCTTCGTTGTGCAGGATGGTGGCGTAGCCGATGCCGATCAAATAGAGCGAGGAAGCCTTGATCTGCTGAAAAAACTCGCTGGGACTTTGCCGCCAGGCTTTGCGGGCTTCCGGCGAACGGACAAACAGGTAGAGCCGGTTGACTTCCTCCCAAAACTCCACCGAAATCTGGTCGCGCACCATGCGGGCGTTTTCCCGCGCCTGGACAATGGAGGAGACAATCGAATTGGGATTCTCCGCCTGAAAGACGAGGAACTCCGTGACCGTCTGGCCGGTGGCTTTTTTGTGGAGTTCAAAAAAGGCCTTCTCCTCCCCCGTGCTTTGCACGATGGGGACCCAATGCTCCGCGAGGCGCGCGTCATTGAGATCGCGCAAATCCAGCAGGAGCTGGAGGTTGACATCGACGAGGCGGGCGATGTTTTCCGCGCGTTCGATATAGCGCGACATCCAGTACAGGCAATTGGCGACTCGGCTGAGCATAGCTATTCGTCTCCGTAAAGAACCCAGGTGTCCTTGCTGCCGCCGCCCTGGGAGGAATTGACCACCAGCGAGCCGGGGCGCAGCGCCACGCGCGTCAAACCGCCTGGAACAATCGTCGTTTTCTCGCCAAAGATAATATAAGGGCGCAAGTCGATGTGCCGTCCCTCAAAGGTATCTCCGTCGATATGGGTGGGATGGCGGGAGAGGGAGATCATCGGTTGGGCGATGTAATTGCGCGGGTCGGCCTGGATGCGCTCACGGAAGTATTCGATTTCCTTGGCCGGGGCCATCGGCCCCATTAACATGCCGTAGCCGCCGGATTCGTTGGCCGCTTTGACGACCAGCTTGGGCAGGTTTTCCAGGATGTATTTTTTGTCCTCCTCTTCGCTGGCCAGATAAGTCGGGACGTTGGGCAGAATGGGATCCTCCCCCATGTAATACTTGATCATGCGCGGGACGAAATAATACATGACTTTGTCGTCGGCGATGCCGGTGCCGATGGAGTTGGCCAGCGAAACGTGGCCGGCGCGATATGCATGCACCAGGCCTGGGACGCCCAGCATGGAATCGCGCCGAAAAACTGTCGGGTCGATGAAATCGTCGTCAATCCGGCGGTAAATGACATGGACGGGCTGCAAGCCTTTGGTGGTGCGCATGAAAACGCGGCCATCCGTCACCACCAGATCGCGTCCTTCCACGATCTCAATGCCCATTTGGCGGGCGAGATAGGTGTGCTCGAAATAAGCGCTGTTGTAAGCGCCTGGAGTCAATAGGACAATCGTCGGGTTCGGTACCCCGGGCGGCGCGATGTGTTGCAGCATCTTCAATAACTCCTGCGGGTAATGATCGACCGGCCGCACCCCGATGCGCTCGAACAGGTCGGGAAAACTGCGCTTCATCGCCCGGCGGTTTTCCAGGACGTAGCTGACGCCGCTGGGGCAGCGGCCATTGTCCTCCAGAACCATGTAGTTGCCGTCGGCATCGCGAATGAGATCCGTGCCGCAGACGTGGATGTAAATGTCCTTGGGCACATTGAAATTGACGAATTCGCGCCGGAAATGTTTGCCGGAGAGGACAAAGAAGGGGGGGATGACCCCGTCTTTGACGATTTTTTGCTCGTGATAGACGTCGCGCAGGAAGAGATTCAAGGCGGTGATGCGCTGCACCAAACCACGCTCCAAATGCTCCCATTCGCGCGACGGTATAATGCGGGGAATGAGGTCAAAGGGAAAAATACGTTCCATGCCCTGGGAATCGCCATAGACATTGAAGGTAATTCCCTGGCGGAGAAAGGCCAGGCCGACGGAACGGCACTTATCCTCGAACTCCTCGCGTTTGAGACCTTCAAAGAGAGAGCCAAAGTTGCGGTAATGGGGACGGACCTCGCCGTGGCCGTCCATCATTTCATCGAAAAAGTTACCTTGATTATATTTTCGCAGCATCAGTTGTACGGCATCGTTTTATGCACTTTGTTCAAAATTCGACTGGCCAACAGCGGCCACCATAACGTCGTCGAAGCCCGAATTCCAGCGGAATCCCTCGGTATTACGGGGTTTTCCCGGCCATAGCCTGGCAGGCGAAAAGAGCATCGTCACCTTAAAGCAACCCTCTTGCCGCTCCAACGGAGAATCTTCGTGGGGCAGACCTTGGGAGGGCGCGTCTCAGCTTTTGGGCAGCGTGGATTTCTCCCTCCCCTCCATACACTTGTGGAGGAGATGGATGGGGGGGTATGGCGATCATCTGTTATTATGATTGACTTCATTTCCATCACGCATCATCGAACAATTAAGGTTGTGGTCGTCAAGATTCTTGGCCCAAACGGGTGCGATCAAAAGTGTCAGGCACGGTAGGGCGGTGCCTGCTGCGCGCCCATTCTCTTTCGCGGCGGGATGCGCGAAATCCGCTGGTGAGGGAGAAAATTGGGCGGAGCAGCAACTCCGTCCTGCCAAATCTTACCCTTTCAGCGCCGTCTCAATTTGCTTCAAGGACACACCCAGGATTTTGCGGGAGATTTCATCCAGGGCTTGCTCATCGCCTTGTAAATGAATGGTCCGCCGCAGATGGGCAATGCTTTTGCCGGGCGCGAGCGCGGCGGCGGGAGAGGAGGTTTCCATTTCGTAGAACGGCCCTAGCGGCTTGGCGCCCGGAGCGGGCGGGCCGTCGTTGTAGCTGTTAATGACATCGCCGCTGTAAGGTTTGTCCTGCAGCTTCCACAACGAATTGACATAGTCGGTCACTCCTTCCGGCTGGGTAAATTGCACCACCGTCAGCACATGATTAACCGCATCATAACTTCCCAGGACAGCCTTGCTCCGTTTTGGATTGATGCCGATCTTGCTGCGAAACTTGCCGTCGGCGCTGAAAAAGATAGTATTGCCTTTGACCACCAAACGCTCCGGCGGGACGCTGCCAAAATAATCGGAGGTCAATTGCGTGCCCATTTCAGAATCCGGTCCGGCCTTGATCGGCACAACGATGGTGGTGGCGGGAGCGACATTGAACTGGCCAAGAATCCAGATCGAGAGCAGCCCTGTGTCTTTTTGCCAAGGCTCTTTGCCGGCGTTTTTGATACGGTTGTCCGTTTCGTAGCCGACCAAACTCACTCCGGCCGCGGGTTTGACTCCAAGTCTTTTCCAGGCATTGGCCGCCGGGAGCAATCGCACCTCGCGGTCCACCGCCACCTCAAACGTCGTGCCGCTGTAATTGGTGAGGCTGAATTCGGCGGCGAATTTGGCCTTGCTCTTGGACTGCGACACCACTCGATAAGGCACGGTGTCGATCACCGCCGGGGTGACCCAATGTTCCAAATCAAACTTGGCGCCCTTGGCAAAAAAGAGGGCAAACTGTCCGCCCTCCGGTCCAAGCCAAAAGCGATCTTCCCCGCCAAAGGCGTTCATGTGCGGTTCGAGTTTTCCCGAGGCAATGAGTTCCTGGTTTAGCCAGCCGAAGCTCAGGCCCCCTTCGCCACCCGCCGCGCTGGTCATGACGCGCCCTTGCCAGGCCGCCACCAACGCCACCTGGGCCTGGCCTGAGTCGTCCGACAGCGTGATCACGTCCGTATGTTGCCGCAGAAAATTGAGGTCGCTGCCAAAAGTATTGGCGGCTGTGACGCTAACCGCCCCGGCCACCGCTGCCGAAGCCACCACCGCGAGGATGAGCATGCCTTGATTCATAGTTTTATGTTGATTCCTTAGCTTGCGTCCATTCCTCAGGCTTGTTAAGCCTTTTTTCCAAGAACATGTTGCCCTATTTAATCCGTGCCACCCAGTTTTCGTCGCTCGAGACTCTAATCGCGCTCAAAGACGACGGCGGACGGGCAGGCGGCGGACTGTGCCGGGGATTTGGACTTTGCCGGCACGGGCCGATTGGACGGCAGCGAAGCAGAGGGCGAGGCTGAGGAGGTTTTGCCGCGCGGAATTGGAAGGCTCGCGGTCTTCCTCAATGGCGCAGAGCAATTCTCCCATCGCGCCGCGAAAGCCGTCGTTGAACCACTTCCCTTTCAGTTTCGGCTTCACCCAGCCCGCCGCGGTGTGCAGCGTCAAATCATGCGCGGCGCAAATGGGGCCCCGGGCATGGATGGTTCCGGCTGAACCGGTGATGGAGAGCGTCTCTTGCGGTCCGAAACGCGAGTGGGCGTCAAAGCTCAACGTCGCGGTCCCCCCGTCAAATTGGACCACGGCGCTGCCAATCATCGGCGGCCTCATTTGCTGCGCCGGGGCCAGTTCGGTTGCGGCAAAAACGCGCCACGGCTTCCGCCCGGAGAAGAAAAGGGCGGCGGCATCGAACCAGTGAATGGCGAAATCGTAAAGGACGACGTCATGGACCGCTTCGTAGGGCGTGTCCTTGATCCAGGTGTGGTCCCAGTTCAGCCTCATGGAGACCGCTTGCACGTCGCCGATCAGCCCGGCGCGGATGGCCTGGGCGGAGTAACTGAAGTAAGGAGCCCAGCGGCCATTTTGGTTGACAGCAAGTCTGAGTCCCCGCTTCGCGGCCAGCGCCACCAGTCGTTCCCCAACGTCGAGGTCCAGGACGAACGGCTTTTGGCTGAGCACATGTTTGCCGGCGCGGAGGGCCGCGGCGATGGCGGCGGCGCGTTCTTCGGGATGCAACGCAATGTCCACCACATCGATGTCCGCGCGGCGGAGGAGGCTTTGGTAGTCGCGGAAAACCTCGGCGTTCGGGTAAAACTCCTTTCGCCGCCGGCGCGCGGAACGGCCAGTGCGGGAGCAGAAGGCGACGACCTCCCATCCGGCGGTCCGATAAGCGTCGAGGTGTGACGAACTGATTCCGCCGCAGCCAATCATGCCGATTTTCGGGGCGTAACGCTTGGGCCGCGGCGGCTCATAAGCCAGTTCCGGCGCGCGCTTCAGCCGGACGGCGGATGGGGCCGCCAGGCCATAATTTCGTTTTGACATACTACGGAACCAGCTTCACCGTCCGTTTCCGCTTCGCGCTCAAAACCGCGCTGTCCACGATTTGCTGGCCGATGCGCGAAATCTTGGGCGAAAGCGGCCCTTCCGGAAGGCGGTCCCGGCGCAGACAGTCAATGAAATACTCAATTGGATTCCGCACCGGCTGCCGCAACCGCTCCGCGGGCAGATCGATCCCTTCCGGCTTTTTGCGCGTTTGCAGCCGCACCGTTGCTTCGTAATCGTAACTGCTGATCGTGCCCTCGCTTCCCTTGAGCACAAAGCCGCATTTGGGCTGAGGCTGATGAGACCACGGATCGGTAAAGGCGCCCCATCGCGTTTCAAATTTCGAGAGTCCGCAGTCGTAGCGCGCGATCGTGATGCTGTGCTCGTCCACTTCCTGGCCATTCGGCAAATCGGTCACCGCGGTGACTTCAAGGGGCTTTCGCCCCTGATGATACCAGGTGCCCAGCGTCGTGCCGTAGCCGAGATAATCCAGCAGCGATCCGCCCCCCAGAGCCCGTTTGTAAAACCAGCTCTTCCGCTTCTTCGCCGGCGTCGGAGTTGTTTCGATTTTGCCGGCGGTATGCCAAAGAGGGCCGCGATTGCCGTCGTAATAATGGACTTCCTCCAAGGCGCCGATACGCCCTTCGCTGAGGAGCCGATAGGCGGTGCAATGGCTCGCCACCCAGCGCAATGGCCAGTTGATAGCGAGCATCACTTTGTGCCGTCTGGCGGCCGCGATCATCCGGTCCGCTTCCGCCACCGAAGCAGCGAAGGGTTTCTCCACCAGAATCGAAACGCGGTGCGGCGCGACCCTCTCGACATACTCGGCGTGCCGGGCCGTGGCCGGACAAAGGATGACAAAATCAGGGCGCGATTTCTCAATGCATTCGTCCACGTCTGTAAAAACGCGTTCGTGTGGAATCTTCAAATCGCGGATGGCGGCCTCCATCCGGGAGCGATCCTCATCGCAAACGCCGGCAATTTCCGCGTCCGGATGCTCGAATGCCATGCGCAGAAGGTCGCCCATGTGCATGTGATCGAAATTAATTCCCGCGACGCGGATCTTCATGGCTCTTTTAGGAAAGGTCCATCCCCTCACCGTTGCGCAGGGTGCGGTATTTTTGGCCCAGCTCGCGGCAGCAGGTTTCGAATTCCTCGGGCGGCGCGGTGTTGAACTCGAACATTTCGAAGTGATGCGGCACAGCGATTGTGGCGCCGATCTTATGCGCCAGCGTGGCGGCTTCGCGTCCGTCCAGGTTGCCCGCCACGCGGCGTTCGGGGCGGTTGCCGTTGATGGGAACGAGCGCCACGTTTGGCCGGAAAGGCGCCAGGGCGCTGACAAGACCCTCGTGCCACAAAGTGTCGCCGCTATGATAGACAGAGATGCCGTTGACTCCCGCCACGTATCCCAGGAAGCGGCAGCGCCCTGTTTCATCCCGTTCCACCGTATTGTGCGCCGCCGGGATGCCGTGAAACTCCATGCCTGCCACCGTGACGGTTTCGCCAGCATCGATCTCGACGAGCGTCGTCCCGATCGGGCCGAGCCTCTCCAGCACAATGGCGCGATTGGCGCGCGGGATGAGCAGCCTGGCCTGAGGGTTAGCGGCCAGCAGCGGCCCTAGCGTTTCCGCGTCCAAATGATCCGTGTGGTTGTGTGAACAGGTAATAACGTCAATTGCCCGAAGGTGCTCCGGGGCGATCACCCGCTCGGTGACGCGAGTGTGAGGCTTGTCCGTCCGCGCGTATTTTTTGGTCAGTGAATCGGAAAGGTAAGGGTCGAAAAGAATCGTTCCGCGAGGCGTATAAAGAAGAAAGCCGCTTTGGCCCAGCCACCACAGCCGGGGGCGGCCACCCGCCCGCGCGCCGGCGATGTCCGCCAGCAGAGCGTCCTCTTTCTGAAAAGCCGCTTTCATTTCATGTCCCCATTCCGAGCTTCTGCCGCACCGATTTCACCCCTTCGACCATGTTGGCCAGCTTCTGCCGGGCCGCCCAGCGCGCCGTCTGGCTCAGCCCGCAGTCCGGCGCGAAAACCAACCGCTCCGCCGGCGCATGTTTCAAGCAGAGGCGCACGCGCTCGGCGATGTCCGCGGGCGTCTCGATGTAATAGCTCTTCACATCGACGATCCCGACGGCGGCGTCCATGCGGCGCGCGATTTGCGCGATCAGTTCGATTTCGGCAAATTCGCGGCTGGCCATTTCCACGTGCATTTCGTCGCACTTAAAGTCCAAAAACGCCGGGAACATGGGCGCGACACGGCGCGGCCCCACGGCGCGGGCTTTGTAATTGCCAAAACACAAATGTGTGCAAACACGCGCGCGTCCGGTCACCGGCTCAACCGTGCGGTTAAAAACATCCACAAAACGCCTGGTGTCTTCGCGATAGGCGTAGCAGCTCATGGAAGGTTCATCGACACTGATTTCGGCGCAGCCGGCCGCCGCGAGTTGTTCCAGTTCCTGCCGCACGATGGGCAGCAACGCTTCGGTCAACGCCCAGCGATCGGGATATTGTTTGTTGGGCAGCAACCGTCCGCTCAAGGTGTAAGGGCCCGGCACGCTGGCCTTCAATGCCGGCTGGGCCGCATAGCCGCCCGCGCCAAAAAGCCGTTGCAGCCGCTTGTATTCCTCCACCGCGCCCAAGCCGCGCGGCGCGCGCAGCTCTGCCACCACGCGATGTTTGCCGCGCTGGTCGTGGGCGGGCGGGCCGAACCGCCGTGGCGAGGCGGGCTCCATTTCAATCCCTTCAAAATGCCCGTAAAAGGAGAGATTAAAATCCAGCCGCGTTTGCTCACCGTCGGTCACCACATCCAGGCCGGCGGCCATTTGGTCATGCAAAGCGGCCACCACGGCGTCATCCTGGGCCTCGGCGACGTCGTCGGCGCCAAAAGTGTCAAGCTGTTGGCAAGCGAACTCCAGCCAGCCGGGAAACGGATAGCTGCCAATCACAGAGGTGCGGAGCGGACAGTTTTTCATAGGGCGGTTCAGGGTGGCGGATCAAGTGCCGGACTCGGCGTAAAGCCGGGCGAGGCGGTGGGCGTGTTCGTCGTAGGCGGCTTCAAAAATTTCGGCGGCGCGCTGGGTGCCGACGACCGCGGCCCCGCTGAGAACTTTCGGGGGCTGGCCTGCCGCCGTCAGGCGGGCGGCGACCTCGGCTTTGACGGCGTTGATGAGCAAACAACCGCCCACCGTTGACCCAGGGGACACGAGTGTGTCAAGACCAGGGATGCTCACCATGGCATCGCCCGCGGGCGCGCCGGTGTCGAGCACCAGATCGGCAAAGTTCTGAAGTTTCTGGCCGTCGGGATGTTTTGCCGGGCTGGCCTCAGAATGCTGGCGCGTAATGATGGCCACAACTTTGACGCCGCGTGCGCGAAAACCGGCCGCCATTTCCACCGGCACGAGATTGCATCCGCTGGAGGAAATGACCAGCGCGCAATCCGATGGACGGAGGGCGAAATTGCGCAAGATGCGTTCGGCCAATCCTGAGACGTTTTCCAAAAACATCGCCTGGCGCTGGCCATTGGCGCCCACCACCAAATTGTGAAACGTGAGCGAGAGTTCGACGATGGGATTGAATCCAGGGAACGAGCCGTAGCGCGGCCACATCTCTTCAACCAGGATGCGGCTGTGGCCCGAACCAAAGACATGCACCATGCGGCCCGCCAGGATAGTCTGCGCAAACCAATCCGCTGCCTGCCGGATTTGCGGAAGCTGCGATTCCACTTTGTCAACCAGGCCGCGCGCCAGGCGCAGATAAGTTTCGGCCGGAGAAGAATTATTCATGACGATTTTTTTCTGAAAAATGAATGGCGTTCCAGGCCGCGCCAAACGCACCGGCGCGGTCCCCGAGCCGTGCGGCAACGATCCGCGCGCGCCGGCCACCGGGCCGCCACTCGAAGCGCGCCACGTATTCCTTAAGCGGACGAAACAGCGCGGGACCAGCTTTGGCGATGCCGCCGCCGATGATCACCACTTCCGGGTCCAGGACGTTGATCAACGAGGCAATCGCGGCGGCTAACGCCTGGACGGATTTGAGCCAGATGGAGCGGGCGCCGGGCTCGTTGCGATTGCTTGCCGCAATGAGGTCC
Organism: Limisphaerales bacterium; assembly: GCA_052139695.1. Lineage (GTDB taxonomy): Bacteria > Verrucomicrobiota > Verrucomicrobiia > Limisphaerales > Palsa-1400 > PLGF01. The sequence goes on from JBKQWF010000286.1 coordinate 20,566, forward strand.
TGGGTGGATTTATAGCGCCCGTTTGCGCGCAACTTGAGGGTACATCCTCCCATGGCGTCTTCCAAACTGCCCGGCGTGCCCGTGATGTCGGGCGGGCCCGCGGGATCAAGGGAAATGTGGCCGAGATGCCCGGCCCGTCCGATGTGGCCGTGCAGCAGGCACCCGTCCACCAGCGCGGCACCGCCCACGCCCGTGCCGAGAGTCAAAAGAATGGCGTTGGTCGTCCCCACCGCCGCGCCGTGCCAGACTTCCCCGAGCAACGCGGCCTTGGCGTCGTTCAAGATGGGCACAGGCTGGGCGGAGCGAAAAAATCTCCGCCAAACCAGGCCTTCCAAACCCGGCAGGCGTTCCGGCATGTAGCAGATGGACCGTTGATCCGGCGCCGCAATGCCTGGAGCCGCGAGACCAATCCACGCCGGCGCTTCACGCAGCCCTTCGCGGATTCTGTCGCCGGCCAATTTCACGTTGGCCAGCCATTTTTTACTTCCGCTGTCTTCGGTTGCCATGTTCATCTCGCTGAGCACCCGGCCTTTGGGCGTTACCGCCAGCCCTTTGATGTTGGTTCCGCCGATGTCGATGCCGAGGGCGTATTTCATGGGGTCGCTGGTATCTGCCCTTCACTGACGCACCACCCGCCGTCCACCGCCAGGACTTGGCCCGTCGTGAATTTCGAGGCGTCGCTCATGAAATAGACCGCGGCGGCGTCCAGGTCTGAGGGTTGTCCAACGCGGCCGCCATCGAGCGGCTGTTTGGTTTTCACGTAGGCGAGGATCGCCTCATCGTTCACGGCGCGCCGCGCCATGGGGGTATCCGTCACCGCCGGAGCCAGAACATTGAAGCGGATGTGGCGCGGAGCGTAAAAACCGGCGCAACTTTTGGTCAGCCCCACGATGGCGGCTTTGGCGGAAGCGTAGGCGTGGGTGGAAAAGAATTTGTGAGATGGTGAAAAACCCAGCACGGAACCGGTGTTCAGGACCGTTCCACCGGTCCCTTGCTTCAGGAATTGCCGCACGGCGGCGCGGTTTGAATAGAACAGGGATGTCAGATTGAGCTTGAAGGTTGCGTCCCAGCCCTCGTCCGTAATTTCGTGCAACGGCCCGTCGCCCCAGCGGCGGCCGGAACCGCCGGCCACATGGTAAAGGCCATCCAATCCGCCAAACGCCGCCACCACTTTTTCCACCGCCGCGACCGCCGTCTCGGCCCGCGAGGCGTCGCCGCAAATCATGGCGGCAGAGCCGCCTGCTTCCTTTTGGGCATTGGCCACATTCTCCGGTTTTAGCCCCACAGCCACGACCCGCGCTCCCGCCGCCACGAACGCTTTGACCGCCGAAAGACCCAGCCCGGCCGTCCCCCCAATGACGACAATTCGCTTCCCGGCAAGCGCCGCCGGCTCGACGCAGGTTTTCATAAAGTCCCACATTCTCGCGGTCAAACCGCAAGGGTCAATCGAAATCGCCACCCTACGCGATTAGGCGCTCTGCTGAGCTTTTTCGGCTCAAGCCGCCGGGTTGGAAGCGTAATACTCTTTGTATTTGTAGTAATAGTAATCGCCCCCGACGCTTCGGACGTCGTTGAAGACGATTCCCAGAATGCGCGCCTTGCGCAAGGAGAGCAAATCCAGCGCGGCGCGGGCCACGCGGCTGGAAGTGTGATTGGCCCGGATGACCATCAAAACACCATCCACGTGCGGCGCGAGGTTGGAAACGTCGTCCGCCGCCATGATCGGCGGGGTGTCCAGCAGGACATAATCATATTCGCTTCCGGCCTCTTTAAGAAATTTTTGTTTGACGAACCGCACGAACAGTTCCCCGGGATGCCGTGGAACCGAGCCGCGAGGAAGGACCGACAAATTGGGAATGCTGGCCTCATGGACAACAGAAGCCCAGGGCGTTTGTTCGCCGAGCACTTCCGAAAGCCCCGGCGACTCCGGCAAAGCAAATTGTTTATGGAGTCTGCCCCGGCGCAGGTCCCCGTCCACCAGCAAGACCCGCGCCCCCGACCGCGCCAGGATCACCCCCAGATTGGACGCCGTCATGGATTTGCCATCGCCAGGGATCGCGCTGGCAATGAGGATCGTCTTCGGCTGTTTCTCCTGAGGGCCCCGGAACAGGATCGAAGAACGGAGGCTGCGATAAGCTTCCGCCAGCGCGTGGCGGTCATCCTCTTCCGTCAAAATCGGAATGGCTTTCGTTTTATCTTTGACACGAATATGCGGAATTTGCCCCAAAACGGTTTCCTCAAATAAGTCCTGCAGCTCCACAAAGGAATGCGGACGATCATCCAGCCGGTCCAAAAAGAGGAGCACGGCAATTCCCAAGACCAGTCCAGCAAGGGCCGCGAGGGCCGCGCTCCGGGCAAAACGCGGGTCTGCCATCGCCCCCCGGCGTCGCCGCTTCCAAAATGGAGACACTTTCCGGACTGATCTTCTTTTCCAAATCCACCGTGCTCTCCGAGGCAAAAAGCGAATCCGAGATGCTCTGCAGCCGCCGAATTCTTTCCTTGATGTCCTGGAAAACCGCCATCTTCTTGCTGATCTCGACCGTCTTCATCTCCCAAATCTTGGTATCCGCCTCCAGGTTGGCGATCTGCACCTCCAATGTATGCTCCCGCTCTTTGAGTTGGTCCACGGTTTGGCCGCGAAAAATATCCAGGAGCTTCTCCATTTTCTCGACGTCTTCGTTGAGCGCGATCATCTTCGGATGCTTGGGGCGCAAATACCGGCCCAGATCATCCCGCTGCGCTTTGATCATCAGAATTTCTTGTTTCGCTTTCAGGTATTCCGTTTCTGACCCGACTAAACTGGCTTGGTCTTGCTCTTTGGCCCGCGTCTCTTTGGTGAGCCGGGTGGTCGTGACGGAACCCTGGTTGGCGGTAACATTTCCTGGCAGCGCGGGCTCTTGATTGTACCCCGCCCTCTCTGGAGTCGATGTCTGGGACAGCGGATGGCCCAAAGCGGGCTTCGTAAATGTTTGTTGTGCCAGATTTTGTTGCGCCTGGGCCTGCTTCGCCAATTCCAGCTCGGCCCCGTCCACCGCCGTCGCTGGTGGCGCGAGAGTCTGATGTGCCAGCCCCATTAATCTTTCCACGTTCTCGTCCAGCGTCAACGTCGTGAGCAGGCGCAACTCGGATTTCAGATTCGCCAATTGCCGCGTCAAATTGCCCAGATAATCCGCGGCGCTATTTCCCTGTTCCTGCAAATAGACTTCCTGGTTGGAGGCGCCGTACTGGATCTGTTCCTGTTTCGCGGCGTTCAGTTCGGTGCTCAGTTGGGTCAAAACACTCTGCAACCCCGTCTTCGTCGTGTCCGAAGCATCTCGCAGCATCTCTTTTTTCAACGCGATGAATTCCTCCATCGTCGCTTGGACGAAGGCGGTCGAGTACTCAGGATTACTTGTGACGGCTCGGAGGTTGAAGATGCTCGTTTTGGGCGAAACTTTTACTTCCAGGGCGACGGGCGAAGGTTGCAACGCGGGAAGGCTCGCTCTGATGCGCGTTATGGCCCGGTTTGAAACCACGCCGCCTTGCAATAACCCGACCTGCGTTCCCACAAAATTGTTTAACTCCTCATGATACGTGGAGGCGTTGGGCAGGGAGAGCTTGGCGCTGACAATCATGCTCCCCACGGAATAGAATAGGGGAGGCGCCTTCTTGAGCAAGAGCATCTCCGCTCCGACCGCGCTGGCGACGGTCAGCGCGATCACCCACCAGCGGGCGCGCAGAATACTGATAAAGCGGTGAAGGCGATTGAAAAACTGCGTCGCGACCGCCGCGCGGTTTTTTTTGGTTGGCAGAGTATCGTTATCCATCTCAGTCTAAAAGTTCACGGCCCGGGCTAAAACAATAATAAAATCGTCCGGCTCCAGCACCATATCCCGATCCGTTTTGTTGTTTTCCAATACATCAACCATATTTACTTCAAAGGACTGAGCGTCGCCGACGCCGCTCTTTGCGCCGCGCACAATTCTGACCTTTTTCTTGTTGGCAAAATCGCCGAAACCACCGGCCATCAAAATCGCCTTCCCCGCGGTCAGTTTTTGATCGAACAAAAGATCGACCGGCCCCTGTTTTTGCACTTGCCCCCACACATAAACCTTCCCGCGGACCTTGTTGACCAAATTGAGCCCTACGATCACGGTCGCCTGATAATAGTATTCCTTTTCCAGCAGGCCCTTCAGTTCCCTGGCCAACTGTTTGCAAGTTTTGTTCTCCACCGAAATGCGGCCGATGTAGGGAACCTCCAATTCCCCGGAATCGGCCACCAGCAGTTGGATGGCAGGGTCCCTGTCTTCCAGGATTTGGAAGCTGACCACATCGGCCGGCCCCAAAACATGTTTGTCATCCAGGACATACGAACTGCCGGCGTTGAAGATCGGGTTGGCCACCCTGTTGCTGCTCCCGGGCATTGCCGAAGAAGAAACAGCATTGGACAAGCCTTGAGCCCGCGCCATGAGGCACGAGGCGCAGCCTGCGACGATAAAAGCCGCAAGTTTGATCCTCAGTAAAGAGAACTTTCTAAAAAGCATAGGTGATATCAAATAACAGCCGGTTCTGCGCAAAAGCGTAAATGGATTCATCGGAGTCCTTATGCAAATAATCATAGGAAACTGTGCTGGCCAGTTTGCGAGAGAAGTGCCACGCCATCGAGACGCCTGGGCCATGGATGTCATATTTCTCCGGCACAAATCCCACGCTCTCGGCCGCTCCGGCGGTGGACCCTTGGCCGTAGTAATATCGGAAGTAAAGGTAGCCGTTCTGGACAAAATGCCATCGGCCCACATAATTAACCGCGTAAAGCTCGGAGAGGTCCGCCGTAATGCCCCGTTGGATGGTGCGTCCTAAAAAGACCGATTGCGAAAAAACTTGATTCAATTCATGCACAATCTGCGCCTGCCCATAAAGGCCGGCAAAGTCTCCCAGTTCTGCCGTGGCGTCGTCATGATCAAATTGATAGGAGGCAACGCCCGCCGAAACCTCCGCGCTCAGATGCCTGGTGAGACGAGCCTTATAAAAAGGCCCAAGGCTATAGTGCGTGTCATTCTCCAGGATATGCTCGCCGTAGGCGGTCCATCCCGCGCCGATTTGCAGGCCCAGCTGGCTCCCCTGCGAAAGAATGATGGCGGCTGTCGCGTTAAATAAGTGGGAGCTGTTGTCGCTGTATTGGTAGAACGAAGTCAGCGAATCGAAATAGTCATAATCATAACCCGCGGTCAGCATAACTTATAAAGGTCCCACGTGGTGTCCAATCCAGTCGTGTTCTCCAGCCGGATCATGCTGGCGCTGACTGCCGGGTCCTGGATCTGATACTCGATGGCCGAAAAGCGGTCATGCAGGTTAAAAATGAAATCCCCGGAATAAACATTGAATCCCACGCCGGAATCCGACGCGATCCTCAACCCACTTAAGGCGTGATCATGCAGATATTCCGCGTAACCGAGCCCGGCCGAAAGAGACAATGTGTTCTGCTCCGTCGCCCGCCACCCTGCCCGCACATTCAAATCCGGATGGAGGATGACATCCGCGTCCGGGTTCGTTTTGGAAAAATTGGCGTCGTCGTTCAGTTCCACTCCCATTTCCCCTTGCAGCGCCAGATGAACCGGACCTGCCTGCACGTTATAGTAGCCGATGTCATTGGTCGCTTTTTCCGCTGCCGCCGCTTGCCCGCTGGCAAGGGACATTCGGATCGCCTCCTGGCAATGACCTCTCACAGAAACCATGACCGCAAGAATGCCGCACCAAACCGCGGTTAACCTCTGCAAACCCGCGCTTCGCAACTTCGGCGGCTGAAAAACAGTCCTGCATAGCCCGGGCGGTTTGATTGGGAGATCAAAGCAGAGTCAAATACTCTTGTCCAACGTTTTGTAATGACCCTCAGTCCTTGGAGTCCTTGACAGGGCCTTCTGATCGTTAGCTCCGTGAGGAGCGAAATCTTTGTAGGTTAACCAGATCCAATGGAAATGAAGCTCCGCTAGGAGCGGCATATTGCGAATGGACGCAAGGCAGACTCAAGGCGGTGGTGATCTACACAGAGGTCGCGCTTACGGCGCTGCTAAAAAGCGAGATGCCCCCCAGTCCCTCTTTGTCAAGCGCGCGCCTCGCGGACCACCCGCTCCAATTTCCTTCGCAATAGGCCGTTGCTCGCCAACATGCGAAACTGATGCGTCTCTGGCAGCGGACGACGCCAAAATTCGCCGCCCGCGCATTCCAGAATCAAGCCCGCCGCCGCAATATCCCAAAGCGAAACCCCAGATTCGATGTAAGCATCAAACCGTCCCGTCGCCACGTAGGCCAGGGACAGCGCCGCCGCGCCCATCATGCGGATTTTGCGCACGCGGCGAACGAGGAGATTGAACACCGGCAAATTCTCGTTCAGGCTTTTCTCTGTCTTGGAAAAGCCCATGGCGACAATCGCCTCCCCCAGTTGGCGCCGCCCGCTGGCGTGAATGACCTTGCCGTTGAGCCGGGCTGGTTTCCCCAGGATCCCGGTCCAAAGCTCGTCACAAAACGGGTCATGAACCACACCCACTGTGGTAAAAAAAGGCGCCGTTGGCCCGGTCCGCGTCTGCCAGGCAATCGAGACGCAGGCATGGGGGACGCCGTAGGCAAAGTTGACCGTGCCGTCAATCGGGTCCACCACCCAGCGCGAATCGGCGTCCGGCTGGCCGGCGCAGCCTTCCTCTCCCAGGACGGCTGCACGGGGAAACTCGGCCAGCAATATCCCTTCGATCAATTTCTGCGTCCGCACATCCAATTCCAGTTTGATGTCGTTCCGCGTTTGCTGGTTGATTTTTTTGGGCGAACCCTGATGGCGGCGCATGAGGCGGCCAGCCGCTTGGGCGGCACGCACGGCGCAATCCAAAGCTTGGCGGGAACTAGAATTCATTGCTTAATTTCCTGAGTGTGAAACCACTGATTCTTTCCACAAGACCTATGCTAGCCCCGCCCTGCCAGATTACGAGGGAAATTCCAAGGTCCGGCGGAAATGCCGAGGAGTTTTTGTCCGCCGTAGCTCCTTCATTCTCTTGCACAGCCCAACGCCATACGCCTCCTAATCAGGATCCAAAGCGCAGTAATAATGGCCGCGCCGCCGCCGTGTTGGTGAAAGTGATATGCAGCAGCTTGTCCGCCGCTGAGTAATTAAAGGTGTTCAATGGTTGTCCGTCCAGCGAGACGGAGAGCGGAGGCAATGGCGCGCGCAGGAGAATCATCGCCGGAGTGCGGGCCACGCCTTCCACCGCCAGCGAAAGGCTGTCTGGCGTCGCGCCGGTCTGGAGAGCTTTGCAGGCTGAAGCAAGCACCTGCGGCCCGCTCGCAGTGGAGGCGTCCAAGTCCCGCAGGAAAAAGCGCTCGCCAGGATGGATGGAAAGGACTGTCTGCTCGCGCAATTCCGAATCGAACAGGTTCACAAAATGCCCCCGCAACTCTTTCGGGGCGGTCGATATGGATTCATCAAGCCCCGCCGCGATGAGGTAAGGCCCGCGCCGCAGTATAAGATAATTTGCCTCGCGCCATTCCAGTTTCGCCCAACCGGCGGCTTCTTTGATGGCGGCAATGACGGCCTTGTCTCCGTCCGCGCTCCGGGCGAGCGTCAACGGATTCTGGCGCAACCAAATGACGCCGCCCTTGCCGAAGCGCCATTCGCCCGGGGCAGCCGCGCGATCATAATTCAATTGTTCGAACAAATGCTCTCGCGGCGTGGCATAGTGAAGTCCACCAGAGTTCCACCATTCGCGGACGCTGTTGAACGGATCGGAGTCGTCGTCGCACATCACCAGAACACCGCCGCCTTTGACCCAATCGGCCAGTTTGCCATGCACTTCCGGGCTGAGCGGTTTCATGCCTTGATAGGTCAGCGCCAGCACGTGGAAGTCATCGAGAGAGCGCGGGAGAACGGCATTTTCCAATTGCACGGGCGCCACGGGAATGCCCCGCTTTAAGAGCGGCAGCGCCAATCCACACACTTGACTGAGAGCGGGATCGCCGGGCCGCGGTTCGCCGCGCTGGAACATCAACGAATCGCTCACCAGCAGGCCGATGCCGGTCGTCCCGCAATCCCATTCCACGCGTTGCTGTTTCATGTCATTGAGCGCGTTCATGACGGTCTGCAACTCGGTGGCGTAAGCGGGCGGAATCGGCTTGCGCTCCTCGCGCGGGGCCGATCTGGGGTAGCGGCCGTTGAAAATGCGTTCCGGCCACGGCGCGACTTCAAATTGCCAAACCTCCGGTTGCAACAAGGAGGCGGTCAAGGTGGATTCCCAGTTGCGCTGATAATCGGTCCAGTCGTGGTCGGGATTGTCCTCAATCGGGTCGTTCAGATACCACACGCTGCGTCCCGTCGCCCGAACGAGGTTTTGCATCGCGCCGTATTCAAGAAAGGCCGTCTCAAAAGTTCGTTCGCGGGACCTGCCTTGGTAAAGGTTAGGAGTGCGGGCCGTCCCCGTCCACACTTGCGCGATGTAGCCGTCGCAGCCGCGCAGGCGCGCCAGGCTCGATTCCGGGCTGACGATGTTCCACTGCGAGTAATTGAGAAGGCTGTGGGTGGGGACATAACAGCGGACGTGGCGGCCGGTCCGCTGGTTGTAATCCTGCACGTAATCAAAGACCTGTTGCAAAGCGCGCCGGTAAAGGAAGTACTTCAGCTTGGAGGCGCGCCATTGGGCGTCCACTGAGCTATGCGGCGGCTGCCACGGTTCGCCATAATAACTCTGCCATTCCCGTTTGAAGCCCTCCGAGTAACCGCTGCTCACCCAGAATTCCGGCTCTTCCAAGTGAATCGCCTCCGTCCCCGCGTCGAGCGCGCGTTGCACGCCCACGCAAAGGAATTTCCCGTAGTTTGTCCCCGGGCACATGTAATAAACGTCCCCGCCATGGCTCCTTTTCTCCCCGCTTCGGTTCATTTGCGCTTCATCCTCATGGTTGATTCCGTCGAAGCGGCCATAGAGATAATCCTGGTAGTTGCCCCAGGAAACGCCCGTCATGACGTGGATGCGATAGCCGTGTTCGCGCCAGGTCGCGATTCGTTGCGGCAGGCCCGGATCGATGCCATAGACGATGGCCACATCCGAGCGCAAGTCCGTCTCTTCACTCCAAGGCCGGCCCGTTTGGAAGCAAGTCCGTTCGAGGGCTTGCTGGGGATCGGCAAGGAAAGCTGGCTCTGCTGGCGCGGTTCCGGCCAAACTCGCGGCCAGGGAAGCGATGATTAAAAGTTTCGTCATTATTTTTCCTTTTCGTCCAATCGGCCCAGCAACCGCAACAAGCCATCCAGGATGGTCAGCGGATGCGGCGGACAGCCCGGCACAAATAAATCCACCGGGACGAGAGCGCTGGCGCCATTATGAATTTGAGGATGACCGATAAACGGGCCGCCGGCAATCGCGCAGGCGCCGACCGCGATGACCAACTTCGGCGCCGGGACAGCGTCATAAGTCTTCTTTACTGCCAGTTCCATGTTTTTGGGAACGGCGCCGGTAATCAGCAACCCATCGGCGTGGCGGGGCGAGGCGACGAATTGAACGCCGAATCGGCCCAGGTCCCAGCCAATGGTGCCGAGCACGTTGGTGTCCGCTTCGCACGCATTGCAACCGCCGGCGCTGACCTGGCGCAAGCGCAATGAGCGCCCAAAAAGTTCGCGCAGTTTCATGTCGAGCGCTTCCGCCAATCGCACTTCTTCCAAGCCCGGCTGCCCCAGCAAGAGGTCTTCACGCCGGCGGGCGGCCATTTGGTGCTGGCCCGTCTGCCTGATCGCGCCGGTGGGGCAGAGATCGACGCACGCCGCGCAAAAGACGCACCGGCCCAAATCAAGGGCAGCTTTTCCACCGGGCGGCCTGGTGATGGCGTGCGTTGGACACGCCGCTATACAAGCCTCGCATTTTTCGCCGCATTGGGCGCTGTCCAGCCGCAACGCTCCTCCGTGACGGTCCGGCAACGCGGGCGCGGGTCCGCGCGGATACGGCATGGTTTGGCAGCCGTGGTGCAGGCGATGGAGAATGGCATCGATGGCAAACATGGTCAGAGATCAAATCCGCAGTAGGAAAGATTGAAGCTTTTGTTGCAAATCGGGAAATCAGAAATTGCCTGCCCCCGCAACGCCAGTGCCAGACCCGTCCAGTTATGGAAAGACGGGTCCATAATCTTATAGCGGCGGAATTTGCCCGCGCCATTGGTCAGGGCGGCATGACAGATTTCGCCGCGCCAGCCTTCGACCAGCGCCACAGTCAACGTATCGGGTGAGAGAGGTCCCGGTTTCGCCTCCATTTCCCCCTCCGGCGGGGCGGATAGCTGTTCTTCCAGGAACTTGCTGGAACGCTGAATTTCGAGCGAGCGGACTTTGGCGCGGGCAAAGACGTCGCCATCGGGCCAAACTGCCACCGGGACCTGGGCGAAGCGATGCCACCCGGCCGGATGGTCAAAACGCACGTCACGGACCAAGCCTGAGGCCCGCGCTGCCACCCCCACCAATCCTATTTCTTTTGCCTGTTCAGCGCTCACTGGCCCGGCCTCTTGAAAACGGGCGCGAACGGAATTGGCCTCCCACAGCCAGCCTGCCGCTTGGTCCAGGCTTGCAGCAGCCTCGCGTAGTTTTTGCAACAAATTCGCGCCTCGCGGCGCCTCGAGGTCGTAGCGGCAACCCCCTGGCCGAACCAGGCGTCGTCCAAAGCGATTGCCGCAGATCATCGCTGTCAGATTCAAAAAGTCACCGCGCAATTTGCCGCAGGCGGACGAGGTGGGCAAAAAGGCAACGTCGCCGGCCAGCGCGCCCAGATCGCCCGTATGATTGGCCAGTCGTTCGAGTTCCAGGGCCACGGTGCGAAGCCATTGCGCGCGCAATGGAGCCTCCCCGCCGGAGAGCGCTTCGACCACCATGGAGTAGGCGGTCGCATGGCCGATGGTCGTATCACCTGCGATGGTTTCCATTTGGTTCAATGTCGCGAGATGCGGCCCGTTGAGCAGCGCTTCCTCAATGCCGCGATGCTGATAACCCAAGGCGATTTCCAGATGCAGAACGGTCTCGCCGTTGCATTGAAAACGGAAATGGCCAGGTTCAATCACGCCGGCGTGGACGGGGCCCACTCCCACCTCGTGAACTTCGCCGCCTTCCATTCGGAAAAAATCGCTGTTGGCGGGCGCGTTGCCATTCCCCTTGCGGACCGGTTTGAGCCAGGGATGTCCCTCAGGGATCAGGCCCTGTTGCTCCCATGCTTCCCGTTCGAATAAGTGGGCCTGAACATGATGGCAGGTGAGCGCGGGGTAACGTCCGCTGAAAGGTTCACTGCTGGAAACCGCGAGTGTGTTGTCCGAATCAAAGGCTATGACCGCAACGAGGCGAGTGGCGCCATTTTGCGGCACCCCAAACCACGCGCAAAGCCGCGCGCCACGGCCCAACTCCTCTGCCGTCCTCGAAACCAATTCTTCCGCGGGCCACGCCGGAACCTCCGGCCAAGGCAAACTTGCGCCATTGGCCAGCAAAGCGAATGGAGTGAAATCGCTCATGGCAAAGGAAAAAACTGCGCCACCGCCATAGTCCAGGCGTCGCGCAAGACCGCCGGAGTCCAAATTCCCAGGCCGAGAGCAACACCCATCAAGACGAAGGCTGGAACGATGACGCCTGCCGTTTCAGGGAAGCTCTTGCAAGCCGCTTTTGCCACCGCGCCGGGCCGTCCATCGACCGCCGCGAAGACCAGGCGGGCAAAGCCGATAAAGGCGAGAAAAAGGCAGGCCAGGAAGATGGCGGCGGTAACGCTGTGCCCGCTGGCAAAGGCCGCCCGCACCATAAACAATTCGCTAAAGAAGATGCTAAAAGGCGGACAGGCAGTGGCCGCGAACATACCAATGACGAAGAGGGAGGCCGAACGCGGCGTGAGCACGGCCATGCCGTGAGCTTCATCGACCGTCCGCCCTCCGGCCGCTCGCCGGATATTGCCCGCGCTCATGAAAAGCGCGCCCTTGGTCAGGCTGTTGCCCCAGATTTGAAACAGGGCAGCCCAGATGCCGGCGGCGCCCAGCGCGGCGCCAATGCTGAGAATGCCCATTTGCTCCACGCTCGAATAAGCCAGCATCCGTTTCAAATCGCGCGTGGCTAAAAGCATGAGGGCGGCCACGAACATGGAAAACAACCCGATGGCCAGCAGCGTTCGATCGGCGATGACACTCTGCCCCGCCGCGCCCACGACCGAGCGCACCCGGAGAACCGCCGTGAAGGCCACTGTGGTCACGCCTCCGGCCAGGATCGCCCCGACAATTCCCGGCGCTTCGCCGTAGGCATCGGGTTTCCACGTGTGCATGGGAGCGAGGCCCATCTTCGTCCCATAACCCACCAGCAACAAAACCCAAGCCGTTAAGACCCACGGAGCGGACAAGCCCGCGCCCTGCGCCGTCAAAGCGGCAAAGGTCAGGTTGCCGCTGCCGCCGCCTTGCAAGGAAGCGTAACCCAGGCAAAGCGATCCAAGCAACGAAAGGGCGATGCCCGTGCCGCCGACCAGAAGGTATTTCCAGGTGGCCTCAAAGGCGCGCGGCGTGGCGGTGAAATGAATCAGCGGGACGGTTGCCAGGGTCACCGCTTCGGTGGTAATCCACAATAAGCCCAGGTGCCGCGATTGATGCCCGGCGCTCAGGAGTCCCAACACCGCGAGCAAGGTGGAAACGAAAACGCGGTTCGGACGTTCGCTTCTGAGGCGAAGATAAAACAAGCCATAGATCGCGCAGGCGGCGAAGAGGAGGGAGACCACCGGCAAAACCGAGCGGGCCAGGGAATCGAAACCGAGCCACGCTTCCGGCGCCACGACTGGCGGAGAAAGCATCAGCCAAAAGGTGAGCGCGAGATGCGCCAGCCCAACGATGGGCAGGAACCACGGACGGGTCCGCTCGCTCGGCCAGACGGCGGCCAAACCGGCCCCGGCCAGCGGCATAAAGATGAGGAGCAGTTCTCTCATTCCCGGAGCGCGGTCAATTTGCGAGTGTCCAGAGAGTCGAAGGCGCGTTGGATGCGGTCCACGATAATTCCAATGACGAAAACCGCCACGGTCAGGTCCAGCAGGATTCCGGCCTCCACCAGCAACGGCATGGCGTGAATGAGGAGCAGTCCGAAGAGATAAATCCCGTTCTCCAAAATGAGATAACCGCAGACCTGCGAAATGGCTTTGGCCCGGCCAATGAGCAGAATGAATCCGGTGAAAACCGAAGCCGCGGCGCCGGGGAGGAACAAGGACCCTATGTGTTCCGGCAGCAAGGGAAGCATTCTCGCCAAGGCCAGGGTGGCAATGGTTCCCCCCGCGCCGAGAAGAAGGGACGGCACAAAACCAATGAACGGCTCTATTTCGCGATCGATGTTCGCCGCCCTCATCGCCCGCCGCAACAGCCCCGGGATAACGAGCCCTTTGCCGGCCACTGTGGCCATGACAAAGAGCGCGATGTTCCAATTGATCCGCGGTTCGATCACCAAGGGCATCAAGCCGAGAGTCACTCCTTGCACGGCCATGGCGCCAATAATGGTCGGAAGACGGCTGCTGCCCAGCGCGAGCAGGTTCAGCCCCATGGCCAAGCCGATTAAGAAATTGGCTGTTTCATTCATGGCGTTCCGCCTTTCCAGGCCATGAGCAGGGCAAACAGACACATCAAAAACGCCGTCGTGAGCAAGAGCGGCACGCGCCGAAAAGCCAGGCGCGCCAGGAGCGATTCGATCAATCCAACCCCCGCCGTCACAACGACCACGCCCAGGACCATGGCGATGGCCCCGGCGGGAGGCGCCAGTTTTCCAATGGGCAGGACTGCTTCCACCAGGAAAAGCGAGAAAAGCAATAATTTGACGGACGCTCCGTGCAGGATCACCGCCAGCGGAGGACCGCTGTGGTCCAGGACCATGACCTCGTGGATCATCGTCAGTTCCAAATGGGTGTTCGGGTCGTCGAAAGGCACACGGCAGTTCTCGGCCAGCAGCACCATAAACAACCCGGCGGCCAGCAGGATTGAACCCGCTCCAGACGAAGGCACTAGCATTGATGACAGGGCGGTGCTCCCGGTCTGCACGCACAGCGCCAGCGCCGCGGAGATGATCGCCGCTTCCGTCAGAACCGCGTAACTGACCTCGCGAGCCGCGCCCATCCCTTCAAAGGCGGAGCCTGTTTCCAACGCGGCCCAAGCCGTGCAAAACCGGGCCAGCGCCAGGAGGTAGATCAAAAGCAGCATGTCACCACGAAAGCTGATGACCGCGCCCGCCGGGCCGAGAGGCATCAAAAGCGCCGCGCCCATCAGGGCTATCCACGCGATGGCCGGCCCCGCCACGAAAGCCGGCGAAGCCAGGTCGCTCAACACGACGCCCTTTTTCCAGAGCCGGGCAAGGTCATAGTAAAGTTGAAAAACCGGCGGTCCGCGCCGCCCTGCCACCCACGCCTTCACCCGATTGATAATTCCCGGCAGCAGCGGCGCCAGCGCCAGCCAGAGCGCGAGGCGGAAAATGACGTTGACAATGACGATCACGGTTTTCCCTCCGCAAGCTTTTGACTCTCAGAAATAGTGCGATCCATCGCCGCGACGGCCGCGAAAACTTGCCCGTCGCTGGCGTCCTCTTGCACTGCGTCCCGCAACGCTTCTTGTGCCACAGTCCGCACCAGGCGCCCGAGCAAATCCAGATGCGCCCGCGGGGATGGAGCAATGAAGAAAAAAAGATGTGTGACCGGCGAATGGTCCGGGGTGGGGCCCGCATCCGCCAGCGCGTCGCGCAGGAGCAGCAGGGCGACCGTGCCAGAGTCGCGTCCAAGGGCCGCGCGCACGCTTAAGTGCGGCAAGGCAAAGCCGCCGCCAACCGGTGTCCAGGTAACGCCGTTGCCGGCGCGCAAGCGTTTCGCCAGCAGTTGACGGATGGGCAAGGTCGCGCCGGGCAAGGTGGCAATCACTTTTTCCAGGACATTCAGCGTCTCGGCGGACGGGACATCGCGCCAAATCCCGCCGATGCGCAAAAGAGGTTCTATTTGACAACCCGTGGCGAAAACCGAAGTTGATGGCGTCAGAAAGCCGCCGCGCGTGGTCAGTCCGCGTTCCGCCGCCCATTCCACGACCTGCGCCCGATCAAACAATAGCCGGCCCCGGTCTGGAATGTGCGGCATGCTCTCCCGCGCCACCCAGCCTTCAATGACGCTTTCGGACACGCCAAAAGATTCGGCAATTTGAATGAGATTCAAATACATGGCGAGTCGGTTAGTCGTTCCCTCCCAGCAAAACCACGACAAGGAGGGCTGCCAGGGCGGCCAGCAGATAAAGCACGTAGGCCTGGACCTTGCCGTGCTGGAAGCGGCGGGCGATTTGCGCCAGCTTCATGACGCTATTTGCCGCCGGCTCGACCGCGTATTCCAGGACCGTTTCCGGCGTATGTTGCTCAAACCTTCCGTCTTCCGGCAGCGTTTTGTCTGGCAGACGTTCATGTTTTTGCGGGCGCAGAATCCAGGCGAACCACTCGGTGATGATGTCGGCGAACGAGCCGGCGGTGTATTGAATCCTCGCGGTCGGCCGGGCATACCCGCAATCCCAGGTTGCCGCGCTTTGGACACCGTTGCGCTTCGCTTTGCGCCGCAGCACGAAAACGCCAAGGATCGCCAGCGCGGCGAGGGAGAGATGAGCGTAACCCAGCGCGACCAGCGGCGCCGGAGTTGTCGCGCCAGACCAGGCAGGCTCCCAGACTTCAACCGCGTGGGAAATGGCTGGCCAGAAAAGAGCCGGTGCCAGGCCAATGGCAACGCATCCGGCGGCCAGCAAGAGCATCGCGCCGCGCATGGCCGGCCCGCATTCATGCGCCTTGCGCACCGCCTCGGAGCGCGGAGCGCCCAGGAACATCACGCCGCACACTTTCACAAAACACGCCAGGGCAAGCGCGCCGGTCATGGCGAGCAAAATGGCCGCCGGAATGGCCGCCCAGGCGGCCGGCCCGCGGACAATGGTGGCGTCAAACAATCCCAGATAGACCAGCCACTCACTGACAAACCCGTTGAGCGGCGGCAATCCGGAAATGGCCATCGCGCCCAGCGCGAAGAGCGACGCCGTCCAGGGCATCAATCGCCACAATCCGCCGAGCCGGCTCATTTCGCGTGTGCCCGTTTGATGCACCACGGAGCCCGCCGCGAAAAAGAGGAGCGATTTAAACAATCCGTGGTTCCAGACGTGCAAGAGCGCGCCGGCCAAAGCGAGTTTCCCCCAGGCTGGATGGCCTTGGCTGGAGGCCAGGATCGCGAAACCAAGCCCGATGAGAATGATCCCGATGTTCTCCACGCTATGATAGGCCAGCAGTCTTTTAAAATCATGTTGACCAAGCGCGAACGCAACCCCTAAAACGGCGCTGGCCGCGCCGAGAGCCGCCACCACCCACCCGGCCGGCGCCGGCAAAGGAAGCCACCCGCTGAAGCGGACCAGTCCGTAAATGGCGATCTTGAGAGTCACGCCGGAAAGCATGGCCGAAACGTGGCTCGGCGCGTTGGCATGGGCCGACGGCAGCCAGACATGCAGCGGAAACAACCCCGCCTTGATGCCAAATCCGGCCAGTGCCAGCCAGAAGAGCGGCGCGAGTTCGGTTCGTCCGCGCATGTCTCCAAGCTCCCAGCTTCCTGTTCGCGCCGCCATTAGCGCGAAAAAGGCGAAGAGACAAAGCGCCGCCACATGCGAGGCGCAAAGGTAGAGCCAGCCCGCCGCGCGCACCGCTGGCGAATGCCGGTCAAGCGTGACCAGGAAATACGCGCTGATGGCAAACAACTCCCAGGCGATCAGAAAATGCACGCCATTGGAAACGGTGAGAATCAGACCAAGACTCAGCGTCAGCACGTTCCACCATATCCTGCCCGCACTGCTGGAACGCGGATGTTCGGCATCGCTCCAATACTCCCGCGAATAGACCGCGCCTGCGCCGCTGACAAAGCTCAGGAGCGCGACGAAGAGCGCGCTCAACGAATCGAATCGCAAAAAAACAGGCTCGCCGCAGAGGGCCCATCCCGGCTGCCACACCCATGCGGCGCCGCTGAGGAGGACCAGCACCGCCGCGGCAAAGGCTGCTCCCGCGCCCGCCACGGTTGCTGCCGTCCAAACTCGCGGCGATTTCAGCGCGGCGGCAATTCCAACGACAAAGGCAATGCCGGCCCCGGCCAATAAATAGCCAGGGCTCATCGGTTTTCCTTTTTTCGGGCCATCCTCTGCATGGAGTTTTAAGCCGCTGCCAGGGTCACGGAGTCGAACCGAGACGGTCCATCTCAAAGCGTTGTGCAGCGGAAAGGTAGGGCGCGCACTCCGTGCGCGCCGGGACCAGCATTCGGACACACGGCGCGCTCGGAGAGCGCGCTCTGCCCAAGCTGCCTTTTCGGAACCCTTTTGAGACAGCCTCGGCTGCGCGGCTCGCTCTTTCTTTATGGGAGGATGCGCAAATTCCACTGGCGCGGGGAGGATTTGGGCGGAGCGGCAGCTCCGCCCTACCAAAATTGCCGCGGTTAGGCTGGGTTATTTTCATTATTTCGACTCTGGAGTATTATGCAAAATTGAGCGCTTTTGACGAGTGATTAGTGGGCCAGCGGCGTTGCGCCTTGTTCTTCGACGAACCGCAGGGAGCCGAGGCGCCGTCTGCCAAACCAGTAAATTACCAACGCGATTCCCGAAGTCCCGGCCAGCACCAGTGCCACGGGCAAAATCCGGTGCGAGTCGGACATCCCAATCGTCGCCGACGCCACGCCGGAGATGCCGATTTGCAGGAATCCCAACATGGCGGACGCGCTGCCAATGTTTCGATCAAAGGGCGAAATGGCCAGCGCCGCGCCGTTCGGCCCCGTCAACCCCACGCTCGCCAGCCCGATGAAGAGAAGCGCGAGCGTCGGCCAAAGCCCAAATCCCGTCCAGGCCCCGAAGAGGAAAATGACCATCACCGGGAATTCGACGAGCAGAGCGCCGGCAAAAATCTGGGCGCTGCTGAACCGTCGCAGCAGCAAAACATTGAATTGGTTGCTCCCGATGAAACCCGTGGCCAGACCCGCGAAAATCATGCCAAAAGCGCGCGCATCCACATGAAACACTTCCATAAAGATAATCGGCGATCCGGCCACATAAGCCAGCAAACCGGAGAGCGCAAAAGCGCTCGACGCGGCAAAAACGGTGAACTGCCGCTCCCCCAGCACCAGAGCGTAGTTATGCAGAATTGGAACCAGCCGAAGTGAAACCGTTTTATCGGGCTGGTGGCCGTCGGGCAGAAGGAACCAGCACACTGCCAGGTTCAGCAACGCCACGACCGCGAGGATAATAAATACCCATTGCCATCCCCAAGTCGAGGCCACCGCGCTGCCGACCGTCGGCGCAAGCAGCGGCGATACGCCCAGGATTAAAATCAGCCACGAAATGATTTTGGCCGTTTCATGCACTGGAAAGAAATCCCGCACCATGGCCATGGCCGCGACTTGCGCGGCGCACCCTCCAAACGCTTGCAGGAAGCGCATCGCCACCAGCCATTCCACCGTCCGCGCGCCCAGGCACAGCAACGACGCGACGGTGAACAATCCCAGCCCCGCGTAGAGGGGGATCTTTCGTCCGAAGCGATCCAGCAGCGGTCCATAGACAAGCTGCCCTGCCGCCAGGCCCGCAAAGTAGCTGGAAACCGAGAGCGATACTTTCGCGGTCGAAGTATGCAGCGCGGCGGCGATCTGCGGAAACGCCGGCAGATACATGTCAATCGCAAACGGACTTAGCGTCGAAAGCGAGCCGAGAATCAGTATAATTAAAAAACGATTGTGCGTTGAATGCGGCATTGGTGCGTTTTTATGCGAAGCCAGGAATCGGGTAGAGACGCCCGCTACCCGCTCAATGAACGAAAAACCGCCGTGATGCGCAAGCACCTTGTTTGGAACCGGCGCGATTAGTTTGCGAGCAATCCCGGTGGAGCGGAGCTGCCGCTCCGCCCAAATATCTTCCTTGCCAGCGGATTTCATGCGCCTTGCCGTAAGAATTCAAGGGGACGCGAAATGAAAAGGCCAAAGAATGGGCGGCGCGGCAGCACCGCCCCACCGGGTTGGCCTGGCCCAAATCCTCGCCTAAGCCGACGAATTTCACGGTCCGGGGAGCGCGACCGTCCCGGTCAATGCCACTAGTTTTTGGGCGGGGGTTTTTGGGTTGACGATTGTCTCGCCAGCACCGCCGGACCCGTTCGTGCAGGGTGCTGGGCGCGATATTCTCGC
>JBKQWF010000287.1:0-3388 GCA_052139695.1 Limisphaerales bacterium
GCCACCACTGGAAAATTTCAAAAGCAGTTCCTCCATCGCAATGGCGGCCAGGAGCGCTTGCGGGCGCTGATTCTTTCCAAATCCCCCGTCTCTTGGCGTTTACAAAAATGAAAAGGTGCGTCCTACCACACAAGCCACAAGCCAGCATTGGCTTTTGCGGGAATAGTGGTATGCTACCAAGGTTGAAAGCCGCTTATAGATAAAGCACTGAGCCATTGAAAGCACTTATCTCGCTGACGAAACGGACCGAGCGGGTTTTCCTGGTCGGCCTGGAACTAAAATCAGACCCCGCATGGCAAATGCGGCAATCCCTCGAAGAACTGGCCGAATTGGCCGCCACCGCCGGCGGAAAAGTCATCGGCCAGGGAACCCAGAAAATTGAAGCTCCGGTGCCGGCTACTTTCATTGGCCCAGGCAAAGCGGACGAGTTTGCCGGATTCTGCCGGGACAACGACGTCGATACGGTGGTGTTCGATGATGAACTGTCTCCGGCGCAAAGCCGCAATCTGGAAGAAGTTTTTGGTTGCAAGGTTCTCGACCGCACGGCGCTCATCCTGGATATCTTTGGGCAGCGGGCGCGCACGCGGGAGGGCAAATTGCAGGTTGAGCTGGCCCAATTGCGGCATTTATTGCCGCGCTTAACGCGCTTCTGGGGCCACCTTTCGCGTCAGTCCGGCGGGATCGGCATGCGCGGCGGCGAAGGCGAATCACAACTGGAATCCGACCGCCGCCGGGTGCAGGAACGGATCGATAAGATTTCCGAAGACCTCCTGGTCGTGCGCCGGCAACGGGCCACGCAACGAAATGGACGCCAGCGCAATCTTTGGCCGCTGGCGTCGATAGTTGGCTACACCAACGCGGGCAAATCGACTTTGCTCAACGCGCTGACGGGTTCCGCCGTCCTGGCCGAAGACAAACTGTTCGCCACCCTCGACCCGACGACGCGGCGGCTGCGGCTGCCGACCAACCAGAATGTATTTTTGACAGATACGGTGGGGTTCATCCGCAAGCTGCCGCATGGCTTGGTGGAGGCGTTCAAGGCCACGCTCGAGGAAGTCGTGCAAGCGGAATTGCTCTTGCATGTGGTGGATGTGAGCCATCCGCAAGCGGATGAGCAGATTGCAGCCGTCAACAAGGTGCTGGAGGAAATTGGCGCGCAGGGCAAACCGACCATCATGGTTTTCAATAAGATCGATCAATTTACCGGCAACGGCGCGCTGGGGAAACTTTTGCAGCAATTTCCGGTGGCGGTGGCGGTTTCCGCCAAAACGGGGGAGGGGATACAGGCGCTGGTGGAAGAGTTGAGCACGCAATTGCGGCCGATTCGGGAATTCGTGGAGTTGCGCGTGCCGCACGGCGATTCGGCCATCATCGCCCGCCTGCATGAAGTCGCGCAGGTGACGGAGAGGGATTACGCCGGTGAAGAAGCGCGATTTTGCGCCCGCATACCGCCGCATTATCACGCGGAATTCGCCCCCTACATTGTACAGGAGTTCCATAACGGCGCGGGGCGTGGGCAGGAAACAGAAAATTCGTTGACTAACGGCGCCTAGGGCGGATACAAAGAGGCCGCATGAGCCACGGCCTGCGCATTCATGACCTACCCGCCAGCGAACGTCCGCGCGAACGCCTGGCGGAAAAGGGCGCCGAGGCGCTGACCCACGCGGAGCTGATCGCCATTCTTTTGCGCACCGGTTTGCGAGGGCGTTCCGCGATCGAGATCGCCGAGGAACTGCTCTACAAATTTGGCAGTCTTAATGGACTGGAACGCGCCTCCCTGGAGGACCTGCAAAAAGTGCAAGGGATCAAGCACGCCAAGGCCATCGCGCTGAAGGCGGCCTTTACGCTGGCCCGCCGCATGGCGCAGGAATTGCATGGCGACGCCCCATTGTTGGACAACCCCGCCAGTATCGCGGACTACCTGCGGGAGGAAGTTCGCGGCTACGAAGTGGAACATTTTCAGGCCGTCCTTCTCAACACCCGCCGCAAGCTCATCCGCGTGGAAATGATTTCGCAGGGATTGGTCGATACGATTTTGGTGCATCCGCGGGAAGTGTTTAAACGCGCCATCGCCGCCAACGCCTCCGCCCTGGTGCTGGTGCATAATCATCCGAGCGGCGATCCGAGCCCCTCCGAGGCGGATGTAAGGGTGACGCGCGATTTGATCCGCGCCGGCCAATTGCTCAAGATCGAAGTGCTGGACCACGTCATCCTGGGCCGCCGCGCTGCCGCCAACGGCAAAGACTACGTCTCGCTGCGGGAATTGGGCTATTTCGCCGGGTCGTGAATCATCACTTCTTCACGAAGGCTTCGATTTCTGGATGATCGGGGAGCGGCGCGGCCAAGTCCGGCGCATCCGCGTTCTTCAAATACTTGTTGGCTTTGGCAAAGGCGAATTTATCTGGTTGGTGAACTTTTGGTAAAATCCGGGCGAGGCTTCGCGCCTGGTTAAATGGCTGCTATAGGCTGTGCAACCGGACATGAGAATTCCTGCCGTTAATTGGGCCAGGAATAACGGCAAAAAGCTGAGCAACCCGCATTTGAGGTTCATCCGCTGTATAGACACCGCTGTCTCGATTTTCGTATAGGCTTTCCGGGGGAATTAGAGGCTTTCTGGGTAGCTCGTTCCTCGCAACGCAGCCCCTCGGCGCGAAATGGCTTTGATTATCCGTGGGGGGTGCTATTTTTTGTAAACAAAATAGGCGCCTTATGGCAGGGGCGAACCAGAACCTGAGGTTTTATGAAAATGCTGGGAATCATTTCCGTCGGTATTTGTTTTCTGAGAGTTTTCGCCGGTGATTTGTTCGCTGCAGCCGATAAAGACGTCCCGAAAATCGGGGAGGTTGCTCCACCGCTCACCTTGAGCAAAACGATCCAAGGCTTGCCGGCCACGGAGATCAGTTGGGGGAAATTGAAAGGGAAGGTGGTGGTGCTGGAATTCTGGGCGACGTGGTGCGGGCCTTGCATCAAAGCCATTCCTCATTTAAACGAGCTGGCGGAACAGTTTAAAGATAGACCGGTCGTCTTCATTTCTGTAACCGCGGAGAACGAGGGAGTGGTGCGTCTTTTTCTGAAAAATCATCCGATGGAGATGTCGGTCATGCTGGATGATTTCGAGGCGTTGAACAAAGCATTTCATGTGACCATGATTCCTCACGCGGTGATGGTCGATGGCACCGGACACATCGCGGCAATTAGCCCTCCTGGCGGGATTAAACCGGAAAATCTGGAAGAGGTTCTGGCCGGGAAGAAGTGTTCTCTGCCCTAGGGCGCGCCTTTTCTGCCGGGCAACTCGTTGCGAGTTAAAGGTTTTAACACTTTTTGCGGGACATCCTGGGGAAAGTTTTTTAAGGTCCCGGCATGGCAAAGAGCAAATGTCGGTTCCGTC
>JBKQWF010000288.1:0-2697 GCA_052139695.1 Limisphaerales bacterium
GCCACCACTGGAAAATTTCAAAAGCAGTTCCTCCATCGCAATGGCGGCCAGGAGCGCTTGCGGGCGCTGATTCTTTCCAAATCCCCCGTCTCTTGGCGTTTACAAAAATGAAAAGGTGCGTCCTAACGCATTACGCTCCTCCATCTTGTTTTCTTGCGCTTTGGGCTAATATATTGTATGTGTTCCGGTGATGCTCAGACCAATCACACTGGGAAAGAGCGGCTTTGCGCTGTTTTTAGCCCTGACGATCTCCACCATCTCGGCCCAGGCCGGCGATGAGGAAGCCATTAAAAAAACGATAAGGGCTGAAACCGAAGCGTTTTACAGCCGGAATGCCGCGGCTTGGGAGGCGACATGGCTGCACGAGACAAATACGACCCGGACAATGGTCGCCAACAACAGCTATTCCGCGGTCAAGGGTTGGGCCAATTTTGGGCCGGAAATAGTGAAAGCTTTAAAGGACGCTAACCCCTTCCCCATAGAACTGAAATCTGACAATTATATTATCCGGAGGGACGAAAACCTGGCCTGGGTCGAATATGACCAATATATGAATTTGACCAACGGCGATCCCAAAGACAGGAGATTCTCCCGTGAATACAGGGTCCTTGTCAGACAAGACGGCGCCTGGAAAATCGCCAGCCAGATCACCCACGATCCTGACACCTTTAAGCCCAACCCGCAAAGCATCGAAAGCACCCTCAATAACACCGGCTATAACTTGATCGGACTGAAGAAGGCAAAGGACGCCATCGAGGTCTTTCAACTCAACGTCAGACTTAATCCGGATTCAGCCAATTGTTATGACAGTTTGGGCGAAGCGTATGCGTTGGACGGAGACTTGGCTCAGGCCATCAAGAATTATGAAAAGGCGATTGCTCTCGATCCGAGCCGTGAAGGCAGTAAAGCAGCCTTGGCCAAACTAAAGAAATAGTTCCTTATTCCCGGGAGGTCAGCCATAGCGCAGAGCTGGCTGCTCAGCTTTTGGACTAGACTTATTTAGAGTTCCACCCGATACCCGTAGCCATCGGCGCGGATTAAAACAATATGTCTGTAAAAATGACAAGGGCCAGGCGCGTCGCAAATCCGTCTAACTCAAAAACAACACACACCCGCTTGCAACAACAATCCAGTGCCGTTTGCTGTCAAAAGAGACCCGTGAAGTGGCTGCTGACATTATGTCTCTCCGCCGGAATATGCGCGGCGCGGGGACAATCACACGAGGAGCAGGCCGTCGCCGCCGTGCTGATGGGCGAGGCCTGGTCTGAGGGCATACCGGGCATGACGGCGGTGGCCGAGGTCATCCACCAGCGGGCGGTGGAAAAAGGCCGCACGCCACTGCAGGTTGTGTCGGCGCGCGGCCGCCATATTCATGCTTTTTGCTGTTTGGATGGCGCCACGCTAGACCAGCTCATTCAGAAATTCGCCCGTCTCCCGGATTTTCAAAAGGCGTTGCGGATCGCACAGACTGCCTGTCAGTCGCCCGACCAACTGCCCGGTCTGGCGCGACATGCCAATCATTTTACCAGCGTGACGGAGCGGCCTTATTGGGCCAAGGGACACCGGCCCGTGTGTGTCATCGGCCGGCACGCCTTTTACCGATTGGAGAATTATTGACAAGTTCCCCGTCGGAGAGCTCAAACCCTGCCTTTGCCAAAACTTCGGTTGCTGAAGGGCCCAATCGGATGTTTGTTATTAGTCAAGACTATTAAATTCTTGGCTGGGCGTGGACCGCCTACTTCACCCAGCCGCGGCTCAAGTAATCGGACAATCCGAGCACGAAGAGGATTCCCAGCCAGTAGATTCCCGCGATGGCAAACAACCAGGTCAACCGGGAGCTGGCGCGCGCGTGCATGAAATAGGCCATGACGCCCAGCGTCTGGACGGCGGCGATCGCCAGCGCCAAGGGGGTGCGCCCAGGCGAGGCCGAAGAAACCAAAAATAGCCCCGACAACCAAAAGCCGTGCCACCGTGTTACTGCTTGGCCGAAAGATCTGGGTCATTGCATCGCATCCTTCCCAACCAATTCTTATTTACGGCCCACAGCCTGTATTAAGTATCTTGGGCCAATCCCGATAGCTGTCCCTGAGGACAGGCAGGTTCGTTCTCGAACTGCCTTGAGACTCCAAGCTTCTCAGCCATCCGCGGAAGATCGACTAGAGTCCCTGCCCACATCTGTTGCATCAGGTGTTCTACCTAAATCCAAGTTGGGAGGACGTGCAATTGAGGTATCAACCCCATTCGCGCGCCATGCCCGCACGAATGGCGTCCAGCAGATCGCCGTTCGGTACGGTTTGGTGAGAATGCCACTTCTGAGGCGGCCTGGCACACGGCTTCCTCGCCCCCAAACGCGTTCGGCCCAAAACGCTCACATTCGGGATCGTCCCGCCAGCGGCCGTCCGCTAAATGTCAGTGTTTTAAGCCAGAAATTGAGGGCGCGCAGCATTTCGACGTTTTCCCGCAAGTCGCTTGGCTTTTCCAGGCAGAGGTCCGCGCCCAGCGCGTACGCGTCCTCCATATCTCGCTTGGAACCGCACCCGGACAGGATAATCACGGGCAATTCGATGAACGGCGGATTTTGCCGGACCCATTTCAACAGGCCAAACCCATTCAGCACAGGCATGTTCAGGTCTGTGAGAATCATCCGCGGAATCAGGCCGGGCTCCGCCTCCGCTTTGCTCGCGGTCTCTTGCAGAT
>JBKQWF010000289.1:0-20828 GCA_052139695.1 Limisphaerales bacterium
GAAGTGACGCCGCCATGCCCCAGGCTTCGGGCTTCCGCAGCCGCCCACCACCTGAGCCGAGCTTCATCGAAGCATTCCTTCAACGCGGCGTATTTCTCGCGCAACCTCTTCATATCGATCAACATGCGACTAGCATAGCACAAGCGGACAATATGTGACAGTTATTTTTGCGCGGCTCCTTAGGCGAGGATTTGGGTTGGACTACCCCGCTTGACCCAGCACGACCTCCGCCACCTGTTAACGGTTTGGGCGATCGAGGCTGGCGTGGATATTCCCACCGTCGCAGCTTGTCCAAGGTATGGGCAAGTCCTGGAAGATTCAAGCTCACACAATCTCCACCGGGCAATTGGGAGCGGAAGCAAGAAATACCTTTCCGTAGCGTTTGGTCAGGATGCGGTTGTCCAGCACCACGACAATTCCCGTGTCACTTTTTTGCCGGATTAATCGCCCGACGCCTTGCCGGAATTTTAAGACTGCTTCCGGCAGCGAGAATTCCGTAAAAGCGTTGCCGCCGCGCGCCTCGATTGCCTCAATGCGCGCCTCAATCAGCGGATGGTCCGGCACGGCAAAGGGCAGACGCGTGATGATGACGTTGGAAAGGCTTTCGCCCGGCACATCGACTCCCTGCCAAAAGCTGTCTGTGCCGAAAAGGACCGAACGGACATCGTTTTTAAACTTCTCCAGCATGA
The DNA here is from genome assembly GCA_052139695.1 of Limisphaerales bacterium. Lineage (GTDB taxonomy): Bacteria > Verrucomicrobiota > Verrucomicrobiia > Limisphaerales > Palsa-1400 > PLGF01. The sequence goes on from JBKQWF010000289.1 coordinate 690, forward strand.
GGGAACGCGGCGTGCCGGTGTTTTGCACAAAGCACTCCACTCCCAGCTTGTCGAAAAACTCTTCCATTTGCCCGGCGACCTCGAGCATCAGTTTAACATTGGTGAACAGAACAAAAGCCTTGCCGTCGGTCATGGTGACAAAATGCTCAATCCAACGCACCAGGCTGCTTTGGTAACCGGCCTCGCGCGGGTCGGGCATTTTTCCCACGACATAGAGCTTCATCTGCCGCTCGTAATCGAAAGGCGAACCGGCTTGCAACATGCGGGCCTTTTCTCCGCCGACCTGGCGGGCAAAGTAGGAAAGGGGAGCAACCCTGGGCTCCGCTTCGCCTGCTTTTGGTGCATTCTTTGGTGGGAGGGCCTCGCGGGGTTCGTCCATTTTCACCGCCATCGTGGCGCTTGTCATGACGATGGACGTCTCCGATTCGAATAATCGGGCGCGGAGATAAGCCGCCACGTTGATCGGCGCGGCGTTTAACGCCAAATGACGCTGCGTCTTGCCAGTTCGCTCGACCCAGTACACGTGGTCCTTGGCCTGCTGGCCCAGGAAAATGGCGATTTCCTCCCGCAATTCCGCCAGGCGGCGATTGCACTCCGCCAACTCCTGCGCCGTGTCTTTGTCATCGACCGTTTTGATCAGGGCGCTCACTTCTTCGCGCACCCGGTCAAGCGGCAGGGTCAAGGTATCCGGGACCAGGTCGCAATGGCGGATGCGCAAGACGTTCCATCTCCGCGCGGCGCCGCGCGGTTCCCGGCGTTGGGCCAGTTCGTCGCACACCGCCTCGGCGGCGGCAAAAAAATTTTCCGTCTCCTTTAACGCTTCCTCCACCACCTGCTCACGTCCGCGGCGCAAAACCGCCAGCAGCCCTTTGCGGATTTTGGGGTTCCAGAGGCGGAGCAATCCGTAGCGGATCTGCGCGCTGGAAACGCTCAGGCCGATGTGCCCGGAAGCGACCCGTTCCACCGTGTGCGCCTCGTCAAAAACCACAAAGTCATTCTTGAATAACACTCCGCCGGCCGCTTCCTCCTCGCGCAGACCTAATTGTGTGAACAAAAGAGTGTGGTTGAGCACCAGCACGTCGGCGCCCAGCATGTGGCTGCGGGCCTGTTGAAAAAAACACGGCGTGCCGCCATCCTTCACAAAATCCGAGTGCCGTCCGCACGATTTCGGGCTGCACAAACCTCTTTCGGAGCACACTTGCAGCCAGACCCGCGGATCAGGCTCGATTTCAAAATCCGACAAGCTCCCTTCCTCCGTTTTCAAGGACCATTCGTAAATACGTTCCAGTTCCTGCTGGCCCGTGGTGTCAAAAAGTTGCTGGCCTTGTTGCCGAACTTTCCACAGGCGGCGGGTGCAAAGGTAATTCTGCCTGCCTTTCAACATGGAATATTTGAACTCGACCGGCAGGACTTGCTTGAGCATCGGCAGGTCTTTTTGAATCAATTGTTCCTGCAAATTGATGGTGTGGGTGGAGATGACCGCCTTTTTATTCCGCGCCACGGCGTAAAAAATCGCGGGGATCAAATAAGCCAGGCTCTTGCCCACGCCGGTGCCGGCTTCCACGATCAAATGCTGCTTCTCTTCCAGCGCGCGCGCCACCGCCACGGCCATTTGCTGCTGTTGCGGACGGTATTCAAAATTGGGGGATTTGGACAGACGCCCGGACGGCGAGAACATTTCCTCGACTTGCGCCACGAGGCTGGCCGGGCTCCCGGCGGGCTGAACATCGACCAGGCTGATCATGTGGACGGCTATTCGCTACGCAACCGCCGCGGCACGACCTTCAGCGCTGCTTTGTTCTTGACGATCATTTGCTCCGGCAAAATGCCCCGCCAGGCCACGTTGGCGTAAATGACCGAGGCCCGCCCGATGATGCTGCCGGGGCTGAGGACGGCGTTGCAGCCGATTTCGCAGCCGTCGCCCAGCAACGCGCCGAATTTGCGCAACCCGGTATCGAAAGGCTGCCCGTCGATCTCCACCATGATATTGCCCGGAAACACTTTAAAATTGGAAAGCTTCACCCCGGCGCCCAGATGCGCCTTGTAGCCGAGAATGGAGTCCCCAACGTAATTGAAGTGCGGCACCTGCGCGTTGTTAAAGAGCAGCGAGTTTTTGATCTCGCACGAATTTCCGACCACGCAATTGTCCCCAACAATGACCTGGCCGCGAATGTAAGCGTTATGGCGAATCTGGCAGTTTTTCCCGATAATGGCCGGGCCTTTGATCATCGCCCCATCTTCGACCACGGTCCCTTCCCCGATAAAGACCTGCTGGCCAATGAAAGCCCGGCCTTCGCAGCGATTGCGCAATTCCGGGTGGAGATGGGCGGCCAGATAGGGCGCGATTTTGCGCAACGCTTCCCAGGCAAATTGGCAGCCTTCAAAGACGGCCCCATGCCCGGTTTGCGTCAAGTCAAACAATTCATCCGCCTTGCACATCGAGAGACAAGATAGCTCCGCCCGCGTCTCCTTCATAGCCAAAACTGGCCAGTGAGCCTGCAAGCCGCAAGGGTTCCATCTCTTCGATTCAACGCTTTCAGAGTTGAATCTTTCGTTCAGCGCGATCCTGAAAATGAGCCCTTGCCCCGGCTGGAAAATCGAAGTCTTCCCGAGCAAGCAGCCAGGCGAAGGCCCCTGGCAGATCGTTGAATGTCCCTTCCAATTGGGCTTCGTAGGCCTGGCGCAGGATGGCGGTGAAGTTCCTGGCGGGAGGCAAGCCCGCTTCGACCAGGTGGCGGCCCATAAGAATCGGCGGCGGCGGCTTCGTGCGCACATTCAATTCGCGCGACCGAGCCAGGAGCATTTTGACATTTTCCGGCTCCAGGGGCGGGCGGGGCGGGCGGCCCATGCTGTCGGCCGTCATGATGAGGCAAAGGCCTTCGATGGTTTCCGGCGCCAAACGCCGGGCCAAGCGCCGAACCGCGCGATCGGTCATGGTGCTGAGATGAAATAAATGGTTGCGCACCAGGGGCGCGACCCGTTCGACGACCGATGCCGGCGCGTGGAGGCGCTCCAGAAAAGCCTTCGCCAATTCCGCGCCCGCCTCGTCATGGCCTGGCGAAACGATCCGCGGGACGCCGTCTTTGAGGGCGGTTTGCGTGGCGCCCGGTTTTCCAAAATCATGCGCCAACCCGGCCAGCATATAGACGCGCCGGGAAGCTTCGTCCGCCGCTTGCCAGGACGGCAGGCTCGCCAACGCATCGCAAACATGGCAGGTATGCGTGAAGACGTCGCCTTCGGGATGCCACGCCGGCTCCTGCGGGACGCCGATCATGGCTTGGATTTCCGGACAGTGCTCGATCCACCCGGTTTCCACCAAGAACCTCAAGCCCATGGAGGGACGCCCGCCCTGCTGCGCCCATTTGAACCACTCTTCCCGCACCCGCTCCACCGCCAGTTCGGGGTGGGTGTTTTTTATTTGACGCGCCAGCGCGGCGGTTTCCGGCGCGGCGCGCAGGTTGAACCGCCCCGCGAACTGCATGCCCCGCCAGACCCGCAGCGGGTCCTCCACAAAAGCCGGGCCGACGTGGCGCAATATGCCCTGGCGCAAATCCTCCCGCCCGCCGAAAAAATCCAGCACCTGGCGGGCGCGGGGATCGAACATGAGGGCATTCATCGTGAAATCCCGCCGCGCGGCGGCCTGGCGCGGGGTGATGGCGGGATCGAACTCAATGTCGAAGCCCTTGTGGCCGGGCGCCACCTTGGAATCCTTGCGCGGCACCGTAAAATCGAACCGCAAGCCGCTGCCGGTCGTTAATTTGACAACTCCGAAGGAACGGCCCACCAGGTCCGTTTTTCCCCAGCGATCCAGCGCCTGGCGGAGCTGATCGTAATCCAGGCCGAAGACCTCGAGATCGAAATCGCGGCCCAGCGGGCGGCCCAGCAGCGCGTCGCGCACGCAGCCGCCGACGAGGTAGGAGCGGCGCAATTCCGGCGTGTCGCGGAGAATCCTTTCCAGCTCTGGCGGCGTGAAAACCATTTGGACAAGTCAGTGTGCTGTTACAGAAATGACTTTACAACGAACCCCTCTCCCTGCCCTCTCCCCGCCAAGCGGGGAGAGGGTAGCCGCAGGCCGGGAGAGGGGATTGTTTAAAGGTTTCATGGAAACACCACGTTCGCTTACTTCCAGGTGAGGCGGCGCCAGATTTCCTTGAGCGGCTCCAAATCGCAAGGGGCGGGCAAATGGTGGCCGTAAGCGGCGTGGGCATAGAGAAAGGAAAGGTGCCGCAGGGGCGCGGCCATTTCCGGCAGGGGGGCGGCCATGGTCTCGCAGAATTCGCGCGCGGTTTGCTGCGGCTTCACCTCCACCCCGTGCTCGCCGGCCCAGGCCCGCAGCGCGTCGTATGTGTAAATTATAATTTCTCCCGGCGGCATGGCGTATTCCTTCCCGGTGAAAAACGGGTTCTTGAAAGCGGCCAGCGGCCGGCGGAGCCGGGGGGCCCATTCAGGGGCGGACGGGCGGACAGGTTTCCGCGGGACCAAGTCCAGCAAGCGCCGGAAGAAATCGAGCAGGCCACGCCAGCCGGAGCGGAAAATCTCCGCCAGCAAATGGCGGCACCGAATCAGCCACCAGCCCGCCAGCAGCGCGGCGGCGATCAGCGCCAGGGTTCGCAGAAAAACATACGCGCTCGCCGCTTGGTTACCCAGGGCGGCCGCGCTTTCGGCGGAAACAGGAGACCCCTTGCCGCCATTCTGGGGGGACGGACCGTTATCGCCATTTTGGCCTGGTGTTTTCTCCTGCTCGGTTGCGGAGCCGGGCTGGCCGCCACCCTCATTTTTGGAATTCCCACTGTCCTTGCCGGCGCGCCCCGGTCCCTGGCCGTGAGGATTGCTCCGCGTGGCGCATTGGCTGGCCCGGCGCAATTGGCCGTCCACCTTCACCCGCAATTCGCCCCACGCCGCCGCCGCGCCCGGCCGCGGCAAGAAAAGTGCCGCCACCAAAACCGCAGCCGCCACGCCTCCGCCGAATTTGATCCAGGCCAGGGCAATGATGCCCGGCATCTTCAAATAGCGCTGGCGCAAATAGCGGCGCAGGCCGAGAAAGCTGGTGGTCATGAGCAGGCCCAGCGCGGCGGCCAGATAAAGAAAAAGAAGCTCCAGCCCGGCGCGGCGCGGGGCACTCTGCCCCGCGGGCAGCAGGACTTGTCCGAGGCCAAAAAGCGGCAGCGCCGCCAGAGAGAACCACACCACCGACCGTCCCGGCGCGCTGGAAGCCTTGCGGCGGCGTTTCGGCTTGTTCGGCTGCTTTAGTTTGCCGGTTGGGGCGGGAGCGGGAGCCTCGCGCGGCGCGCTTTGCAGCAAACCCTGCCCGCAAGAGTCTTCGTCCTCGTCAATGAGCGTGCAGTCCCACACCAGCTTGTTGGCGCAATACCAGACCACCGCCAGCAGGAGAATCCCCAGCAAATACGCGGGATGGGTGCGGACGAGATAAATCCACACGGCCAAGGCCAGCGCCATTCCGAAAAAAGCGGCGTGCTCCGGCGATTCCTCGATAGCAATGCGCGAGACCAGCACTATGGCCATGACAAACCAAAACATGACATACCGCACGCCACCCGCGTCGTCGCCGCGGTAAAAGATCTCGATCAAGAAGAAGCCGAGACTTCCCACCAGCACCATGATGAGCACGGGGCTGAGCGCCATCACCATGTAATCCTCCACCGTTTTTTGCGGTTTTCCGGCCATGTTACCTCACGAGGGCTTCCGTGCAGAGATTGGAGACGGCTTCTTCGCTATTGACGGCACGGCAGTCGATGCCTTGGGCGAGCAACATTTCCGCCCAATCCGGCGGTTTGGCCCAATCCGGCACGGGTTCGAGGTCAAAGGACACCACCAGGGCGGTAACAAGCAACCCGCGCCTCACCAGGTTTCCGAGCGCGGCGGCGATTTGCGGCGTGACGATTCCCAGCACCGCCACCGCCGTGGTGTCGCGCGGAATGCGCGACTCGCATTCTTCCAGGCAGGCCGCGAAATCCAATCCGTCGCTGTGTTCCAGCCGCGCCAGGGTGCCGAGAATCCGGCTGAATTGGTTTTCCCCATTCCCAGCCTCAATGACGAGCGGACGGAGGCGCGTGTTCTTCTCCTGCACCGTGGCGCGCCGCTGCGCGTCCCGGCGCGTGAGGAATTCCGCCCTCCAGCCTTCCTCGCGGATGCGGTCGGCGGCGTCGCGCCCGTTGCTGGCAAAGGCGAGCTGGCGTCCCATGAGAAAAACCGCGTTGGCCAGGGAAGCGACGGTCACGACCGCCAATTCCGCCGAGCCCACCGCGGCCGGTCCGGGAAAACTGTCCGCGTGAAAGTCAAGAAGAAGGGTTGCCCCGGCGACGCGCGAGCTTTCATAGACCCGGCTTTGCAATTGGCCCACCCGCGCGGTCGCGCGCCAATGAATGCGATTGAGCGGGTCGCCCTGCTGGAAGGGCCGGATGCCAGCCATGCGGGTCGGGTCTTCGAAGAGCCGATGCGCCAGGCGAATTTCGCCAATGGGCCGGCGCGAGCGAAGGTTGTAACCGGCCAGTGGCACCACTTTCGGCAGCACGAGCGCGAAATCCGGCTCGGTCAAAATGCGAAAACGACGGTGCAGGCCAAAGACATCTCCGGTTTCCGCCAATAACGGCCCCAGTTGGTAATAGCCGCGCCGAAGGAACTGGACGCGGTAGCTGAGGACCTTGATTTCGGCGGCGGCCAGGCGGGCCAGGGCCACGCGTCCGCTCTGGGCTTTGACGCGCGGGGGCGACTCTTTCAAAGCCGCGGCGGGCAGGGCGTCTTCCAGCAGGAGCCAAGGAATGGACCAGCCGCCGTTGTTTTGCACGGCCACCTTGACCTCGACGATGCCGCCGATTTCAAAAACATCCTCGCTCCGAAACCGCCGGGCTTCGAGGCGCGCCGTCCAGACGCGAGTGAAAAAGCGGGTGAGCAAGAGCACTCCCAGCAGCACATACATGGCGTAGATCAACAGGCTGAGATGAAAGGCCAGCCCCGCGGCCAGCAACGCCAGCGTGCCAAAGATCCATTTCATCGCCGCGGCGCGGCCGCGGGCACGATCGGCACCGGGACGGCGTTCAGGATTTCCGCAATGACGGCCGCGACGTTCTTTTTGCGCAGGCGGCTTTCCGGGCGGAGAATCAGCCGGTGGCCCAGGACGTGCGGAATCATTTGTTTGACATCATCCGGCAGAATAAAATCAAAGCCGTGGACGGCGGCAAAGGCCTGCGCGCAACGCAGCAGCGCCATGGAGGCGCGGGGACTGGCGCCCAGGGACAAGTCCGGATGCTCCCGCGTGGCCACGGCCAGTTGCACGATGTAGCGCGCGACCTTTTCATCGACATGCACCGCGCGGACCGCGTGCTGGCTGGCGAGCACCTCGCCGGCTGAGGCGACCACTCCAAGGTCTTCGATGGGATGCTTGAGCTGATGCTGTTGCAGCATCGCGATCTCGGCCTCGGCCTGCGGGTAGCCCAGGCGCAGACGGACAAGGAAGCGGTCCAATTGCGCTTCCGGCAAGGGAAAAGTCCCCTCGTGATCGATGGGGTTCTGGGTGGCGATGAGAAAAAACGGCGGGGCCAAATCATAGTTGACGCCGTCGGCGGTGATTTTCCCCTCGGCCATGGCTTCCAGCAGGGCGGATTGGGCGCGCGGGGTGGCGCGGTTGATTTCGTCAGCCAGGACAATTTGGGCGAAAAGCGGGCCGGGCCGGAACTCAAACTCGACCGACTTCGGGTTAAAGATGGAGCTGCCGGTAATATCGTTGGGCAGGAGGTCCGGCGTGCATTGCAGGCGCTTGAAAGAGCAATCGAGGCTGCGGGCCAAGGCGCGGGCCAGCATCGTTTTCGCCACGCCCGGAACATCTTCCAGCAAAACATGCCCCTCCGCCAGCAAGGCCACCAGCACCCAGATAATTTCATCCCGTTTGCCCACGATGACTTTCTCGATGTTATCGACCAGCCGGCTGGCAAAGGGGCCGACGGGCGAAGAACCCGGTTCCCGCACGGAGGGGTCGCGTTGCGGAGGAATTCTGATTTCAGAAGAAGGGGCGGGCGCCGGCAGCCGGGTTTTGGCGCCGCAATTGGGGCAAATCACTTGCCGCCCGGCCATATCTTCGGAAAACTCCAAGTGCTGGCCGCAGGAAGGGCAAGTGCTTCTGGACATAAGCCGTTGAGCTAAAGGTACGAGCAAATATACTCACAGATCCCGGACGCGACCTGGATCTCAAACCCCGATTTGGCCGGGGCGTCAAACACATGGCCGCCGGCGTACGTCTGGGTCGTGGCCTGCCCGTCCAGCTTGACCGCGCACTGCCCGGCGACGATCTCCATTCTCTCGGCCTTGTCCGTGCCGAAATGGAACTGGCCGGGATAGATCAGGCCGATGGTTTTCTTAGAACCGTCCGGAAAGAGCAGGGAATGGCTGACCACCCGGCCGTCGAAATAGACGTTGGCCTTGGTCACTGCGGTCACATTGGGAAATTCACGCGGAATCATGAGCGCACTTTACAGGAAAGCCACCGGGTTGAAAGACCGTATTTTTGCGAGAAATCATTTTGCAAAAGGCGCGGCGATGGTGTAAAAATACCAGACCGGTTGTCGGGCCTAAAACTCCCCCCAAGAGTCACTCTTGGGCCGCGAACAAACCGCGAATAAAGAGAAGACGCATGAGTTTTGCCCGGATGGCCCTGCTGGTGGAAGATTCACCGGATGATTCTTTCTTTTTCCAACGAGCCTTGAAAAAGGGGAGCATCCCCTGCGACCTTAAGCACGTCACCGATGGACGGATGGCCATTGATTTCCTGCGGGATTGCCAGAGCCGGCCCGACTTGCTGCCGGACATTATATTCCTCGATCTGAAAATGCCGGTGGTCAATGGGTTCGAGGTCCTGGAATGGCTGCGAGGCCAGCCCCCGTTGCCTTCCACTCCGGTCGTCGTTTTGAGCGGCTCCAATGAAGAATCCGACAAACGCCGAGCCCAAGAACTGGGCGCCGCGGGATACATCGTCAAGCCCGTCTTGTCCTCCCAGATTTGCGAATGGCTTGAGAAAATTGACTTGTGCCGTCCTCAACAACCGCCCTGCGCCGCGGCGCGCCCCTGAAAGAGGAACGCTTTGGACTTGGAAGACAAAACGCCCATCCAGCGGGAACTGATCGACGATTTCAGCGCGGAGGCGGACGAGCACCTGAAGCACATCCGGGAAGGGTTGGCCGCTTTAGACCAGGCCGATGGCGCCGCTGATCCAACGACGATTGAGGAACTGTTCCGCAATTTTCATTCCTTCAAAGGGATTTCTGCCATCGTCGGTTTGCGCCCTGCCGAAGCGCTGGCACACGCCGCCGAAGAAATATTCCGTCACTTTAAAAACGAATGTTCCCGCCTCGACGGCAAGGCCCTGGAAACGCTGATGGAGGCCGCGCAGAAATTGGAGGAAATGGTCGTGGCATTGCGTTCGGACGCGGCCATGCCCGACGTGGACTTCCTCTTGACTTCGTTGCGGGAAACCGCCGCCGCCAGCGCCGCCCCAAAGGCCATCTTGGCCCGCTTTACGTTCGTTCCCAGGCAGGACCTGGACGATCGCGGTATCAATATCAACAGCGTCCGCGAACGGCTTTCAGCGGTCGGCACAATTGTCCGCGCCATCCCTCAAGTGCGCGGGGAAGGGCAGATTGCTTTTGAATTCGACGTGCGCTTGCGCGCGCCGGTGGCCGACCGGGCGCCCTGGGCGGAAGACGGCATTGGGGTCGAGGCCTTGCCAGAGGAGGTTGTGGCTGGGGCGGATTCGGCGGCGGCGCGCCCGGCGGCTGAGGCGGCGCAAAACCCCACTCCGTTTGTCGCGCCGTCGCATGTTATGCGAGTCGATCTGGACCGGCTGGACGAATTAATGCGCATCACCGGAGAATTAGTCATTCACCGATCGCGTTTGGAAGAACGATTGCACCGCGCCGGTCGCGGCTCACAGCAACTGGATTTGCCCGGCCTGCACGAATGCAACGCCGCCCTCGGACGTTCCTTGCGGCAATTGCGCGAAGCGATCATGCGCATCCGGCTGGTGCCGGTGGGAGACGTTTTCGCGCGCATGGCTTTTGTCGTGAGCGACCTGGCGCGAGACAGCAAAAAGCAGGCGCGGCTGAAGGTGGAAGGCCAGCAAACGGAATTGGACAAATACGTCCTGGAACGGCTCAAAGACCCATTGCTTCACCTGGTGCGCAACGCCTTCAGTCACGGCGTCGAAACGCCGGAAGAGCGTCTCGCCGCGGGAAAGCCGGCGGAAGCGACCATCCTCCTCCGCGCCTCCAGCACCGGGGATTCCGCCGTCGTTCAAGTGCGCGACGACGGGCGCGGCATTGATCCTGTGGCCGTGGCGCGGCGCGCGCGCGCTCAAGGAATAACGGTGCCGGACCCTCTGGACGCGACGCAGCTGCTCAAGATTCTGTGCGCGCCTGGTTTTTCCACGCGGGACGATGCGGACCGGGCGGCGGGGCGCGGCGTTGGCATGGCGGTCGTCTCGCAAACCGTCGGCGAGTTGGGCGGCAGCGTCCTTTTGGAATCCGAGCAGGGCCGATGGACGCAGTTTACGATGCGGCTTCCGCTCACCCTCGCCATCGCGGAGATCTTTATTGTTTCCAGCGGCGAGCAGATCTGCGCCATTCCGCAGAGTTGTGTCAGCGAAGTGATGCGTGTCGAATCGGACGGGCGCGCTGCCGGTGACGCGGCTTTCGTCGTTGTTTCAATTGCCCGCCTCTCCCGGGCCACGACAATACCTGCTGGTGTTGCGTTCCGAGCGGGGCAGCAGGGGATTGATTGTGGACCGAATCCAGGGTCAAAGGGAGGTGGTGGTCAGGGCGATTCGCGACCCGCTGGGACAGGTGCCGGGAGTGGTCGGCGCGACGGAGTTGGGGGATGGCCGTCCGGTCTTGATCCTGGATGGCGAACATCTCACCCGCGGCGCCGTCCGCCCGCACGCCGCCGGGGAGGACCATGGGAACTGAGATGAACAAATTCATTTTGTTTGAGGTTGGGGGCACGACTTATGGCATCGCCAGTTCCGAAGTTCGGCACATCGAGATGATGGAACACGTCACCCTCGTGCCCAACGCCAATCCCGCCATCGACGGCGTGGTCTTCTCGCGGGGCCAGGTCATTCCAGCGCTCAATTTGCGCCAGCGTTTTGGCCTGCCGCGTCTCCCGCCGGATTTGCGCACCCGGCTGGTTTTTGTGCAATTCCGGGACCGCGTTGTCGGACTGATCGTGGACAGCGCCCGTGAATTCATCTCCATCCCCGATCACCTTATCCGGCCGATAGAGGAAACCCTTACGGGAGTCAGCGGCAATTACCTCAAGGCGGTCGCCAAAATCGGCAACCGCCTGATCCTGCTGGCGGACTTGGAGGCCGTTCTCAGCGTGGACGAATGCGCCCCAGGGCCGGCTGAGCAACCTGGAAAAGAAGCCGCTCCGGCGACAGTTACGGTTTGTCAATAAACATTGGGAGCCCATCCTATGCAAAAACAAAAACCTCAATTGAAAGACGCCTCGCCGGCCAGGCTCGGAAAAAACGGCCATAGTAAGAATGGGGAAATTTTGGACGCGGTCACGCGGGTGACCGCGGGGTTGACGGCGGAAAACCGCGCCCTGGACGACATATCCGGCCAGGCAGGCAAGTTGACTTCCTCGTTGAAAGAAACAGCCGTTCAGGCCGAATCCGTCATTGTGTCGGCCGAAGAAACGGCGTCCTCCATCACGGAGATGGCCGCGTCCATCGAGCAAGTCACTGTCAATACGGCCCAACTGGCGGGCGCGACGGCGCAGACGGCGGCTTCCATCGCGGAAATGTCGCAATCGATCCGGGCCACGGCGGCCGAAGCGCAGGAGATGACCAAATCGGCTCAGGGGGTTTCCGCCGCGATGACGGAAGTGACCCATTCGATCAAGAGCGTGAGCAAGGATGGCGATGATTTCGCGGCCGCCTTGACTGAGGTGGCGACGTCGATTGAAGAGATGAGCCGTTCCATTTCCGGCGTTTCCCGCAACGCGGACGAATTGTCCGTTGCCGCCGAGGAGACCTCCACCTCCATTAATGAAATGGCCACGTCGATTGAAGAAGTGGCGGGCATGTCGGAAAGCTTGAACACGTCGGTCGAGGAAACCGCCACCTCGATTGAGGAAATGGCGCGCTCGATCCAGAGTGTCGCGCAGAACACCGAACGCATCACCCAACTGGCGGGCGACGCCGCCACGGGCGCGTCCCAAATGGAACGTTCCAGCCGTTCGGTGAGCGAGATTATCAAACGCACGGATGAGATCAGCGGCCGCCTCTCCCGTCAGGCCGACGAAGGCGGGCAGACCATTAAGAAATCCATGGAAGGCATCGCGCGGGTTTCGGCCGCCATGCGCAAAGCGCCGGGGTGATGCGGGAATTGAACAAGCGCACGCGCGACATCGGCGGAATTGTCAACACCATTAATATCATTGCCGAACGCACCAATCTCCTCTCCCTCAACGCCTCCATCGAAGCGGCCCGGGCCGGCGACGCCGGACGCGGCTTTGCCGTGGTGGCGGAAGAAATCCGCAACCTGGCGGACCGCTGCGCCAAAGCCACGGCGGACATTGCTGAAATTGTGCGCGGTTTGGAAGATGTCATGCGCGACGCGACTGAATCCGCCAACCAGGGCGCGCGCGTCGCGGAGGAAAGCAATCGCCAATCCGAATCCGGCCTCACCGGTCTGAACACCATTCTGGGCGGCATCACGGAAAACACGGCGTTGGTCAGTCAAATCAGCCGCGCGACGCAGGAACAACTGGCCGCCGTCAAAAGCCTGACGGACTCCATTGCCTCGACCGCGGCGCAGTCCCGCCTGATCGCGACGGCCACGGCCGAGCAAGCCACCGGCGCCGCGCAGATTGTGCAAGCCACCGGCCACATGCGCAAAGCGGCGAAGGAAGTTTCACAAGCCATCAGCGAACAAGGGCGGGCCGGCCGGGAGATCATCAAGGCCGCGCAATCGACGACCAACGTGGCCGAGCAATTGCGCAAAGGGGTGAAAGAGCAGGCGCTGGGGGCGAACGAAATCGTGCAGAGCGTCTCGGCGATGCGGCAAAGCGCCTCTTCGACCGCCCGCGCCCTGGCGGAGCAATCGACCGCTTCCGAGCGGGTCCTGCGTGAAACCGATAAGCTCACCGGGCAGATTTCCCGGGTGAGCAAATCGATGGCGGCGCAAGAAACCAGCGCGCAGCAAATCACCGCGGCCGCCGAAAATCTTCGCCAGCAAAACGCGCAAGCGGCCCGGGCCATGGAGGAACAGGCCAAGGCCGCCAAAGAAATCACCGCCGCCACGGCCAACGTCACCCAGCAGATCAAATTGGTCGCGCAGGCGAACCTGGCGCATTCGGCCGGGGTGGCCTCGGTGACGGAAAAGACCCAGGAGGTCCGCAGGCTTTGCGAAGAAAATGGCAACGAAGCCCGGAGCCTGGCCGCGCTGGCCCGCGGCGCCAAAGTGGGTTTGCCCATGCTGGAGGAAGGCCCGCCGAAGGTGAAACGGACGCCCTCCGCGGCCGCGATGACGCCTGGAAGATAACCACGCCGCTTTGCGCACGTGACCGCGGCTTCTTTTCCAGCGACTTTGCCAGCCCCTCCCGGGACCGCGGGACTTCTCAGCGCCCTTATTCATGAAACGACGGGGATCCATTTTGACGGCGACCGTTACGATCTTCTCCTGGAGAAACTCGAGCCGCTGGTCCTGGCCCGAGGCTGTTCCTCCTACCTGGAATATTATTATTTACTGAAATACTGGGAAAATGGGGACGAGGATTGGCTGCGGGTGATGGATGCCCTTTCGGTTCAGGAAACTTACTTTTGGAGGGAAATGACACAAGTGCAGGCGCTGGTGAGGCAAATTGTGCCGGCCTGGTTTGGCCGCACCGCCTTGCCCTTGCGGATTTGGAGCGCGGCCTGCGCCACGGGCGAAGAACCTTACTCGATTGTGATGGCGCTGGAGGAGGCTGGTCTCGGGCATTATCCGGTTGAGGTTTATGGCAGCGATGCCAGTCCGTCCGCCTTGGAAAAAGCCAGGAACGGGCTTTTCCGGGAAAAGTCGTTTCGCTCGCTCCCGCCGGGATGCCGGCAGAAATATTTTTTGCCGGAGGCGAATGGCTGGCGCCTTAAACCGGAATTCAGGCAACGGGTCCGCTTTCAGCGCGCCAATCTGCTCGCGCCGGAAGAGATCCATTCCCTGGCCCGCAGCCCGGTGGTATTTTGCCGCAACGTGTTTATCTACTTCTCGCGTCATGCGATTCGGCAGACGCTGGCCACGCTGGCGGCGCGCATGCCTCCCGGCGGCTATTTGTTCATCGGCGCGGCGGAATCACTTTTAAAACTCACCTTGGAATTTGAGTTGCGGGAAATAGAAGGCGCGTTCGTGTACGTTCGCGTTTAATTTGGAAGGAAAACTATGCCCATGCTGGTGCGCACTGTGGTAATCGACGATTCGGCGTTGGTCCGGAAAACCGTGCAGGAGATTCTCTCCAGCAGCCCATTTGTCGAGGTCGTCGGCACGGCCGGCGATGGCGCGGAAGGGCTGGCCTTGGTCGAAAGATTAAAGCCCGATGTGGTCACGTGTGATTTGACCATGCCGCGCATGGATGGAGTGGAGTTTGTGCGGCGTCAGATGGCGGTCAGGCCCGTGCCCATCCTCATGCTGACCGCCTCGCCGGAGGATTGCGAGGGGGTGATGGCCGCGATTGAGGCGGGGGCCATCGATCTGGTGCAGAAGCCCAGCGCCCTGGCTCCTGATGCGTTGCGGCGGGTGCGGGAGGAGTTGCTGGAGAAGGTCAAGGAAGCGGCGCGCGCACCCCTGGCCAAAGAAGCGCGCCCCCTCGCTCCGGTTGTCCCTTTGCCCCTCCATCACGCTCAGGGAGCGGATGTTGTTGTCATCGGTGTTTCCACGGGGGGGCCGCAGGCCTTGCGGTATCTGGTGCCCCAATTCCCTCGTGACTTTCCGGCGCCCATCGCTATTGTTTTGCACATGCCCGAGGGATATACGGCGTTGTTTGCCGAAAAGCTGGGCGAGGTTTCGCAACTGAGGGTGATTGAGGCGCGGGATGGGGAGCTTTTGACGGCCGGAACCGTCGCGATTGCAAAAGCCGGCCGCCACCTTAAATTGCGCGGGAACGCCGCCGGCCAGCCGGTCATGGAATTGACTCGGGAACCTGGCGGCAAGTTACACTGCCCTTCCGTCGATGTGCTCTTCCAGTCGGCGGCGGAAAGTTTCGGCGCGCGGGTCCTGGCCATTGTGCTGACCGGGATGGGGAGCGACGGCCGCGAAGGCTCGGCCTGGGTCAAGGCGCGGGGCGGCGTTGTTTTGACAGAAGCGGAAGAAAGTTGCGTGGTTTTCGGAATGCCGCGGGCGGTGGCGGAATCCGGCTTGAGTGACGCCGCCTACTCCCTGCCGGAAATGGCCCAGGGGATCAGCCAGCATTTATGAACGCGAGAATATTGATTGTTGACGACTCGGCCTTGGCCAGGCGGTTGACCCGCCAAGTGCTCGAAGAATTGGGCCATGCCGTCGAAGAAGCCGCGGACGGCGCCCAGGCTTTGGAACGTTACGCGATCCATCATCACGACGCGATCGTGCTCGACCTGGTCATGCCCGGCATGGAAGGCCTGGAGGTGTTGAAAAAATTCCGCCAGCTTAACCCGCAAGCGTCTATCATCGTCGTGACCGCCGATATTCAAAAAACGACGCGGGAACAGGTCAAGGCGGCCGGAGCGTCCGCCATTTTGAACAAGCCGATTGACAAACAGGAGTTCATTTCCGACCTGGAAGTAGTTCTTGCCGGGGGGGTGACGTGGAGTTGACCGCCAGTCAAACGGATGCGCTGACCGAGCTGATCAACATCGGTTATGCCCGGGCCGCCGGCGTGCTGTCGGATTTGTCCGACACCAGATTCACCTGGAAGTGCCCCACGTGGCCATCCATGAGGTTTCTGAAATCACCCCGCTTCTGCAAAAAGTGGTGCAAGGCGAGGTGGCCAGCGTCCACCAGGTTTTCGGCGGGCCGATCGCCGGGGATGCCATTCTCCTGCTGGACAAACAGGCGGCGCTCCTCTTAAATAAGTTATTGACAGAACGCCCCGGCTCCGCCGAACTGGACGGCGCGGCCCGGGAAGTCATTACCGAAGTGGGCAACATCGTTTTGAACGCCTGCCTGGGGGTCTTCGGCAATCTCTTGCAGGTCCAGGTGACTTTCACGGTCCCGAACTTGCGCATTGAGCAGGTGCAAGACGTCCTGCAAACGTTGACGATTGAGGCCCAGGGGTTGCAGTTTGCCCTGATGATTCATACGCGATTTCACCTGAAGCGAAGCGATTTCAGCGGCTACCTGGTCATCATCCTGAGTGTGACTTCGCTGGAACGCCTGCTCGCTGAGCTGAAGAAATGGGAGGAACGACAACTTTCCTGACCCCCCCGAAGTTATTTCGCCACGCCACGAAATAACATGACGTCACAAGATGATTCTTCGCTTTCCGCCGTCCGGGAAGCGGCGATGCTGGCTTGGATTGAGGAGGCCGCGCCCTACGGGGTGATTACGACCGACCGCGACTTTCGCATTCAGAGCTGGAATCGCTGGATGGAGTTGCACGCCGGCAAGCCCTCCGCCTCGGTCGTGGGCCAGGGGCTGTTTACGCTCTTTCCCGAGCTGGCCGCCCGCGGTTTGGCGGGCCGTTTGCTCCGCGTCCTGGAGGGCGAAGCGAGCGTTCTCTCCACCGCCCTGCACGGTTACCTCATTACCCTGCCGCTCGTTTCCGGGGAAAGCGGCTTCAACCAAATGCAACAAACCGCCCGCATCGCTCCGCTCCTTTACAAGGGGGACATTGTGGGGTCGATCATCGTCATCGAAGATGTCAGCCAGCGGGAGATTCAGGCCCTGACGTTGCGCCGCCAGCATCAGCGGGACAACATTTTATCCTGGGCCCTGGCTCAATTGCTGGCCTCCAAAGAGCCGCGCCACTCCATTCGCGACCTGTTCTGCAAAATCGCCGGCGAATTTGATTTCGATTCTTACCTGCTCTATTTGCGTCCCCGCGGCCAGCAGAACCTGACTTTGACCGGGGCCGGGGGGATGTCACCGGAGGAGGAAAAGCAGTTTGCCAGCCTGGAACCGGGGAGCGAGGCGGGGCGTTTGTTCTTGACTGTTGACCACCCGCGCGCCGTGGAGAAACTGCCTCTTGGGCAAACGAAGGAGGCCGTTTTAAACCGGGTTTTTGGTTTCCGGAGCTGCGCTCTTCTGCCGCTCCTGGCCGATGGCGAGCGATTGGGGCTGCTGTGCTTTGCCTCGCGCTCGCGGGACACATTGCAAAAGGACGAGGTGGAGCTTCTTTCGACGATCAGCCAATATCTCGCCGTGGCGGTGGCCAAGGAAGCCACCCATCTTGAACTGCACGCCGCCCAGGCGCAACTGAGCCGCCACGCGCAGGAGTTGGAATACAAGGTGGACGACCGCACGGCCAAACTCCGCGAGACCATCAGCGAGTTGGAGACATTCTCGCATACCGTGGCCCATGACTTGCGCGCCCCGATCCGCGCCCTCACTGGCTACTGCCAGACGCTGGCGGAGGATTTCTCCGCCGAATTGCCGCCCGAGGCCAAAGACGTGATTGGCCGCCTGGGCCGGGCCTGCGAGCGGCTGGACCTGTTGACGCATGATCTGCTGGAATTCACCCGCGTCTCCCGCCAGGAAATTCATCTGGATCCCGTGGACTTGGAAGCGGTGGTCGCGGACGCCTTGTTTCTGCACGCGACCCAGACGGACGTCATCCAGGTGCGCCGTCCGCTGCTCCCTGTCCTGGCCCACCGCACCTTGCTGCAACAGTGCCTGGGAAATCTGATTGACAACGCCCTCAAATTTGTCCCGCCCGGTTCCCGGGCTTCGGTGACGATCTGGACCGAGCTCACCCCCGCCGGCAAAGTGCGGATTGTGGTGGAAGACAAGGGCATAGGGATCGCGCAGGAGGTGAAGAGCAAAATCTTCGGAATCTTCGAGCGCGGCACCAGTTCTTCCGCCTATCCGGGCAGTGGCATTGGTTTGGCCATTGTGGACCGCGCCCTGCAACGGATGGGAGGGGCCTGCGGGGTGGAATCGGAATTGGGCGTGGGCAGCCGCTTTTGGCTGGAAGTCCCCGCCGCGCCGCCCCAAGCGCGGGGGTAGGATTTCCCGGTTCATTTGAAAAAACTCAATACATCGATCGCATGTCTTGTCGCACAAAAAAACAAGATAAAGTTCGCGCAGAGGCGCGACGAATCGCTTCCTCATCCAAGCACGCCGGGCCGCCGCTGAATATGCGATTCGGGCTGACATGCGCGTGCAAACTCGTATGATTTGCCCAAATTGAATCAGCGCTCAACAATCAGTTCCTTCAAGGCTGCACTGCAATCGGTTGATTTCGACAGCCGACTAATCGTTGAGGGTTATTCGTTCACGGATTTCAAGGAACGGAGCGCGGTGGTGCAGACCGTTCCCTTGGCAGCTTTCTCCAGTTATCCTTGCACGTACAGAAATGCGTGTGTCGGAGTCCTGTTTGATGGCGATCAACAACATGGTGCAGACTGGATACATTCACACCGGGCATTGGGCGCGCCGCTGATTTTTCAGATTGGCGAAAAAGGCGTTCAGCCGTGGAGTGTCGGGCCGGCGGAAGCTCGTCCTGATGGGCGTCCATTCCCGATTGATTCACTGGAATCGACTTTCCGTTCGCGCCGGGCCGTTTGGAATCCAGACACGCTAGGCCGACTCAAGTCGGCGTTTGACGCCAAACCTAATCGTCAGCGTGATTTTTACGACACGGGCTTGCTTCCGGTCTTGGCTGAGTTTTTTCAAGCGAAACTCAAGGACTTGCTCGAACGCGCATTTGCCGACACGGCCGAGTGCTATCGCTCTGTCCACGGCAAAGAACCCGAGGTCGCTTTTTTGTTTCCCTATCTATTTCGTTTCGTCACGGCCAAAATCTTCATGGATCGGGCTGACGCTCAGGGTTGGAGCGGCTTGAATACGCCGCGACAGATATTGGACAAGGCTGAAGCGCATTCCGGTTCCGACCTACTGAAAAGACTGCCTGCCGAATTCCTTGATCGGCGAGTGCTCGCGAAAGCGTGGGAGAGCATTTCAGGCGTGCTTCACTTCCAGAATCTTTCTGTGCCCGACCTTGTGGGCATCTACGAGGATTTGTTCATTGATGACGCCACACGCCGCAGGCTTGGAGTCCACAGCACGCCGCTCGGACTGGCTTCTTACATTGTCAAACACCTGCCTTGGCACAAAATCCCGATTGAAGAGCGAGTAGTTCTGGAGGGGTTCAGCGGGCATGGGGTGTTCCTCGGCCAAGCGATGGAGCATATGAGGGCCGACCTTGATCCAATGCTCACACCGCGCCAACGCCACCAGTATTTTCAGAAACGGCTCATTGGAGTAGAGAAGGACCCGCTGGCGATTGAAGTTTGCCGCCTGCTGCTCACGCTCTCCGATTATCCCAACGACAACAGTTGGCAGCTTCATCAGTGCGACGTGTTTGATTGGCTGGAGTGGGATGCGAGTTTGAAATCCGCTTCTGTTGTGCTTGCCAATCCGCCCTACGAACCGTTCTCAACTGAAGATCGCAAGCGTGTGCGAGCCACCAAAGCACAACCACCAGTCGAGTTTATCCATCGGTTGATGCGGCAGCCACCTGCGATGTTGGGATTGGTCCTGCCGCAGAGTTTTCTCAGCAGCCCATTTTATCAGGATGCGAACCGTCAACTCGCGGAACGCTATGCCGACGTGTCCATCGTTGAACTACCGAAGCTGTTCAAATACGCGGACAACGAAACGGTGGCCGTCATGGCGAGCGAACGACGCGACACGGCCAAGCATGTGAGCGTTCGATATGCGGAAGTCTTGCCAAGCGAGGTGGTTGAATTCCTTGGGGACTTTAAAGTATCGGCAGCACGGACAGCAAAACTGGACGCACACAGTTCTGCAAAAAATTTTACTCTGTGGATTCCACCTAAGGAATTGTGCATAAATAAACGCTTCAACTTATATTTTGGGCGTGATGGTGTAATTCCAGTCACCGTGGAAATCGTGACGGGTGAGGTTGATGGCGGCGAGTTGCGCGTCAGAGGTTTTCACG
>JBKQWF010000290.1:0-3529 GCA_052139695.1 Limisphaerales bacterium
GCCAAAAAAGCCGGGTATCCCGAACGGTTCGCACAGGAGGCGCTTGGTCATAACAGCAAGGCCATTCACCGCTCCTACGCGCGTAATGCACAGGTGGAACTGCCGCCGTTGAGTGAATTTGAACGGATGCGCACCAAGTTCTCGGAAATGTCCAAAACCCTTGAGCCTGTGATGGCCAAGGCATAACCGGAGGAAATCACATGAACTTGAATCCTGCCACCGTGCTTGACCCCGTGTTCCATTTTCTCGATTGGATCATCGCAGAATGGGGAGTTTATCTGTTTCTCGCGCTCGTCTGGCTATCGGTGTTGGTGCTGGCCTGGGTGTTCAACGGCGGGTTGCGCCGGAAATTTCCCAACCAACCGCACGTCAGCGCCAGCATCGGCATTATCATTCAGCCACACACACCGCCGCCACCACCGACAATCATTATCCACGAATATGACCCGTCCGATAATGGCTTGGATTGAAATGGGAAGCGTGACCTTTGGAACGGGCGGGCGGAGCGCGGAGCTTCGAGCCTCCTTCTCGCCACATTGCAAAACGCGCTGGGATTGGCGGCTATCTATAGTTTGTTCTCATCTGGAGGGTTCTTCGTCGAAATCACGTGAATCGCTCCCAGATGGAAGCCGATGTTAATATCGTTGCTAATTCCGAACTCAAAATAGGTGCCGAAATCACCTGCACTCCGAATGTTCTGGCCTATGGCATACGCTTTCATGTCCTCGAAAGTGCATTCGTCCATAGTGAGATTCTTTTTGCAGGCCGGGGTTTGAAACGCTTTTTCTTGTTGGTCGTCAGGGCCAAAGGCAATTGCCTTCCCAGTGAACCGAAATACGGTGCCATCCGCAAACCGTAGCCCTGTGTAATTTGCTGTGGCCAAAATATCCACAATTTCTTTTCCCATCAGATCGGATACCAGTTCCCCGAATGAAGATTTCCACGCGGTTTTTGTCAGGACGTAGCGGATACCTGTGGTGTCGCTGAGTTCGTGTCCCTCAAAATCGGATGTCAGCCGAAAGGCAAAATCATAGAATTCCGGTGGGGAAAGAATATTCTCATAAGGGAAGGATAGCCGCTTCTTCAAAGCACGGAGCACCCTTTCAAACATCACGATTGAACGCTCCGGTGGAAATACAATATCGTTGCCTTTGAGCGGCGGGATAAGCGCGAGATTATAGGTTGTCGCCCAGGGTTCGCAGCCCTTCGTGAAACCGCTCGGACAGACGACCATTCCGAGATAAGCGGTATCCTTGGCGTATTTGTTCATGGTATCAACAACCGCACTCCACTCTTGAACGTGTGCTGGTTCAGCTTTGTGGTCATCAAATTGCTTGCAACTTATCAGGAGATCGAGGGCGGGATTTTCCCGCAAACGCGCAGTGATTACATCGATTTCCTTTTTCGGTGGGCCGGCGAACGATGCGACCTCCCGACAAATTGCAGTGGCGATAGTGAGCGTCTTGTTATGCTCGACACTCACAGTCCCGCCGCAAACCTTAACTGCGGTTTCATAGCAAACTTGTTCCAAGGCGTTCTTAAACTTCATGAGAAAACTTTGTCCCCGTTTGCTAGGGTTATCCCTTTTTTCAGCTTGTCCGCCCGAACTTTCTTGATCGTTTCCCCTTCGCGAATCAGGAACACAGTGTCGGCGGTCATTGAAAAAACGGTGGGGCCGATCTGGTGACGAACGAGTTGAGTCGAGAAGCGTGGCCGGGATATTTCGCGGAGCTTCTGAGCCAAGTATTCACCATTTTCGAGAGGCTTTAAGGAATATAAATCGAGATCACCGACATATATCACAACCCCAAGTTCGTCATCTATGAGAACGCGCTTCTCATCCTGACGAAGTTCTTCGGTCATTTTCTCAACATCGATTCTTTTACCATCAGGACCGACTATGACGAGTTGTTCAATGGGAAATGCCACTTTGTTTTGCGTGTTTAGCGATTTCTTCTTCCACGTTCTTCAATATCTCTTGCCTCTCCGGTTCGGTCATGGCTTCCAACGGTTTAGCTGAACTCCCCTGCACCGGAATAAGCGTCGGTTCTCCATTTGGGTTACGTCCGATTATGTATCCAGGATCGCCTTCAATGATGTGGATTCCGATGGACGATTCGCAAACAGGGCAAATAACTGCTCTTTCCTGAAAAGGTGGCATCACGGTCACAACACCACCGCAATTGCATTTAAGCGGAAACGGCTCTCCGCGTTCAACTGCTGCCTCAGCTACGAATGTATAGAGGTCAAATGTCTGTTTTTTGGCCATGAAAAACTATCCGCATTATGCCGTAGAAACAGCACGAAAGCAATCGCCTCCAATCAACATTTAAGCCGCCGCCGTTGCTCGCCGCGCCGCCGGTCGCTGCTGCGTAACGGACTCGCCCGTCCTCATGCCGGTTGGGCCTGCCGTGCCCGCTTCCGCGCGTTCTTGTTGCGCCAGTGCCGGTGAATGGCCGCCGCCACTTTATCCAGCCATTCCGGGCTGGCAAATTTCTCGGCGAGCGCGTCACGCGAAAAGTGCTTCACGCAATAGCGCCCCGGATGGCCGAGCGGCTTGAGCAGACCCGACCGGACCAATGGCGGGATGGTATGCGTGGCAACGCCCAGCGCTTCGGCGACTTTCTCCTTGGTCATGAAGACGGGAAATTTTTCCAGTGACTGCAATCTTAACGACGATTCGGGATTCATACATTCTCCTTGGTAAGAGCGATGGCGACGGCGGCAACATGGGTTTTGAACGTGGCGGCGTAGCGCCGGTCAGCCGACTTCACAAATTTCAATTCATACTTCTGGACTGCCCGTTCAACGGCCTTGAGTCCGCTCCCCAGCACCGCAACTTCGGCCACGGCAAAACAGAGCAACAGCTTTTCGGGCGGGGCATCCGGCTTCGTTTCCAACGCCGGATTGGAAATCATCTCGGCATACAGAAATTGCGCGTAAGGCAGTTGGTAACTCCTGCCGTCGTCGGCCACCACGTTCAAAGTGGCGACCGTGGAATCCATGCCGTAAGAAGGATTGTCGCGCGGGTTAGACGCCGATTCGGTGGGTGGAGGTTCGTTGGTGTTCATAACGGGGTGTTTTCATTTGCGGGCTGCGATTGTCAGGTAAAATGGCCTGTTGCAGTCCGAGGCGCTGGCGGAACTGTTTCAGAAAGCGATGACCGCGCTGCAAAACATTCAGGATGAATTTTCGGTGGTGGACGGGCGGGACCACTTCCACCGCCGCCAGCCGCGCGCTGGAACGGGTGACGTGCGAGCGCAACATCTCGGCATCATCTGTGAACACGCGGCAGGCGTCGCGCCCGCGCGAGATGCTGACGTAAAATTGCTGCTGATTGATCGCCGGCAGCGAACGCGACGACGCGACGACCAACACTTCATCCACCGTCTTGCCTTGGGCGGCGTGCGACGTGACGGCGTAGCCGTGCGTGAACGTGCGATAGTTTTCTGGAATCACCCGGCCATCGGCCAGCACCACGGAATCATCCTGAATCGCCTTCACTTCCACCAACTCACCGTTCACGAAT
>JBKQWF010000291.1:0-41283 GCA_052139695.1 Limisphaerales bacterium
CGTGAAAACCTCTGACGCGCAACTCGCCGCCATCAACCTCACCCGTCACGATTTCCACGGTGACTGGAATTACACCATCACGCCCAAAATATAAGTTGAAGCGTTTATTTATGCACAATTCCTTAGCGCGGACGGCACGGGCCGCGCGCGTCGCCAGCGCCTGCCAATCGTCGCAGCCGTCCGCTACCTCCTCTTCCACCGGCTCGTTGGCAAGATCGTATCCCCAGATCACCGGACTGTCGCGGTAACGGCGGGCCATGCGTTCCCAATCCGCGACGAATTTATCCTGAGCCGCCCGGTTGGTAAATACACCTGTATCGGTGCCGGCATAGCCGCTGGCCGTAGGCGTGCCGCCAAAAGGCGAATGCAAATCCAACACCGCGCGCACGCCGTATTTTTGGCAAAGAGGCAGCGCCGCATCCAGCTTGCTCAAGGCACCTTCGAGCCACGCGTCATACTCGGCTGCCGTCTTGATTTGCACCGACGGCCCGGAGCGGATGATCTGCCAGCGGATCAAGTTGGCGTTCCATTCCTGGCCAAGCACACGCAAGCTTTCCGGCGTGATGTCGGGAGAGATCATCGCGCCGCGCAGACGCGGTTCTTCATGACCTGTGAACGCTGGCCCAGCGGGCGGATTTGCGGGTCTCGCGCGTGGACCGTGCGCCACAATGATCTTGATGTCGTCAAACTGGGCGCGCCCACTGACCGCTTCGAGACCAAGGACCAACTCCGCAGCCGTTGCATCCGCTGGAATGACAGTGTTGAATTGGACACGCTTCCAATCGAACGTCCCGAACAGGTTGTCATGCTGGGACCAAATTGGGCCGCTGGGCGAGGTGATGTGCATCATGAACTTGATGCCGTTCCAGGGCTGCGGCGGCTTGGTCACGCCATCGCCTTTGACCATCGCGCGACAAGCAAGCCGAGCGCCGCGAATTTTGTCGATCGGCAGCGAAATTCGCACTTCGGCGGAGACCGAGGTGTCCGCCAGCTTTTCCACCTGGAGCGATTGCGCGCTCTGGAATCCGGGAGCCAGCCGCACGTTTTGATTTCCCTCAGCGCCCCACGCGCGCAACGTGCCCGCGCCTTCGAAACCCGTTTGGAAAACAACGTCGCCAGTCTTTGGTTGCGCAAAACAGGACGGAGCAATCATCCCAAGGATGCAGGTAGTCCCGATAGCTTGATGGTGCCGACGGACAAAAAGACCGCGAAATGGAGAACTCATATATTGGATCTTGTTGAGGTTTCTCCAGCCTTTCAAACCATATTCCTCTGGCAGAGAACGCATATGGTCGGTTACCGCCAATGACTGCGCGATGGTTCAGAATCCCTTTCCGGCGGTTCGTCCGGCGCGTCCTGCATGGTGGAGGTGGGGCTTCGGACCGAGCAAAAGCTCGAGACAGATGAGATAAACCCTCCATCAACGATCTTTTGATGACAACACCTCCGTTTGTAAAAACGGTTGAGTCTGGCTGCCAACGATTGAAAATGAACGCGCGGCCCGTATGATTTGGCCATGCCAGTTTATCTGCCGCCTCTCTCCCGGAGAGATTTTCTCAAAGGTTCATTAGCAGCCTCCGCCCTCGTGGCAGCGGGCGCTGACGTCGTGGGCGAAAGCATCGCCCACGGCGAAAGCTGGGCATTGCTCTCGGACATTCACATCGCGGCGGATCCCCTTCTGGTCCACAACCACGCCAATATAACGCGGAATTTGCAGAAGGTGGCCAGTGAAATCCTCCATTGGGCAACTCCACTCTCTGGCGTCTTGATCAACGGTGACTTGGCTTATAATGATGGCGAGGTGGCGGATTACGAGGCCGTTCTCGGTTTGCTTCGCCCCTTGCGCGAAAAGGGCCTGCCCCTCCACCTCGCGTTGGGCAATCACGATTACCGCGAACATTTCTGGGCCACGCTGCCAAAAGATAAATCAATTTCGCCCAAATTGCCCGACCGCCAGACTGCCATTGTGCGCACAACCCACGCCAATTGGTTCATTCTCGATTCGTTGCGTCACACGCGGGAAACACCCGGCGAGCTCGGCGAGGCGCAACGAGCCTGGCTGGCCAAGGCGCTGGATGCTCACGCCGATAAACCCGCCCTCATTGCCATTCATCATCATCCGGCTTTGGGCGCTGCCCTGGTCCCCGGCGTTGACTTTGCCCAGCTTTTAGGACCGTTCAATGCCGCTCTGCGCGCCGGCGCGCTGCAGGACACCGTCGAATTGCTCGAAATCTTGCGCCCACGCCGCCAGGTCAAAGCCTATTTTTTTGGCCACACGCATCGCTGGGAGGTTTCTCACGATGAAAGTGGTCTGTGCCTGGTCAATTTTCCGCCAGTAGCGTATTTGTTCGAGGAAGGGCGTCCCAATGGATGGGTCCACGCCACGCTTCAACCGGACGGTGCCCGCCTGGAATTGCGCTGTCTGGACCAATCCCGCAAAGACCACGGCCAGGTCGTCAATCTTGTTTGGCGGTCCTAGCCGGGATGGCTGCGCCTGTCCGCCGTTTTTGGTTTCACATTTTCAGTATGGATTGGACATTTTCAACCGCCGCTGCGCCCGCAGATCCGTTGGAGAGAGCAACTGTTTTCTCATTGACAGAGGCAATTTGGCCTTGCCTTGGCTTTTTGGCATCCCGTTGACTTTCAAGCCTTCCCAGCGGAGTTTTGGCGCGTCAGTATGGGCCGTTTTAGCCACAAAAGGATGGCCGTATCAAAAACGCGATGCCAAGTATTGACAAAGTTTTGAGCCGCGGAAAGTCTCCCTCCTTCTCTTTTCGCCCAAGTTCCCGGTCAGTATCCGTTGAGCCATCACAAACCACTCGCCTCGCCGCCAAACCCGGTTAAAATGAACGCCATGAGCAAACGCGCCATCACCCATTTGAGTTCCGACCCCGTGATGGCGGTTTTGATCGAAAGAATCGGTCTCATCCGCTTGCGCCCGCGACGTCTCTCGCCCTTCCAGTCTCTCACGCACGCCATCATCCACCAGCAATTGAGCGGGACGGCCGCCGGAACAATTCTTGAAAGATTCAAAGGATTGTTCCCGGACGAGGAATTCCCCGCTCCCGCCAAGGTCGCAAAGGCTTCTGTTGACCGGTTGAGAACGGCGGACCTCTCCCGCCCGAAGGCAACTTACATCATTGATTTGGCGAAGCGTTGCGACGCGGGTTTGATGCCCAGCCTGGACGATTGCGATGGCCTCACCGATGACGAGATCATTGCCAGATTAACCGGGATCAAAGGCATTGGACGCTGGACCGCGGAGATGTTTCTCATTTTCAATCTTGGCCGGCCGGATGTCCTGCCGGTTCACGACCTTGGGGTCCGGCGCGGCTTTCAGGTCGTCTATCGAAAGCGCAGTCTGCCGACGCCGGAACAACTGGCCAAACACGGGCTCCGCTGGGCCCCGCACCGCACCCATGCCGCCCGTTACCTGTGGCGTGCGGCGGATTCAGCGGCCAGTCCCATTGGGTAGTTCCTGCAACCGCATGTCAGATAAGCCAGTTAAAATCTCCGTCAAAACTTGTCCTTGGACAGCGGTTGTCCAACCTCCTTTGATACGCTTGGGCCATGAAAAGAATACGCATTTCATCGCGCCCGGTCTTGAAGCCGCCGGGCATGGACCCGAAGCTCTTTCCGCGCGAAACGCTATTTTACTGGCTGGCGCTGCCCCGCAATCCGATTTTTGCGTCTGAGGACCCTTTGACAAGGATGTTGATCGAGGCAATGCTCAAGAACGAGCCGGTCGAATTCATCTACGTGGGCGGATCGAAGCCCGGCAGCCCCCGGCTGGTGAACGTTTCCCTGGTATTCCAGCACGAACCGCAGGGGCGGATTTACATTTCGGGATACTGCCGGGAACGCGCCGCCATTCGGACTTTTGCGCTGGATTTGATCATGTTAATCCACGCTTGGAATTGACGCCATTACCGTCTGGGTAACGATTTAAATGCTGTGGAACGGCACGCCGGGTGGTGGAGAGAAATCTCCCGACTCTGTTGCCAATCCGCTTTTAAGGGCGGCCTCGCTCGAAAACAAAAACCCTTTGTTACTGAGGTGCGCCCACTCCGCCTCGGAAAGGCTACAAAACTGCGAAGAAGAGCGCCAACCCGAGTATGGTGGATATTTGCTATGACGGAAGCGAAGATTCATACGTTCCGCTCAACGAGCCTCAGAACGCAGAGACGCCGATTTGAATGGTTCGTTTTCCGGGGTTGCTCGTAGTGATAATCGCCATTCTATTTGAAGGTCCACGGCGTGGTATTTACGTCCAGTTCGTTGAATAGGAAGGCGTAAATATCGGCCAGTTCGCCGACACGATCCCGAAGCGACGAACCCATGCCATGACCAGCCGTGGATGAGACGCGCAGCAGGATTGGATGGCCGGACTTGGTGGCGGCTTGCAGGCGCGCCGTCATTTTGCGCGACTGGGCAGGATTGACGCGCCCGTCATTGGCACCGCACGCCATGAATACCGCTGGGTAATCCACGCCGTCCCGGACATGCTGGTAAGGCGAGTAAGCGTAAAGCGCTTTGAACTGCGCGGGGTTTTTCACCGTGCCGAATTCGGTCGTGTTGAAAGCACCGTTGGGATCCAGTTCGACCCTCAGCATGTCGTAGATGCCGACGCGCGAAACCACGGCGCGGGCAAGGTCTGGGCGCTGGGTGAGAAACGCGCCCATTAAGAGCCCACCGTTACTTTCGCCCATCGCGGCCAGCTTTGCGTGGTCCGTGTATTTCCGCTCGATCAGGTATTGGGCGCAGGCGATAAAATCGTCGAACACGTTTTGTTTGTTCGTCAGAGCGCCGGCCTTGTGCCAGTCCTCGCCAAATTCGCCGCCGCCCCGAGATTGGCGATGGCATACACCCCGCCCGCGTCAAACCAAATCCGCCGCGTCACGTTAAAGCTGGGTGTGAGATTGACTCCATAGCCGCCGTAGCCATATAAAATGGTCGGGTTAGTGCCGTCGAGGCGCAGACCCTTTTTTCGCATGATGTTAATCGGGACGCGGGTTCCATCCTTGGAGGTGGCAAATTCCCGCACGACTTCGGTGTCGTCAAAACTCACGGGCGAGGTCATGCATAGAGCCGTCCGCCGCGAGTCAGTCAAGCCAGGATGCCAATCAAACCATCCGCCGGGATCAATGAAACTGCTGTTGGCGAACAACAGGTCGTCATTCGTCCAGCATTGAAGGCTGTCAACGGAAGATACCGGCAGAATCGGCGCCGTTTCCGCAGAAGGGCTTCCAGTCCGATAAAAAAGCAGGCGCGACGGCCCACCCTCCATCTCCACGACATAGAGTCCGTGAGACGAAGGTGCGTAATCCTGCACCACATTGCGGCCTTCTGGCACCAGGACTTGGGCGTTCGTTAAAACGGGGTCCGCCAGTGGCATCCGCAAAATTGTCCCGCGCGGCGCGTCTTTTTTGGAAAGGAGATAAAGCGCCTCGTCGTGGCCAAATTTGATTTGCTTAATGGCGTCGTCAAAACTCGTGAGCTGCTGCCACTGGCCAGAACTGTGGCGCAAATAATGGGCAAAATCGCCCCCGTCCCCGTTGGCTACGGATGCCAGCACCCATTGTCCGTCTTCACTCGAATCCAATTCAATTTCGGCAATGCGCGGAAGGTCCTTCCCGATTTCGTAAGTGTCGGCGCTGGCAGGCGCGCCGAGCTTGTGAAACCAGACTTGCTGGAAAAAGCGCTGGTCCGGGGCTGGACGCTCGCTGGGCCGAGGATAGCGGGTGTAAAAAACACCGCTGCCGTCGGCGTTCCAAGCCGCGCTGCCTCCCGCAGTCGGATATTGCACACCGGGAATGGTGTCGGCTAAGGCTTGGCCGGTGGCGGTGTCGAAAAAGTGCAATGTGCCGTCCTCGCTGCCGTTTTCAGAAAGCGACACCGCGACAATCCCGCCGTCAGGCGATGGGACATACCAATCTATCGCCGTCGTGCCGTTGGTATTCCAAAGGTTGGGATCAAAAACAGTCCGGCGCAGCGCGGGGCGGAAGACGGATTTGAGTTGGACCAGGACCGGCTGCTGTGCGGGAGGCTTGTTGCGCAAGGCGAAGTAATAGCCGTGACGGAAAAAGCCCAAGCTGTAGCGGGCGGATTCGTCGGTGAGCAATTCCTGCAGTTCTTGCGCGATGCCTTCGCGGAATGCCAGGGCCGCAAAATAGGAGTGAGTGCGCTCGTTCTGTCGCCGGACCCATTCCTCGACGGCGGGATTAGTTGCCTCTTCCAGCCAGCGATAATCATCCACCACCGCCACGCCATCATAACAATTGGTGACCGGCTCGCGTGGGGTGGGAACTTCCGGCAAATTCACAGCGCCCAGAGCGTCCGAAGGCACTTCACCGCACGCGAGGCAGAATACAGCCACAACAAAAAAAGGAATCGAAGAGCGCATTAAATTCATGATAATCCTCTCAAGGGGATGCTAAATCAATCACCGGAAGCTCTATCATGCTTGCGCTTTGCGGCGTATGCCAGATCCGCTGAGTGGCTTTGACGAAGCTTTCGGGTGTGGCGAACATAATGTTCGGCACGAAGGTTTGAGGGTTGCGGTCATAGAGCGGGAACCAAGTCGATTGGATCTGCACCATGATGCGGTGCCCCGGCAGGAACCTGTGGCACACATTAGGCAATCGGAGCCGATAGGGCAGAACTTTGTTGGGGTCGATTGCCTGCGGAGTTGCCGGGTCCCGCCAGTAACGGCCGCGCAGAATGTCGGTCGAGAGCATCTGCTGATAGCCGCCAAGTTTAGGATGGTCGGGAACCTCGTCGGGCCAAACGTCTATGATCTTCACCACCCAATCGGAGTCGCTTCCGCTGGTGGAGGCGAATAGCCGAGCGATTGGTTCGCCCGCAACCCGCAGAGGTTCTTTGAGGGGTTCGGTCTCATAGACCAGAACGTCCGGGCGGCACGCGGCGAAGCGTTGATCGTCAACTAACCATTCACCCCAATCGAGCTCTTGGATGGGCCGTGGCCGATAGGCAACCGGTTTCGCAGGGTCGGAAACATATTCGTCGTATTCGCTCGTGGAAACGGCAGGCTGTTCGAACCCAAGCCGGCTGCCGGGAAGAAGATAAAGATTGCGCGCCTTCTCCGGGCATCCTTCGGCGCCTGAGCGCGGCCATGTGTCGTAACGATGCCACTGGTCGGCGCCCGTTTCATAAACAAGCACGCGCGGCGTGTCGGCCATCGGCGCGTCCTTCAAATAATGGTCAAGAAAAGGCTGCATCACCGTGCGCCGGAACCAAGTCGCCGTATCGCCCTCGAACTGAATCTGGCCAATGCCGCGACCTTCGCGCCGTCCCTGTCCGTGATTCCATGGCCCCAGGACGAGATGGACCATCTTGCCATCGGGGTCTTTGCCCGCCAGGGCTTTGTAAAGAGCGGGGCCGCCGTAGATGTCCTCCTGATCAAACAGGCCGCAAACGATGAGCATGGGCACCTTCAGTGGCTCTTTGGCGAGGAGTTTGTCCACCGCCTGGTCCTGCCAGAACGAATCGTAGGAAGGATGGTCCGCGATGGCCCGCCAGAAACCGAGTTGCTCAAGCCCGCGGGATGCAGCCATTGCGCCCGCGGAACCAGCTCTTAGAAACTCATCGTAGGTGTCGTGATTGCCGGACCACCAGCTTTGGTCACCACCCCGCGTGGCCTCCTGCCCGTAGATATATTCGAGCGTGCCGTTCTGCCGAAAGGCGCCGTTATGGAACCAGTCGTCTCCGACCCAGCCGTCGATCATCGGGGCAAAGGGCACCGCAGCCCTCAGCGCCGGGTGCGGACGCACTGTTGACATGACAGTCGTGTAGCCCTCGTAGGAGCCGCCAATCGTGCCCACGCGCCCGTTGGATTCGGGCACATGTTTCACCAACCAGTCAATCGTGTCGTAAGTGTCGGTGGCGTGATCAACTTCTGTGGGATTGAGCGGACCCTTGAGCGGACGCGTCATTACGTAGTCGCCTTCAGACCCGTATTTCCCGCGCACATCCTGATAGACAATGATGTAGCCAGCGGCCACCGCGGTGTCATCCATTTGCGGAACCACTGCGGCCAGATGCGGACTATTAAACCGCATAACTCGCTCAGACGCGTGGTAAGGCGTGCGGGTGAGCAGCATCGGCGCCTGGGTGGCGCCTTTCGGCACAAGGATGAAACTTTTCAGCTTAACGCCGTCGCGCATGGGGATCATTTCCTCACGCTTCACGTAGTCGAAGTCGTTGGTCTTGGGTTGGAAAGCCTTTGGCGTGTCACTGGGCAAGCTTGCGGCAGATCCCTGAGAGCGCGCCTCGCCGGGACAAAGCACGACGCAGGCGGCCATGAGCGCCGCCCAGATTACGGAGCGGGGGAAAATCATTAAACCACTCTTTTGAGCGCAGGTTCTTTTCTGGCGTCGCATTTTCTTCCTTATATTGAACATGAATCGCAATCACCGTCCCTCGCGAGCGGCGCTATGGACCGACTGCTGCTGGATGGCGTCGTGGAGGAAGGATTCGAAGTCGGCCTTGAATTTCACGCGGGACGGTTTGTGGATGTAGAGCATGTGCCCGGATTCATAGTAGGAAAAGCGCAGATTGGCGCGGATCCTTGGTTCGAGATTCATCGCCGCGACGACGCTCTCCGCGCCAAACAACGGCGTGGCCAGATCATAGTAACTGCATGTCACCCAGACTTTCAGATAGGGGTTACGGGTCATCGCCTTGCGCAGGCCTTCAGCGGTGTTGGGAAAACCGTTTCCAGCGTCGCCGAAATTCCAGGGGCTGACATCGGTTGACAGTTCGTAAGGAATGTCGCTCTCAAACTTGAGTTCGCGTCGGACATAGTCGTTGAAGGCCGCGGCCAGCGGGCCATAGACGGCTTCGTCGCTGGGGTCATATTCGTCCTGCATGTCGGTGCCAGGCTCGTAACGGAAACCGCTGAAGCGCGCATCGTACCGGCCCAGCATTTTGCCTTCGGCTTTGAGAAGATGAGTAAAGAATTGAGAGTCCTGCACGCGGAGTTTCCATTGTAGAATATCGCTGGAGGGCAGCCCGGTAAAACGGCTGAGTTCTCCGGCAATTCGTGTCTTGTCGGCGGCGGAGAGCATGTCGCCCCGGCCAAGAGCCGTGGCGTAATCGCCGCCGGCGAAGGCTCGCGCTTCCGCGACGACTTCGGCGACGGCTTTGGCTTGGAGGTCGGCTGGAAGCTTCTTGTGATACCACGCGCTGGCTGTGTAGCTCGGCAGAAAATAGATGTAGGGCTCGTTGTTCTGCGGGGAGAATTCAAGCGCCTGAAAATTGAGCGCCGAGGAAACCAGAATGATCCCATTGAAATAGAGACCATAGCGGCTTTGCAGATAATCCGAAAGGCCAGCCGCGCGGGTGGTGCCATAACTCTCGCCCAGGATGAACTTTGGCGAGAGCCAGCGGGCGTTGCGTGAAGTGTAGAGCCGGATGAAATCGCCGACGCTGGCGATGTCTTCCTTGAGTCCATGAAATTGGTTTGGGTCCTCCTTCGCCACCGGACGACTGTAACCAGTGGAAACCGGGTCTATGAACACCAAGTCCGAGTGATCGAGCCAGGTGGATTCATTATCGGTCAGTCCATAAGGCGGAGGCGGGGCCTCCCCCTCGTCCGTGAGGCTGGCACGTCGGGGGGCTATCGAGGCCATGTGCAGCCAGACCGAGGATGAGCCAGGGCCACCGTTAAAGGCAAAGATCAACGGACGAGTGGAGGGGTCGCCAGATTCATCGAGGGTGTAGGCGACGAAGAAGATTTTCGCCTTGGGCTTGAGGCCGTCCTTGGTTTTGTTTGGCTCGGTTTCCGACTTGGTTTCGGATTTAGCCTCGGGAGGTGGTTTCTGGCCCGGTTGCGCCACCAAGGGTTTGCCCTCCTCCTCTTTTAGAACAATGTAGCCAGCAGCGGCGTGATACTTCAGGGTCTTGCCCCCAACCGTGATGGTGTGGGCTGTGACCGAGAGAGGCGGTTCCTCAAAAATCTTGTCATCGCCTTTCGGGTCGTTCTTCGCGTCCGCTTTGTTGGTTCCTGCCACGTTTGAGTCCGCGAGCAATGGAGAGTCGAGCGTGACAAGCAGCAGCAAGCTGAACACACTGGTCGAAAAGAATTTGTTCATAAGCATAAGTCTCACATCAAGCAAAGCCACTTTCCATATTCGAAGGAAAATCGCTCGCCCGTCAACTGTCAAAATACCGCCGTGAGGCCGACGCAAAAGCTGCGGCACGGGCCGTAGACCGGGGCGGCGATGCCAATGCCAGCACCATTGAGAACTTCATAAACTTGAAAAGACCATGCCTATCCGGTTGATTGACAAAAGCCCAGATCCGCGCTCGGTTTGGCTAGACGCGGCGTGGCAAGCCCACCCGTGGGCGCGCGGACTTTGGCAAGCAACCGGATAGGCACGGAAAAGACTAAGACAATCCGGGGTTCAGATGAAATCAACGTGTGGACTCCGCTTCTCCTTCCCCACAGCGGGGAATATTGACAGAGGGCCTTGCCTCTACGGCGGGCACGCCGCCGCTTCTCAAATGACCAAACTGCCCAGAACCCCGGCGAAAGGCGATTCGACGACGTTGGACTATAAACAACGGCGAAAAAACACGTTGCGATGGAGAAGCTTAAATGTTTGACAGTACTCGCGTGCCCGCCATGATAAGCCCATGAAAAGCCATTCCTTGGGAGCATCCTTTCGCCTCAGCGTTGTTCTGTCCGGCTTATTGTTCGCCGGATGTGCCACAACGCTGCCAAAATTTCAGATTACAATTGAATCTGACCCACCAGGGATGCGGATGGAGGTCAACAATGAGTACATCGGCGTAACCCCCACGGTGTACACTGTCGGGGGGAACGCTGACCGATCATTCAATGGGTCCTGGGTTCAGCAGCCAAGCATTGAGTTTGTGGCTACCCCGCCTCACGACCAACCGAATTTGTTTGTCCAGCGCAAGGCATTTAGTCCAAGCGCCTTCTTTAAGCAGGGCGATCATATTCCCGAAAAGATTTTCTTCGATATGCACCACAAGACCGATCCAAGTGAGCACTTCAAATTGACATAAAATGAAAAATGTATACTCCGCCATAGTTGCGGTAAGTTTGGTCCTTGCAGCGGGCGTTGGATTTCAGCGCCTGATCGCGTCGGAATCGAACATCGCACAACGCTTCGAGTATGCCACTGTGCGGTGGGCCGGGCGCGACAACACACCGGTGATCAGACCCGGCGGCAAAGTGGAAATGGTCGGCCAGCAGTTGGCTAATGTGAAAAAGCCCGACCGCGCCGATGAACGCTCATTTTACCAAAACGTCGTCATGAACGCGCTGGCGAATGAGGGATACGAATTTGCCGGAATTTCAAACGACGACGTCATAATGAAACGAGTAGCGCATCAGTAAAGCCTGACAGCGAAACGCCTGCTGGCACGCCGCCAGCACGTTTTCGCCCGGTTCCAAAGAGCCGGTCAGGTCCATCGGATCTGCCTCGGCCAGCGAGGGGGCGCAAGGTGGCGGGCATTCTGTTTGTCAGCGCTGAGGAACCAGGTCTCTGACGTCGTTGGCGCGGACAGTTACGGGGCAGTGCGCGTCGCAGCGCTTGCCAATCGTCGTCCCTATCATTCAGGACGACTAAAAGATTGGAGGGGCGTCGCATGAAATCCTCTGTGGAAATGGCGTGTTGGGCCGTGTGCCTCAACGTTCAACCGAAATAACATAGAGGTACCAAGCGGCGTGCGGGAGCCACTGCTCGCTCCAGCGCCAGTCTTCATCCTGGCCGGTCACGGCGAAGCCGACGTTGAAGTCGATGTCGTCGGGCTTCAAGCGGCCGCCGGTGATGCCGTTGCAAATGCCGCCAGGCGCGTTGTGGTATTCGTTGGATTCGAAAAACATGTAGGCCACGTTGTTTCGACCGGTTCCGTGGAGCATGCAACAATCGTACGGGTTCAACCCCAGAATCCAATTGAGTTGGTTCCAGGCATAGGCTTCGAGCTTGTCGTGGAAAGCCGGATCATCCCTGAAATATCTGGCCGCCAGGCGCGCGGCGGCGGCCATCGAACCCAGACGAGCGTTCTCGCCCTGCCACCACGGCGCGGTTTCCGTGTCATGCGGAAAGAAAAACGCCGTGCGGCGAAAACCATTCGTGCTTTGCACAAGCTGGCGCGCGTAACCAAACGGGTTATTGACTTCGCTCGTGACGAATAGTTCAAATTGCAGCGATTTCTTGACGGTCGCCAAAACATCCGCACGGGAGTCGGCCGCGGTGATTTCATAATATTGCAGCAGGCTGATGACAGGTATTCCCGCATCAACGGGATGGAAGAACGGGCGGCTTCCGTCATCGGCGCGCCAATAGTTGGTGTATTGGCCGCCAGAGCTGAGGCGGCCCATGAGATTGCGCGCCCGGCGCTCGGCAGCCGACCGGTAAATGACGCCGCCCGTGGCCTTGAATAATTCCACGCTGGCGAGCAAGGCGTCGCCATCGTCCAGAATGTTTTCTTTGCCGTCGTTGGCGAACGCGAGGTTGTTTTTTTCCAGAAAAGCAAACGCATCCTCGGCGATTTTGAGATAAACCGCGTTTGAAAACTCCCCGGACGCAGGCAAGGCGCTCGCGGCAGCCAACGCCGCGATGGCGACGCCGGCGCCGGAGCGGTACCCAACCTGGAGGGGAAAGCGTCCCGCCAGCTTGTCGGTGTTGCCGATGGCGAGCTTGTTTTTGGTCCCCCTCGTCTGGATGGCGAACCCCGCGCCTTCCTTGCCGATGTGCCGATCTTCAGGCCGTTTCTCTGGACCGGGCGCGTCAACCGTCCGATAGAAAGAACCGTTGGGGCTTTTCATCCGCACCAGGAAATCAGCGCCGAACATCGCCTCATCCAGCAGCCGTCTTTTGAATTGCCTGAAGCTGGGATCGCCGCGCCGGTTCAGCTCGCGATAAGCTTGGAAAAGGCACCAATCTGCCACCGGAAGGGGCTGCATGTTTAAATAGGTGGAAAAGGAGAGCCCAGCGAGGTGCTTGCCATAATCGCCGGTTGCGTCATACCAACCGCCGTGCAGGTCAACGGCGTTGGTAGCGCCATCAAATCTCAGTTGCCGATCGGCTTTGTCCAGCAGGCCCGAACAACGCTGGCCTTTGAAATAATAAATGACGCCGGAGAGTGTGTTTCTCTCCAGCAAATCGCGCTCGATGAGAAACGGGAAGGAGCGCACGATGCCCCGGCTGGTCTCGCATTCGATAAAATAGGACCCTTCGGTGCGGATCGGACTGAAATCGGCAGTCCAAAAGTGCCAATCCTTCCAGTGATGCACCGGGCCGGCTTTTTCCACGGAACCGGACAGCACGGTTGCCCCTGTTGATTCACCTATGATTTTGAATGCGGTGACTTCATCATCGGGGTGACCAAGAACCACCGCTCGTTTCGGCGCGTCTTTCTCATAGCCAAGATGGTTGACAAGTGGCTTTATCTCCTGGCCAAAGCCTGCGTGAACGAGCAGAAAACCGCAAAGAGCAGACAGTATCTTTGGCACAGATTTGTCGCGAACAGTTGTAGTCATTTCCTGAGTTCGCCAGCAGCTTTCAGCGAGCGGAATGCACAATCAACCTCATTTTGGCGTCATACTGCGGAGCCCAAACGGCCAGGTTCACATAGCGGCCATTGACGTAGAGGTCCTGGACCAGGCTGATCACAGCAAACCGCGACAGCTTCTCTCGTTGACAAACGCCGTTTTTATGGGACCAGTACCCCAGTAGCAGCCTAAGCTGGCGGGCCTTCCTGCTTGCCAGCGCGGGGGAACCATGTTGCGGAATTTTTCCGCAGGGGGCTAACGGCGATGAGAGCATCACCGGGGTCACTTTCAGGACCCAGCCCGTCAGCTAACCTCGTCGGCATCTGGAAGGGCGATCCTCCAGGCGTGCGCTGGTGCGCGCGTCCCGCGGTTTCCCTGTTTTAATCGTGTTGCGCAGCGCTACGGCCATAAACCGTCGCGGCGCGCAACCATATCGGAGACTTCTATGAACATGCTCGTAAATATGATGGGCGTTTCGCAGGGGACACTATGGTTTACAATCGCCGTTTTCATTGCCCTCTTTTTTTGGTGGGCGGGGGCGGTCCTGATTACGGAGCGCCAGGTGGGGGTGGTGATCAAGCGGTTTGCGTCCCGTTCCCTGGAGCCGGGCGACTTGGTCGCGCTCAACGGGGAAGCCGGTTATCAAGTGGATATTCTGGCGCCAGGGCTCCACTTCGGCCTTTGGCGCTGGCAATATCGAGTGCTCAAGGTGCCCGTAACTGTGGTGCCGCAAGGTGAAATCGGCCTGGTCATTGCAGCGAGCGGGGCAGCGATGCCGGCGGATCGCATCCTCGGCAAGGTCGTGGAATGCGACAACTTCCAGGACGCGCGCAAATTCTTGCTCAACGGCGGTGAAAAAGGGCGTCAGTTGGGAATTCTCACGGCGGGCACTTATCGTATTAACACGGCGATATTTCAGGTGGTGACGGCGGCGACGGCAGCCGAACATGGGATGACCATGCACCAACTGCTCCTGCACCGGGTCGAGCCGGACATGGTTGGCGTCGTGACCGCGCTGGACGGACGACCGATTGAGGCAGGGGAAATCGCCGGGCCGGTCATTCAGGGACACGACAACTTCCAGAACGCACAGGCATTTCTGGACGGCGACGGACGCCGTGGGTTGCACGAACAAATCCTCCTGTCAGGGACGTGGAACTTGAATCCCTGGTTTGTCCAAGTTGAACAGGTGCCAATGGTGCAGATACCCATCGGCTATGTCAGCGTCGTCATATCGTTTGTGGGCAAAGCGCACTTGGATGTGAGCGGTGAGGGTTTCAAACATGGTGATTTAGTGGATGCGGGACACAAAGGCGTGTGGGTGACACCGTTATATCCCGGCAAACATCCGATCAATACGAGGATCATGAAAGTGGAACTGGTGCCAACCACAAACATCGTGCTGAACTGGGCCTCACGCACCGAAGCCCATAATTACGATGCAAAACTGTCCTCCATCAATGTGCGGTCGAAGGATGGCTTCGCTTTTCAACTGGACGTGGCGCAGATCATCCATGTGGGTGCTCTGGACGCACCGAAGGTCATCTCGCGCGTGGGTTCGATGCAAAACCTGGTGGATCATGTTCTGCAGCCAATTGTGGGAAATTATTTCCGCAATTCGGCCCAGGATTACACCGTGCTCGATTTCCTGGGCGCGCGCAGCCACCGCCAGGCCGATGCCGCGGCCCACATTCGCGCGGCGCTGGGAGCGTACGATGTGCAGGCCATCGACACGTTGATCGGGGACATTGATCCCCCGGCCGTGCTGATGCAGACGCAGACGGACCGAAAAATCGCCGAAGAACAACGCAAGACGTACGAAGTCCAGGAAGCCGCGCAAACTCAACGGCAGCAACTGGTGCGTCAAACGTCGCTGGCGGACATTCAGCAGCAGGTCGTAGGCGCTGAACAAGGCGTGAACATTGCTGAATTGAAGGCCAACGCGGAGATCAAGCAGGCGACGGGCGATGCGGAATCCACGCGCCTGCGGGCCCTCGGCGAGGCGCAAGCGATTCGCGCGACGGGAGACGCGAAGGCGTCGGCTTACCGCCAGGGTGTGGAAGCACTCGGAGCGGAAAGTTACACCCTGATGCAACTGATGCAAACTGTGGGCGAACGAAACGTGCGCATCGTGCCAGACGTTGCCGTAAGTGGCACGGGCAGCTCCACCGGGCTCGTAGATGGGCTGCTGGGATTAATGCTGCGACAGCAAAACAGCGGGAAAGCCGCTCCCGCCCAACAAAACTAAAAAGAACTCTGATTATCATGGCGCGCCCAGATTGGGCGCGTCTTCTTTTTGACACAGCGCAACACCTGCGGCCGGTCCCTGCCTTTTAAACGGATGTTACAAAATAACAGGGCAAGAATTGGCCCATCACCAAGGGTGAACATGAGGGCTTGCGGGGTTGTCGTCCGTTGCGGCAACACCATTCCAGGGCAACCGTGAAATCGCATCAAATATCGACGGCGTTCCCGCTCCCACCAAATCACGCACGACGAAGAACAACTTCATGGGTTATTGCGCGTTTGATGAGAGTGTGAGTGTGGCCGTTTGGCCGGACTCCACCTGGATTTCCCCCACCATATTGGTTCCAGGGCTATCCTGTGCGGAAGTCACACTTATAATCGCGCGCCCTCCGGGCACTTGAGAAAACTCGAATCGGCCTTCCGAATCGGTCTTCACCGTAAGCGCAAACAACATCTGTTCCGACCCTGTCCGAGCCTCACTCGCATGGACTTCTACTCCTGGGAGAACGGCCTGGTCCGATTGAATGCCGCCGCTGATCCGGCCCCAGGGCTTCAATCGGATGACGGAAGCCGAGGGGCCCTCGACGGTAACATTGGCCCAGCCTTCGGGATGCACCACCTCCAGACGGTCAATTCCATCAATTTTCGGAATGCGGAACGCGCCATCCACTCCCGTGCTCGTTTCGACGGCAAACGGATATGCCGGTGACGGCATTGAAACAAAACAATTCTCTCCGACCCGAAAGCAAAAGTGTTCGCCACGGAAAAACACCTTGGCACCCGTCGCCATGGTTCCATTCGGCTGAAGCACCGTGCCCGCGATGTCGGTCGCCGGTTCCAGTTGGACGGCCAGATCAATGTCATTGGTTGCTGGAGCGAGAAGCACCACTTTGTTCAGTAGCCAGGCGCTTGGAAATCAAGGCGCGTACTTGTGCCTGGAGGCTTGTAGCTGAGAACGGTCTCCGGCAGCATGTCCACAGCAAACTTGCCGTCTCGGCCATCGGTCAGTACCGATGTGTTCACCACATAGCCACGCTTGATCCCCTGCGCCCAGAGCACTGAGAAATCCGGCACGAGGTTCCCATTGGACTTATCCGACACCGTTCCATGCACGTGGATCTTTACCTTCGGCTTCAAAATGATCACCGGTTCTGTTCCATCCGGGGCCAACTCCACCTGCTGCTCCTCCCAATCCCAGACCGAGCCACCAATCATCAACTTGACCGGGCGATCCGGAGCCGAATTCCACGCGAAACGACCATCGGCATCGGCGAGCACGCCCCAGTGAATCTCTTCCAGACCCGGTTGCCCAGGCGCCAGAGTCACCATAGCCCCGCCAATTGGCTTGCCATCCTCACTAGTTATTCTGCCCCGAATGACAGAGTTCCCGGCTATTGCAACAGGCTTTAAAACGATGTCAAGATTGGTGGCCCGCCCGCCCTGCAGAGGCAAGTCCCCACTGGGTTGAAACCCCTGCGCATGCGCATCCACCGTAAGGAAGATTTGTCCATCTCCGACTCGTGGAAACTCAAACTGGCCAGCCGCATCCGTCTGCATCGAGCGAAAAGGAAGGCCGAGCTGGTCCCGAACACCCACATAGGCGTCTTGAATCGGCTGGCCCGCCGCACCTCGCACAACTCCAGCTACGGAAGCGCCTCGCTCCATAACCAAAACGAGGTTGGTGGACGGCTCGATGGGGTCCGGTGGATGAATGTGGCCAAACTGCGTCGTCGCAAATTCAGGGTGTTCCAGGTAACCAAAAAGGCTTTTGGCTTTGGGTGAAATGAAATCGGCGGACCATCGCCCGTTGGCATCGGTCATCGGCGGAGTTGGGCGGTCAGACTGCGGCAAGGACATGGGGCCTTCGTAATCCGCGTACTCGCGGCTATCCCACAGCATCCCGTCGCCTTGGAAGTGGACAGATGCTGCGGCCACTGGTTGGCCCGCCTCATCAACCACCACCCCTGCGACCAACTGCCCTTGGGGCAGGCGCAATGTGTATTCTGGTGCAAGCGCAGCGATGCTCGTTTTGGTGTTCCAAGAAATCGTCATGGGAACACGGCCGGGCGTTGACACCCAATAGTTCATGAAATCTAGACCTGGCGGCAGCATAATTCGCGCGGCACCCTCGGAGTCGGTTACGAATGTGGTGAAAGTACTTTCCGGCATGATGATGAATTCCACGTGGACTGCGATATCAGCCAACGGCCGGCCGCTTTCGTCGGCGATCACGTGCAGTATCATGGACCGGCTCTCCGTCGGGGCGACATAAGCCTCGGATGATTGCGGTCGCGAACGCAACGGATTGCCCGCAACAGCTTCGCTGATCTTCCCTGCCAAGGGGGATCTAGCGCCCTCTGTCCCGGTGGATTGGGGCATCAGCCAATTAAAGGCTCCGACTACTGCCACCAGAAGCACCCCTCCGGCCAGCGCGCCGCCGAATTTAAGGCGCGAAAAAAGAGTCTCACGAACTACGCCGGCCACCAGCCCCAAAACCCCCGGCCCCCGCAGCCATTCCGCCCGAATAACCGGCCTGGACCGATGATCTGAGCAAACCTGCTGGTGCAGCCTCCAGCGCTTTTGCGCTCAACGCCGCTGCCATCACACCCAGGCCGAGCGTGAGGCCCTGCCGAGTGAAAATGTGGTGGAGTTTTTCCAGCGCCCTGGCCACGCGCTTCTTGGCCGCATCCTCGCTGATTCTCGAGGCCGCCGCCACGTCCCGAAAGCTCCGACGCTCCAGGAAGCGGAGGACGATTGCCATTCGATCTTCCTCGGCCAGGTTCGCTAGCGCAGGGTCCAGAAACGGCATAAGACGAGTCCAAACCTCGTCATTGGAGTCGGTTAATTTCATCTCAGCAGCCTCCCTATCTTTAATGCGTCGGCGGGTTTGATCGCGCAGCGCCCGGCGCGCGGTTAAACAAGAGGTGCGGTACAGCCAGCCCGCGATGACGACCCCTTCGCCCAAACCGGGAGCTTTCCGCGCGAGCAAGACGAAAACCGCCTGCGTCACTTCTTCGGCAAGATCCGCGTCGCCAGCTTGTCGCCAGGCCGTGGAATACACCATGTCCAGATGGCGTCGCACCAAGGTTTCAAAAGCCGGCTCGGAACGACGCTCGACATATTGCCGTAGCAACGACCAGTCGTTTATGTCCGTCGAAAACATATCAGTTCTTCACTCTTATATTTCCTCAACCGCCGAAAAGGGACATTTGCTTTACGCCGTTATCCTTGCACAAGCAGCCGCACCGAACCAGAGGTGTCCGTTCGGAGGACAGCGATAGGTTCATTGTCCCCCGATTTAGGCGGTTCACCGAATCCGACCTCGCGGGAGCCAACAATTTCGGTGTTTCTTTTCGGTCAAGGGGATTTAGTCTGGCGGGCATGCTGCAGCCCATTCGTTGCTGGCTGGCGGTCGCGGTAGTCGCGCTTTCGGGCTGCGCAAACCATCCGCCGGAAATCCACGTCCAAGTTCCCGTGGCGTCACTCAACAGCCTCCCCGCGCGCACGATGGTGGACACAGGCGGCTCCTCCACGGCCGTCTTCGGACGGGCGGCCCGGCGCATGGGCTTGAAGTCCGGCCAAGTCTCGGCGCCCGTTCACGTGGTCATCAACCGGCAGGCCTTCACGGCGCCTCTTCCTGTATTTCGCTACTCGTGGATCATTCGCCTGGTCTTTTCTCGCAGGATGAGGAGGCAGCCGGACCTGTTGGTGGGCTGGCCGGAAATCCGCGATAATATTCTTGTATTTGACTCGGAACGGCAAACGATCCGCGCGGCGAGTCAATTGCCCCCTGAAACCGCCAACTGGACGAAACTGAGAGTGATTCCCAATGACTGGCTCCTGCTGGAAGTCCCGCTGGCGGACGGCAAGAAAGGCACCGCGGAAGTCGATACCGGTTCGGCCTTCGGCGTCCAACTGCCGCCGG
The DNA here is from genome assembly GCA_052139695.1 of Limisphaerales bacterium. Taxonomy (GTDB): domain Bacteria; phylum Verrucomicrobiota; class Verrucomicrobiia; order Limisphaerales; family Palsa-1400; genus PLGF01. Next base: position 19,719 of record JBKQWF010000291.1, read on the forward strand.
AGGAATGGAAGCAATGGAGAAAGGCCCATCCCAAGGCCCGCGTTTCCTCGCGCCTGGGCGGGGTCGCCTCCTTCGGCATGTGCTGGTGGCATGACGCCTGGACGGAGGAATTCAAGCTGGGCCCCATTGATTTGACGGACCTCTCCGTGCAAAACATGCCCGCCTCCCAAGCCGCCTTCCTCCGCTACGTCGCCTCGAATGAGGCCGTTTGTACTATAGGCATGAACGTGCTCAATCGGCTGGACCTGGTCGTGGATGGAAGCAACCACGTCGCCTATGTCCATCCGAGGCCTCCGCCCGGCCCGGCTTATCCGAGCGTCAAGCGCCTCGGCGCGCACCGTGCCAATGGTAAGACGCCTGGCAGGAATTGGAACTGGACCTTGGCCGATGACGTGCCCTTGAAGACCGACCATCTTTACGTTCTTTCCGGCAAACTCAATGTGCTCAAGCACAACTTGGACGCCGCGCTGGCTGACTACGGCAGGGCCCTCGGCATCGACTCCAACAACGCCGAGGTTTTCTCCCGCCGCGGAGTGGCCCGCCAGATCATCGGTGATTTCGCAGGCGCGGTTTCCGATTATGACCAGGCCATTCGGCTGGATCCCGACGGCACCGACTGGGAGCGCCTTTATCGCCAGACCCTGCTTTGGCGGGTGGGCCGGGCGCCGGAGCCGTATGCCACAACTCTGGCGAACTGCAAAGATGGATGGACCCAAACGCTGGGCCATTTCCTGGCCCAGGATATCGACGAGCGGGCCTTGCTCGCCGCCGCTGAAAAACGCCAGGGGCCCGTCAACGTCCCCGGACAAAAGAGCTTGGCTCTCTACTACATCGCCATGGCGCGTCTCAGCAAAGGCGACAGCGCCGGCACCCGGGACTATCTCTTGAAATACCTCGCCAGCGGAGCAAAGGACGACGACGAGTGGCATTTTGCGAACGCGGAATTGGTCAGGCTCAACCGCGCGCGCTGACGGGAGATTCTAACTCCGCAATTCCCGCACGGGGCATGTCGCAATAGTTGCCGGCGAGTTTTTCCCATTCGTGATGGGACCGTCGGTATCGGTGGGTTCATGTTTTGTTAGGGGAAGGGGGAGGCCAGGCTGCTTCCAGCAGCTTGCCCTGGTTCGTAGGAATGGCGCGGTTTGCGCCATGAAGGAAAACACAGATTCTCAGGGAGAAAAACATTATTTTTTTCGACGGGACGAAGTTCTGTCGCTTGATCTGCAAGGGTTCTTGCAACGCTACATTCCCACTCGTTTAACCCCATTCCAGCTGAGGAATCTTTTTGGACGACTCACACTGGAGATAGAGGACGTGGTTAAGTGTGGGGACATCGCCACGATTCCGGAAACAAGAAAACTTATTCGCACCTTGCACAGAGGCTGGCCGTGGGTGGGTTTTTTCCTGGATCTTGGACAACCATTTGGGTCTGCCGAGGGCTTGGGCCGTTTGCCGATGTTGGCATTCGGTTTTTGCTTAATAGACATGACTCTAAGCGCTTCGGATCACACTGGGCAATGCACGGTCAGCTTCGCCGAAAACGATCTGCTGCAATTTCGAGACGAATGCTTTTTTACCATAGATTTGCTCGGTCACCATGCGGAAATCCCCGTCGAAGTGCTTTTTGCACGAAAAGATGCCGTCGCCCGCCAACTCGACCGGATGCTCTCAAAACCATAAAGGAAAAATCCAAGCCGAATGATGCCAAGGCAACGCTCACGCAACATCGGCTAAACCATCAAAGCCGACCACACTAATATGTCCTCAAACACAACACTCATCATCATTCCAAGAGCGGAGATAGAGCGATGCGATATCGACCGAGTTGCCAAGTGCCTGGCCCCGGAACGATTCACTCCGTCCGAGTTGGCAGGCTTGTGCGGCGCCGTGCGCCTGCGCTTTGAACATGCCGCCAGCCCCGACGATTTGTTCGTTGTTCCAGCGGCCCGCCGCTTCATTCGAGGCCTGCACCAAGCTTGGCCCTGGGCAGGGTATTTCCTTCGCTCCGCACCGATCTCTGACAATTCTCCGCGCGATTGCGTCAGAGATGCAGGGGTGCTCGTCGGCTGGGTCCTCTGCTTCAACGATGAGATCGCGTTTGCACGCCGGGATGAGCCGTATCGCGTGAGCCTGCGATTCAATCATGAACAATTTGTGGCCTCCGTGGAAGAGATCGTAAACCGCGCCGCGGAGTTGTGCGCTATCGCCGGCAGGCCCAAACATTCGATCCACCAACGGCAAAAAAACCTGGAGTCAACCATCGCTAGTTTTTTTGCGTTGGGTGAGCAAAGGCCTTCATGATCGGCGGTGACCTCATTGAACAGGCCCGGCAGACGTCGCGGCAACTGATCCCTTATCTGCCCCGACCGAACGTCTTTTCGATTGTGAGGCGGGCTGGGGTGACATTGCCTCCGGTCACCGTTTTTTCCGAACCAGAGCATTGGCCGGCAAAGCATTTTCCGGTGGCGGTCTTTGACGACCTCGGAGCGATCAAGCTGAAGGAACTTCCTGTGGATTGGGCCGCGGCCTATCGGCAGTGGAAGGTTTTAACGAAGGCGGCGGCGACACTGCGCCGGTCATTTGAGACCTGGGGCAAGGCAATGATCAAGGGAGCCTCACCAGACTTAACTGGCCTTGATGCCGTTAGCGCCGGAATCCTGCTCTTGGCGGAAGGCACGCAAACCGTCCTCGGACAAGAGCTGTTTCGGAGAGCAGCGAGCGATCCCGTCGGCGCATTCCTCGCCGCGCAAGCGGTGGATCTGGCCCTTGGAGAAATGGAACAAATCTTGGAAACGCTGTCCTCCGAACCTGAGTTCCTGTTTTGGCTGGGCCACCAGCAGCCGAGATTTCGGGCCACATGTCACATGCTGGCTTCTGTTTTTGACAGCCTTCACGCCGGGTTGGCGGCAGCACAAAATGCAAATTTTGAATGGTTCCAACACCTCCTCGAAACGGCCCGCACCAGCCCAACCGCCGCTTGCACGGCACTTGTTCTATTGCCCCAGAGTTCGCCTTTTCAACGGGCGCGATGGCTGGAAAACATCAGCATTGAACCGCGCTGGGCTTATGAAGCAGCGAGATGGACGATGCACACATGGCCAGGCGGACGCTGGCTAAATCTGCGTCAACAACTAAGAAGATTGAGCACATCGGACAAGGGGCGCTGGTGGTACAATTGGTTTCGTTTCATTGAGCCGGATCCAAGGACTCATTTTTATGCAGGAGTGGACTCCCTTTGGCACGCCGAGCTAATTACTGATCTAGGTCTGCCCAGCTTCCCAGCTCAAATGCGAAGGCGTTTATGGCGTCAGTACACAATAAATCGAGGCGACCGCGGGGCGCTCATGCTGTTGCGATGGTGTCAGACTCGACGGAGACTTTAGGCATTCCAAGTATTTCGCAACGCCGGTGCCGAGCCAACCGGCCAGCGAACAAACAACCCCGGCTCAATCAACAACAGAAAGAACCAAACAAATGGACAACAACCAAATGCCGGCAAACCCGACAATCAATCAAACAACCCAACCGCAATCTGGCAATCCCCAGCCTGCGGGTACTGTGGCAAAGGCCATCGGCGTCGCGCCACCGGCACCCAACCAGGCTCTCCCAACACCGGTTGATAAGACCTGCTGGCAGAGCGAGGATGGAATAGTTTCGATTAAACAACTAGTCAAGCTGGCTCAAAAAAGCCCACCATCGGACTAACCTTGCATTGTGTTGCAAGGTTTTCCGGTGGAGCACGAACGGGTTCGACGCATTCCAGGTGGTGGCGTCGAATTAATGTTGACACACCAAGAAATGGAAAAGTTTATCGAGGCGTTCAACGAGGTCGCAGAAGGCCAAGGAAAAGGCACGCTCTACCAAATTCTTCAGCGCGTCCCCCCAAACCAAAGTGGCGTAAGGACCAGTGGCGAAAATGGAACGAGGCAAGGTTGGCAAACCGCCGCCAGCCAGGTTCAGCGCCACACTAAAACAAGATATGGAAAGGCGGGGGCCTGGCAAAAAGCCATGCTCCCGCGACCTTCGTCTTGAGCCTGCGGCGGCGCACAGTTGGAGCGGCCATTTTGACTAATGCCTTTTGGTCGCCGGTGGATTGTTCCGCAACCTGTTGTTCCCAGATGCGCACCACAAGGTCGGACCGCCGTTGTCAAAATGCACCCCAAACAATCAACCCCAAATACCCTTGAACCACATCAGCATTCTCACTCCAGCTGCTCGAAACATTGTTGCGGCTTACGCGCAGCGCCGCGGAATCGCACCAGCCAAGCTGAACGAGTACCTGTACCCAAAACTGGATCTGGACCGCTGCCTCCTGCCGGATGCGGACAAAGCCCTAACTCGAATTGGCCGTGCTGCCGCAGGAGGTGAACGTGTGTTGATCTTCGGCGACTACGACGTCGATGGGATTACCGCCACCTCGATTTTGCTCCGGTTTTTGGGCGGATGCACGCCGATCAATCCGCTTTGGTCGCTGCCCAATCGGCAGAGCGATCACTATGGATTGGACTTGGACAAGGCAATGAGTCTCGTATGCGACCACCGGCCTTCGCTCCTCATTTGTTTGGATTGTGCCACCAACTCTGCCGAAGCCATCGCGTGGCTTAAAGGAAACGGTGTGGACACGATCGTGGTCGATCACCACCCGGCAGAGGACGTGGTCGGCCAAACTGTGGCCATGGTTAATCCGAAGGCTCATCCGAATTCTAGATCGAGCGATTTGGGTGATTTGTGCGCGGCTGGTCTCACGTTGGTTCTCTGCCATTACCTCGCTCGGTCTTGAAACTGTATGGAAAGATGGGACCGGAGGTCCGCGATTATGCTGGCCGGATTGGGGACGCTGGCAGACGGCGTCCCCATGACCCCAACAAACCGCTCGATCACAAAGAACGCAATCAAGCTGATCAACACCTCAGCGGACCTGAACCGGGTCACCGGCTTGGCGGCGCTCGTCCCGGCCGATGGTCAACGACTCACGCAGCGTCGTCTCCAGTTCGAAACCATCCCTGCGCTTAACGCACTTGGCAGACTGGGGTCGGCAGAACCTGGGGTAACTTTCCTAACGAGCTCCGACCAACGCGAAGCGAAAGAAATCGCCGGTCGCTGCCTGGAATTTAACGCGGAGCGCAAAACAAAACAGCAGGAGATGACCGAGCAGGCCGGAGTTCTGGCGCAGGCCCTGTTGGGCGGCCAGCCAGAGGCGGCCGTCTTGGTCCTGGCCGATAAGCGATGGCATCATGGCATTGCTGGCCCGGCTGCAAGCCAGATCGTGGAAAAATTTCGTCGCAGCGCGATTCTCCTGGCGCCGAACGGACCGGAGCAATGGAAGGGCAGCGGACGCAGTTGGGCCAAAGACGATCTTGGCGGATGGGTTCGGGCAGTCAAGGCCCTCGGCCTGATTGATCGAGGAGGCGGCCACCCTGCGGCAGTTGGCCTCGCCGCCACCTCCGCGCAGATCCTGGCGCTTCAAACCGCTGGGTTGACGCTGTCAATGCCACAAGTCGATAATCACGAGTCGGGAAGCGAAGTTCTGGGCGAAATTGATCGGCTGAGGCCCCATGAGTGGGTGAGCATTGTCGAGGCGCTTGAGCCATTCGCCCGCGGAAATCCATTTCCGCGCATCGAAGCAGGAAACGCCCTGTGCCAAAGCGAAGCGATGCCTATGACTTTAAAAGATACAGGGAAGGCCTGGGGTGCGAAAGCCGAGTTTCAAACGAGAACAGGTTATATCGTCGCTCCGGTATGGCGCGATTGCGAAACAGCTGTCAAACAATGGGCCCCAGGAAAAAGCTACGAGTTGGAACTGGAGGTCACAGCAAAGAGCCACCGTGGCCGTGTTTTCTTCAATTGGGCGGTCGTTGCATCTCGGCACGCCTTCTCCGCCCCGAATGCGCTGGCCGCAGTAGCAACACCGATTCGCGGAAAAACAATGTCCACACGGTAATGATCGAAAAAACAGAGATTCTCAGGCGGCAGTTGCAGATCGCCCTTAACTCCGCATCCGCTGAACGGTCGGTCCTTGAAAAGCGTCACGGCCAAGTCTGGAACGCCTCGGAACTTGCCCAGGAATTCGCGGTCCCGGAATTCGCCGCTCCGTTTGCCGTCGTGAGGCGCAAGCTTGACAACCAATTGGGCTCCGTAATGTTTCAACATGCGCCGCGTTTTTACTTTGCGTTCGAGGCCCATAAATGAAATCAGATGATCAGTTAGTGGTGTTTGAGTTCGGACGGCATCGGATCGCTTCGCTTGACTTCGCTCCATTTCTGGCGCGTTTCGCTCTGGACAAATTGCCGGACAATCCGCGCCGGCTTAGGGCCATGATGGACTCGCTGATGCCGTGTATTCACGGTTACGACAACGACCCACGGGAGATCTATTGCATTCCCGAGGTGCGGCGCTTCGCGCAAGAGTTCCACAGGATTTGGCCGCACTGGATTTTCTTCTTCCGCGCTGTACCCGGATCCTGCACACTTAAGGTCTTTACCGCCTGTTGCTTGGGCAAGCTTAACGTGGTTCAGCGCGAGGTCGCCGGCGTGACAATCCTGGATCCAGATCCGGCGGAATTGACGCAGTTTTTAGTTGGTGATCTGCCGTCCTTTCGCCGTATGTGCGATCGCGCCAAGGTCTTTCCAGACCTGCGGCGAGCCCGCGCGGTGGAGGTGTTCTCCCTCTTCCGGTTGCGAGTCCCGGCAGCCGCTTTTGATTTGAGGTGGAGCAAGGTTCACAAGGCAGGTGGGGCGGATGTTCAAAGTAAGGACGGGATTAAAAGACGAGCTTGCGTCGCGGGAAATCAGAACCACTATCGGGAATGGGATAACTCACTTCAAAGGTCAAGCCGTGTCGATCGCCATCCTCGAATGACGCGAACGATCCTTGCGCTTTCAAAATGGAGTTTGGAAATGTCGATGTTCAAGCCGTTTAACGTTCAGGATGAGCTGCCCGAGCCAGCCGCCCGGCGCGTCCGAGTTGGCTGGCATCATTTGCGATAGCGAGATCCCGACGCATTGCCTGCAAGAGCACAGCCATACAAGCGTTTCGTTCGGGGGTACTGGGTTCGAAATCACGCCATTTCTCAAGTGGTGCGAGGACGGCCTTTGATGCGACCAGTTGGACACGAGCCACGCACAAGGCGTATTCTGCCTCAGACTCAGTCGTGGAATCACCTTTTAGCTTGTCAAGTTTGCTTATCGCGGCAAGAAGATCCGCGAAGGCATCACGCCGCATCGCAAACCGGGTGTCCTCCGCCTTGGCGCGCCGCTGAAAGGCCTGTTGGATCAAAGTCGTGGCGATCGTGCCGAGCCCCAGGCCTCCAGCGAGAGTCGCGAGCAACGTGATCCAGGAAGGGTCCCATACGCCGGCTAACGACCAAGCTCAGGGACCGCCGCCGAAAAAGCCCGGTCGGCTGCTTGCCGTCTCCATTCAAAAACGCAACAAAAATACGTCACATTACTTATGCCACTGAGTACTTAGGCAGTCAAAACGCATTGGCTTGGAAAAAGCCTGATCGGGTTCAGGGGACTGGTGACAACGTTCCAGTAAGCTTGAGTGTAACATTCATTGGGCCTTGAGATCCGCCTGTCGCTTGAGCCGAGCCGACCAAAGTGACGGCTCCCTTCTGGGCTCCGGTCAGAATTGTAGGGCTTCCTCCCGTACCTGTTGTTGACATTGTTAATGTGGAAACAGTTAAGTTCTGAGGGCCTGGACCGATCGGGGGCGCAGGCACATTTTGGGGCGTCGCCACGGCATCAGGGATTGACCATCCAAGTCCGGTTATATCCCCGGTTGCTGGATTGAACTGCCCATTCTGCTGGAACATAATTGTGCCTGTAATACTCACAGTGACGTTGCCAACCGGTGTCCCCATATCCACTATTGAGGTCGAAAAGGGAATGGGTGTGTTTTGAACTGATTCCATGTTGCTCGCGCTTGGTGTAAAAAAGAAGACGGCACTCGGGGTCGACGGCGACGGGATCGTGACAGACATTGCCTGCTGCTGGACACCGTTAATTGTAACTGTAATCTGAAGCGTGCCCTTAAAAACGCTTGCGACTCCAGTCGCGAAAGGGATGATTTGGTTGGCATATTGTATGGCTCCGTTCGGATTTGGATGGCCCACGGAAGCCAATTCGCAGAAGGTTCTCGTTAGATTGACAGAGCCCTGATAGGCAGCAGAACATGGTCCAACGCGCGCAGCGGCATTAGGATCTTGCGCGCCAATGGAGAGTCCGTTGATGTTCAACCCCCATAATAATGAGGAGGAAGAAGAGGCAAAGGTTGCGTTGCTGTCCGTGAAGCCGGAGGGAACGAAGAAGACGCGGGTCGGACCTGCGATGGACTGGTTGGCTGCGGCAACGGCGGCAGTCAAAGCGGTGTTGGACGCTGAATAAAACGTCTCACAATTGTTAATCATTTGGTTCATCGACGCCAGACCGAGCACAGCGCTTCCAAGAATCGTGGTGACCGGCCCAACAACGACGGTAAAAAGAGCCTCAAAGTATAATGTGTTGCTAGCCGGACTGAGGATTGGGTAGTAACCCGTGACCAAGATCTTGGCATTGGGGCATAATGTGGCCACATGGGTGATGACGCTGGTCATGTCATTCTGGCAAAAGCGCTGGGCGCTGGCAGAAATGGAGCCGGTGCTGGTCAAGGGATTGAGAATGCTTGACACCCCGACGTCATTGATTCCGCCATTGAGCAAAACAAGGTTTACGGATGCCGGTGTTTGAATGGCTTGCACTTGTGACATGATGGAGGAGGTGAAGATGATCTCTTGTTCGTTGGCTGGAGCTGGTTGAGCCGACGATGCGTCTGAAACTCCGAGGACGGCGCCACATTGCGCAAGCCGATTATCGACATAAGCGCCGAGGGTCGTGCCGTGCGACTTGGAAAAGTTGTTGGCGATGGCCTGTTGCACAAGGGTGGAATATTTTTCACTGGTGAGCAGCCCCTCACCCCAGCCAACGGAATCACCCACAACCGCTATTCTAAAAGTTTGCAGTTGGACCTGAAATGGGTTCGAGGTTACGCCTGAAGACAAAACCGCCTCAATATTGAAGGTTTCAGAGAACGCCCCGGGTGGATTCAACACAAAGGCATTGGGGCGGATCAGAGTAAAACTAACAGTGTTCGGGTTGAGATAGGTGACAGGTGTGATCGACTCATTGTCGGTTCCTGAGAGCGCATGAATTTGGACCGCCGGGGAGAAGCCGCCGCCGGTGAGAGTGACCAGTGTGCCTGGTTGGATCGGTTGGGCGGGGCTGATGGAGGTGATGAACGGCAGGACTGAGAAAGGCACTTGATTGCTCATGGTTCCGTCACTTAAACGCTTGATCTGGACGGCGGCGTTGCCGCCAGGAGCGTTGCCGGGAATCGTGAATTGAATTTCGCCGGTTGAAGGATAGGTGGCGGCGACGGTCTGGCCGTTAACCAAGACTGGATCGCCTGAATCGACGTTGAGAACGGCCGCGGTGACGACTGTGCCCGGAATGCCCTGGGGAGGGTTGAGGGTGGTGAGCCATGGCTGGGTCATTTCCTCTTCCCATTCGGCCTGTGTGATGGCCGCGGTTGCGAGAGAGCCGTTGTTGCCGGTCGGCCCCGGAGGTCCCGAGGCTCCAGTGGCGCCAGGATTTCCATGAGGGCCACTGGTTCCGGGTGAAGAACTTCCAACGCCAATTGACGCCCCACTGCCTCCATTCCCGCCGAGCCCCGGGCTCCCTCCGACGCCTCCGTTGGAAACCACGCCTCCAAGGCCACCTAGGAAATAGACCGGCCATTGTGGAGGGGGATTTGTATTTAAGAGGTTGAGCCACCCCGTTTGGGTTTGGCAAATGAGAACTGCGCCGCCGGTCCCGCCTTGGCCGCCTTGGCTTCCGCTCCCACCAGCGCCGCCGTTGCCTCCGGCGCCGCCGTTGCCTCCATTAACCCCTATCGTGCCAAACGTGCCGGTGAAATATCCATTCTGGCCGGCCGACCCATTGCCGCCGTTGCCGCCGTTTTGGCCTGGATTGCCCGGGGCGCCCTGCAACCCGCTCACATTGATGGAAAGAATTCCGGTGATATTTTGCGCAAAGATAGTGACGCTGGGCGCGACCGGCGGCAGATCGGTGGGAGCCACAGGAATCCCCGGATTTCCGTTTGAGCCATTTCCGCCGGAAAAACCATTTGAGCCGGGATGCACGCCTGATTGTGGTATTCCGGGCTGTGTGAAAACCGTTATGGAAAAACTCGGTTGTCCGTTCGGCGCCGGCCCTTGCGCCTGCGGTTGCGGCTTCCAGGAAGGCTGGCCGGAAGTTGGCACGGTGGTATAAATAATCTGGGCATTTGGTCCGCAGGTCAGCGTTTGGACTATAATGTACAAATCACTGACTGAAGGAGGGATGACAAGGCTGGTGTTGGTCAGATTGAGGGAGGATAGGATCATCACCGAAGTGGTTGCGGGCAGTTGGGTGTTGGCAGTGAAGATCCCAGGCCCCACGGAAGGCCCGGTGTCGTCGCGAGGGGCCACTCCCGAGGTTCCGGTGGGAGCAGTCAAGGCGGTGGGGACGGTAAATTGTCCAGGCATAATGTTCAACACCCCGGAGCCCTGCTTGTAGGCCGGCGCCTTGGTGATATCGGTGATGCCGCATTTCAGCATCAACGCTTTGAGGGCGTTCAGCTTGGGTTTGAGGACATTGTTGGCTTGGTTAGTCAAGGCCGCGTTCTGGGTTTGGTTGTAGGCCGCCAAAACGCCTGGACTATACAGCGGTGTAATGCTGTCTATTTGACCGTCATGGACAAATGTCTTTTCAAGGTTTGCCTGGAGCGCCTGAAATTCCGCATCGGTTACAGAGGCAATTGTTGCAATTGTTTTCGGAGTATTCATAAGTCGTTATGACCGGGATTTCCCATTTGGCCTCTCGTTCATGGCGTCAAATTGAGTTTTTTTTGGTAAGCTCAGCCATTATATTCCCCATAGTGCAGTTTTGCAAGCCTTTTCGCGGCCCGAACCCAGTTTTTCAGAGCCGCAACCACGCTCCCCCGTCGTTTTTCACTCCCCAACCAGCCTCTGGAGCTAGCTAAAGGCTCTTGCAAAAGAGGGCTTTTTTAAGAGGCGCTTTTTCGCGCCCGAACCTTGGATTTAGACGGGAGCAGCCGCTCCTTGTTGGCGAAACTCAATGCGCGCAGGCACTCTTGAATTCGACGCCATGCTTGAATGCCGGCTCGCACCGCGCCGTGGGCATCCTCCGGAACATAATAACCAGTGGTCTTGCCCGCCGGACCGCGGTAACTGACATAGAGATGAAGGCCGTGCTTTGGGCCTCCAGTATGGCAGCGGCACTTCGGGTTGCCGCACCGGCGATAGGTCTCGGAGAGGCTTCCCAAGAGAGCTTGTGGGAGAGCTACTTCAATTTCTTGAATCAATTGTTTTCTTTGCCTTTCGTTCATTCCTTTTTAACCACTGCAACACCTTGTTTAACTTTGTGACGGTGGCGGGCCATGACCACCAAATTCTGGGTGATGATGCACCAACCCACATAACGTTGAAAGCCCGCCTCGCCTTTGTAGCGGGCTCGCTTCATGCCAAACTGATATTTGAGGGTGCTGATACGCGGCTCGATCCCCGCCCGCCAACCCTGCCCTTGGCGAAACCAGCGCTGCTTCTGATGTTGGGTTCGTTTGGCCGAAAGTCGGCCCGTCGCCGGCAGCACCACCTGCGCGATGTCCAAATCGAGCGCGGCTTTTTCATTGGCGGCACTCCAGAACCCCCGGTCCGCCGCGGCCAGACGTGGCACTTGCCCAAAAACCTCCCGGTGATTATCCAAGGCCGGCAGCCACTGTTGCTGATCGGCCGGGTTACCGGCGGCAATGGAGTAGCCGCTGATCACGCCGTTTTCCACTTCATCCAAGCGCACCAGTCGGCCAAACTCGGTCGGTTTATCCGGTTTGCCTTTGCGAATGATGGCACTGTGTTCCTCAAAGAGACTCAAGATTTTGCCTTCGGAGCGCGTCTCGTCTTCGAAAATCTGGGCCCGCGTCTGGGCCATGACCTGATCGACTAACGGCAGACCGTCGAGAAAGAACAAACTTGGATTTGAGTGGTGGCGGGCGATCTGGACGGCTATGACGGGGCGGCCATTCGCGACTTCGGACACCTGCGCTGGAAGATTGAGAAAAACGCCTTCGGCCAGCTCACCCAACACTGGCACCTGACCCATGTCGCGCATCACAAGCCGGTGGCGGTGCTGGCGCTGCTGTGGATAAAAATCATCGCCTTCACCCTCTTTCACGCCTTCGCTATTTGTCACGGCAAACTTTTCCGCTTGGGCAAAGTGACACTGCAGGAGCTGCGCCAGCGCATCTATCGCTCGTTGCTCTGTGGCTGGCCCAGGCGGTGCTTCAGCGGTTAAGCAAGACGAACTAACGGACTAACAGCAATACGATCCCATTGCGGGACCGAGAAAACAGGCCGCCGCCAAAAAAACGCTGGCGATGGCCCAAGGGTGAGCTTTGTCTTGCGCCGGAGGAACTCAGACGACCAACACGCGGGACTGGTTGCCTGAAAAAATCGGGTTCCTGCTCTCACCGCCGAATCCGGATGCACCTGCGAAACCGCTGTGAGCTGATGCCGCGCCTCGACACCTGATCACATAATCGTAACATATTGCGCCCTGGAATTCTATGGCCCAATGCGCCGCCAGTGGGTATTTTGTTCTTCATGGGTGACGTGACCCGGATACTGGAAGTCGCACATCAGGGCGACCCCAAGGCCGCGAACGAACTGCTGCCATTTGCTTCAAAAGTCAAAATTCTCGTCATTGACGATGAGCGTGCCATCCGGAACGTGCTTGAGAAAGTTCTGCGGCACGCCGGAGTGGAAGTGACGACCGCCGCTTCGGGCCTGGATGGATTGGAAAGGGCGCGGGCTTCGAAGCCTGATCTCATCACGCTCGATGTGGACCTTCAAAACGGCATGAACGGCTTTGAAATTTGTGCGCAACTAAAGAGAGACCCAAACTTGTCCAGGGTTCCCGTTGTTTTCATCTCCGGACGGTTGGATGAAGAGGCCAGGCATTTGGCGTTCGGTGCGGGTGGATTGGATTTTATCACCAAACCGTTTCCTCTCGAGGGTTTTATTGAAAGAATTCTCGCCCACGCGACAGATCGGGACGCAGCCAAGACTTGATCAAACACTCGGAGCCAAAGGGCGCGGCTGCACGGAGGCTTTCCGTGCGAGTCCACGTCCGATCCCATCCACCTTCCTCTCGCAGAACGATTCCATCGCCAGAGACTTGAGCTGAAATTCTGCGGATGGGCAGATTTCCTGCTCCATCACTCCCATCGTAAGCATCTTTCCTCGTGAAGCGTGCGACGGCAATAGGGCCTGGGGTGTGATCAATTGACTCGACAACTTCATCATAATCAGATACCCTTCAAGAAAAGCGCACTGGTTGGGAAATTGTCTTGCCGTCAATAGCCCTAAGCTCCCAATCCGGCGACTCCGACCAAATCCGAGGTCATGCTTATGAGCAGGAAGTCGCAAAACCGGAAGTCAGACAAGCTTCGCCTAACTGGAATCGGTGACCTGGGCGTGCCTGCCACACCAAAGCGGGACTTCAATAAACGGGTTCGGCAACGCACAGAACGCCTCACGACCGCGAACGGAAGATTGAAATTGGAAATCGCCGTCCGCAAACGGGCCGAGGCCTTGTTGGACGGCCAAAAGCGGGTCCTGGAAATGATTGCTGCCGACGCACCTATGGCGAAATCGCTGGCCGCGCTGATCCGCCTGATTGAAGCGCATGTGCCAGGCATGTTGGGGTCAATTCTGTTACTTGACAAAGATGAAACTCGTTTGCGTCATGGCGCTGCGCCGAGTCTCCCGGCTCAATACATGGCGGCGATTGATGGCCATAGCATTGGACCAAATGCCGGTTCTTGCGGCACTGCAGCCTATTGCAAGAAGTCCGTTTTTGTAGAAGACATCGCCACCGACCCGCGATGGCGGCGGTACCGGCGGGTGGCGCTCCCGCATGGACTACGCGCCTGCTGGTCCACGCCGATTTTTGATACGCGGAGACGCGTGCTCGGGACATTCGCTATGTATTATCGCCATTCCGCCCTTCCAGAGCGGGAGCATATGCGTTTGATTGAAATGGCCACCCACGTGGCCGCGATTGCCATCAGCCGCGAGCGCGATCGAAAAGTGCTGCGCGAAAGCGCGGCCAAGCTCAAAGAAGCCCAGCATCTCGCGCGCATTGGCTATTGGGAACGGGACCTTCTTGCCGATCACATTACCTGGTCGGAAGAAACATGTCGCATCTTTGGGTTGGAAGCACAGGACCCGAAGCTGAACCAGGCCAGATTTCAGGAAATGATCCATCCGGACGACCGGCACCTGCAAATTCAAGCCTTAGCCGAGCTGCAAAACCGGGGCCGGCCTTATGATCTCGAATACCGCATCGTCCTGCCCAATGGCCAACTACGGTTTGTGCATGCGTGGGACGCCATCGAGCGGGACGACTCAGGCCGCCCAATCCGCCTTTTTGGCACGGTGCAAGACATCACCGAACGCAAGCGATCAGAGGCGCTTTTGCTCGCGCAAGCCCAGGAAATTAAGGCGATCGTTGAAAACTCACCCGATCTTATCGTCCGTTTTGACCGAAAATTGTGTCGAATCTATGTTAACCCTGCCTTTGTCAAAGCAACCGGCCTGCCGGAGGAAGCGCTTCTGGGAAGGGAGATCGCCTCAACGGCGAAAGATGGGGCCGCGCCCGCGACCGCCCAAGAGGTTGAAATCCTCGAACGGTCGCTCAAGAGGGCTTTCGAGACGCGCCGACCGCTCGACTTTGCAGTCACCTGGCCGATGCAGGCAGGCCGAAAATTCTTAACCGTTCATTTGGAGCCGGAGTTTGATGCCCAGGGCGAACTCGCCAGCATCTTGGCTATTTCCCGGGATCTCACGGAACTTAAGGAGGGCGAGGAAAAGCTGCGTCAAGCTGAGGCAAAGATGGTTCGGGTAGCGCGCTTGACGATGATGGGCGAACTGACAGCGTCCATTGCCCACGAAGTAAACCAGCCGCTGGTTGTGATGCTGACATACGCTGACGCTGCTTCGCAGTGGCTTGCGGCTTTGCCCCCCAATCTCAACGAGGCCCGCGTAGCCGTTCATCGGATTGCTCGCGAGGCGGGGCGCGCCAGCGAAGTCATCCGACGAATTCGGGCCCTATTCAGAAAAGGAGACCCAGCCAAGACGCCTGTCAATATCAACGAACTTGTTGCGGAAACGCTCATGCTGGTCAACGCGGAATTAAACCGGCAGGAGGTGTCGTTGCAAACACAACTGGCCCCGAGACTGCCGCTCGTGCCAGCCGACCGCGTGCAAGTGCAACAAGTGTTGTTGAACCTGCTGATGAACGCGATTGATTCATTGAGCGCGGAGGTCCAGCGCGCTCGGGTCTTGCGCATCCGCACTCGTTCTAAAAGGGGAGTGGTCCAAGTCGCCGTTCAGGACACAGGCAGCGGGATAGCGCCCCAAGCATTCAAACACCTCTTTAAGCCATTCTACACGACCAAACCCGACGGGTTGGGGATGGGGCTTGCCCTAAGCCGTTCGATCGTGGAGGCGCACGGAGGGAAAATCTGGATAACGCCAAACGATGAGGGTGGTGCCATTTTTCAATTTACCCTGCCAATTAAGCCAGGAGACGTGCCGTGAAATCGCCAGGGACTCTGGGTCGCCCCGCGGTGTTCGTGGTGGATGACGACGCCTCAGTGCGGGAGGCGCTCGATAGCCTGATTCGCTCGGCAGGCTGCCAAGTTGAGACCTTTTCATCCGCCCGGGACTTTCTCAAACGCAACCCATTCCCCAGACCTGCTTGTTTGGTACTGGACGTTCACATGCCGGAACAAAGTGGCCTTCAACTGCAACGCAAACTGGCGGCGCGTGATTGCTCCATCCCAATCATCTTCATTACCGGTTGCGGAGACATTCCCATGACCGTGCGCGCCATAAAGGCCGGAGCTGTTGAGTTCTTGACTAAGCCGTTTCGGGGCCGGGATCTGGTAAAGGTCATCCGCCAAGCGATCGCCCAGGACCGGGACAATCTGAAAAGCCGGCGGCAAGCCGCGGAATTGCGGGAAAACTACGAATCGTTGACTCCGCGCGAGCGCGAGGTCATGGGTCGTGTGGTGACGGGCATGCTCAACAAGCAGATCGCGGCCGAGTTGGGCACCGCAGAGATCACGGTTAAGGTCCAGCGCGGCCGACTGATGAAGAAGATGAAAGCGGGATCGCTGGCGGAATTGGTGCGCATGGCCGACAAACTTGGGGCCAGACCCACAAGGGATTAAACTAAGGTATAATGGCGCAAGGAGGCCACCCGCCGCATTCTTCTACGCGGGGCTTCAAAGACCGCCGCGTTCAGTTATCTGGCGCGACAAAATACCCCAAGAAAGTTAAATGAGATTGTTTATGACTGGGAACGGATACTCTTCCTGGACCAGGCAATGCACGAGAGCGCTGCCAATGGAACTTGGGGCCAACCCTTATGTTCCGAGGCCGCGGCTGACCAACGGCGTTCCTGCCGAATTCCGCCTGCGTGCGCAGGAAGCGGCGGACTATTTCTATACAGAATTCTTGGTGTTTGGCCAGGGGGCCAGAGTCCTCTGAAAATTGGTGCGCCACCGCTTGTCCAGAGACGAATGAGATGAAGAAACTCCTCGCAGGTTTACTGCATAAACTATTGCCCCGCTTGCCCGAATTGCCCACGCAGAGCAAACGACAGAAGTCGCAAAACGATTTGGAACTTTGCTTCCAAGAGCGCACGGCCGCTCAGGTTGAAACGACCAGGCATCTGGAAGGCGAGATCGCGATACGCCAGCAGGCGGAAGAGCAACTGGTCGCCTCCCTGAAGGAAAACAAAGATTTGAAGACAGCGCTGGACGAACACGCCATCGTGGCCATAACGGATCCGCAAGGCCGGATCACCCATGTCAACGACAAGTTCTGCGCCATTTCCAAGTACGCGCGCGAGGAATTACTGGGACAGGATCACCGCATCCTCAACTCCGGCTACCATTCCAAGGAATTCATGCACCACCTCTGGACAACCATCGGCCAGGGTCAGGTGTGGCACGGCGAGATCAAGAACAAGGCCAAGGACGGAACATTCTATTGGGTGGACTCGGCGATTGTGCCGTGTTTGGGCTTGGACGGGAAGCCGCGCCGGTACGTGGCCATCCGCAACGACGTTACCGAACGCAAGCGGGCCGAGGAGGCATTGCGCTGGCGGACCACTCTGTTTGAAGCGTTGGTGGAATCCAGCCTGGACGGGATTCTAGTGGTGGACAGCCAAGGGAAAAAAATTCTCCAGAACCAGCAATTGAACGACATCTGGAAGATCCCGCCGCACATCGCGCAGGATCCCGACGATGCCAAACAGGTTAAGTTTATCGCGCCCCTTACCAAGAATTCGCACCAGTTTGCCGAGAAAGTCGCCGACCTCTATGCCCACAGTGACCAAGTCAGCCACGACGAAATTGATCTCATAGACGGGAGGGTGTTGGACCGATATTCGTCGCCCGCACGAGACAAGACCGGAACTTATTATGGACGGATCTGGATGTTCCGTGACATGACAGAGCGCCGACAGCTCGAGTCGCAACTGCGGCAAGCTCAGAAAATGGAAGCGATTGGACAGCTGGCCGGGGGGATCGCGCATGATTTCAACAACATTCTCTGTGCGAATCTTATGCACCTTGGCCTGTTGCAGCAGAATCCCCAGTTAACCGTGGGTGTTAAGAAATCTCTTGAGGAGGTCGGAAGGGAGATCCTCCGCGCCGCCAACCTCACGCGACAACTCTTGCTCTTCAGTCGGCAACAAGCCGCCCGCATCGAGTCTTGGGAGTTGGACACATTAATCGACGATCTGCTGAATATGCTGCGGCGCCTCTTAGGGGAAAACATCGAAGTCACCTTTCAGAGCGGCACCGCTTCCAGCTGGGTCAGCGCCGATGCCGGAATGATCCAACAGGTGGTCATGAATTTGTGCATCAATGCGCGCGATGCCATGCCCAGCGGCGGGCGGTTAATTCTGGAAACCAGGGGGGTTGAGATCGAGGCTCCAACCGAGGTATCGCACGCAGAAGCACGGCCCGGACGCTTTGTGTGCCTGTCGGTAACCGACACGGGATGCGGCATGGATGAGGCCGTCTTAGCCAAGATATTTGTGCCTTTTTTCACCACAAAGGAAGTGGGGAAAGGAACCGGGTTAGGGCTGGCCACAGTCTATGGAATCGTTAAGCAACATCAAGGCTGGATCGAGGTGGAAAGCGAGTTGGGCCAGGGCAGTTGCTTTAGGGTTTATTTTCCAGCATCAAGACCTCTGTGTTCTGCAGGAACCTCTAGCGTTGAGGCGAACGTGGAAGGCGGCTCCGAGACCATTCTGCTTGTCGAGGACGAATTATTCTTGCGCCAATTGACGGCCTTGTCGCTTCGCAAACTCGGCTACGCCGTGTTCGAAGCCGGTAATGGATTGGAAGCCCTGAAGGTGTGGGAGGAGCATCATCAAAAAATCGCGCTGTTGTTAACGGACATGAAGATGCCGGGGGAAATGACCGGGTTGGATTTGGCGGTGCGACTTAAAAGAGACAAGGACTCTTTGAAGGTTATCAGTTGCAGTGGATACAATGCCGACCTAAAGGACTCCCTTTTGGCAGCCGGCCGGGAAATAGACCATTCGCCAAAACCGTTTACTCCAAACGCTTTGGCAAAAATCGTTCGGCGTTGCCTGGACAAGTCGTAAAGGGAGGCAAACAAAAAATGCTGGTTGGAAATAACGTCAGCTAAATGCCATTCCCTCAACCCGCTGGACGAAGAGGGATCCATAGATCAAATCATAGCCCCGCTTGAGGGCAGCGTCGTTGGGGGAATGTTGATAATCTGTGAAGCCGCCCAACGCTGCCGCCTCGGTAATATGTCTCACTGCGAGAAACAGTGGGACGAGCTGTCAAAATCCGTCGATTCGCCTGGAACCTCCAAATCAGGCTGGCGTATCCAAAAAAAGGAACGTACATTCTCTTCGTTTGACTAAGGTTCCGCCATGATTGAGTCGCTGCTTCTGACCACGGCCCGGGTCTCGACATTCGACGGCAACCGTCCTCTGACCGGGGCGAGCGGCTTTTTCTTTGAGCGCGAAGGCCGGCTCTTCCTTGTCACCAGCCGCCACGTCCTGATCGACAAGCCGAGCGAACACTTTCCGAATCGCCTCGAAATCGAACTCCACACTGATGCCGTGAATCTCACCCGTTCGATAGGACTGTCAATATGGCTCTACGTCGGTGGCAAGAGTGTCTGGCGGCAGGGCAATGATGCAACCAGTGAGATCGACGTAGCGGTGATTGAACTGGATCGCGCAGCGCTGCCATCTTCGGTGCTGCTGCGGTGCTTCACGCCGGCGCACCTTCAGCAAAAGCTGCAGGAGGTGGAAGTGGGAAGTTCCCTGCTTGTCGTGGGCTTTCCGCTGGGCTTCCATGACGCGGTCCATCACCTGCCGGTGGTACGGCATGCGGTGATCGCTTCCTCCTTCGGCTTGCGCTTCCAAGGGTTGGGCTACTTTCTGACCGACGCGCGAACGCACCGCGGCACGAGCGGCGCGCCGGTGGTGATGCGCAATCCGTCTCTCGATGGGCAACTGCCCTGGACGCTGCTCGGGGTGCATTCCTCGCGCATCGACATGGGCGGCCGCGACTTGCAACTTGACGAGACGCTTGGGCTGAATTGCGCCTGGTATGCCGATATCCTTCTCACGCTAACGAAATAAGTGACTCTGTTTTCGAAACGCAGGGCTTGGAGCAGGCATTGCAGCGGTTAAGGAATTACGCCGGTGGCAGGTTTCTTTTACTGGTTTCCCTGATTGTCAAGAGCCGGGTATCGGTTTTACTCTTCCAAGTGTTGTCTTTGGGGACAAAGATCCTGTCCGGTTTCTGGTTCAACCGGGCGGGTTTTTTCCTTTTGCCCGTCAGCGTGGCAGGTCATAAACAAAAACCTCATTGTTTAGGACTACTTCTCGAATCAAGGGCTCGACGCGCCCCCATTTTCCTCCAGCCAGTCCGCAACCGATTCGCGGCATATGAATGGTCGCCTGCAATTTTAGCGCTTCCAAGGCCAATTTTTCCAAACACTCACGGAGTGCGTCATAGCGGATGGGGGGAACTCCGGCCAGCGTGCGGAGGCCTCGTTGGGCAATCATATTCGCGACCCACACGCCCGCCTCAACCTTGATGAACGAGACTTGGCCCAGTTTCAAAGAAAGACCGTATTTCAAATACGCCACCTCTGGACCAGGCCAACGCTTAGAGATGGCCAACACAAATCCCGCACCCCAAACGCCAACGTCGTTGCAAACATGGGCAACTATTTTGCTTCCGTCTCCGACGGGAGCGGTTGCGTCGCCCGTAGCGTAATGAATTCCCATGTTGGCCCTAACCTTGAGATATCAGTAATAAGTCTGGCATCGAATGACAAGAAAATAGTGTAATGAGACTTTGCCTATAATAATTTTGCCGGTTCGGAATACTTTACGTTCCTAACGTCAAATTGAGTCCTGTTTTGTGGTCTTCGGATGTCGCGAGCTAAAAAATCGGCGTCGATTTCACGTTGCAAGGAGGCTAACACTCTGACACGGGGGCGCGGACAATGCCACGCAGCAGAATCAAAACGCGGGGTGGATCGAGGGTGGGCTAGGCGAAACTGGTTGCGCCGAAGGCGACATGGAGGGGAGAAAGCATCCAGAAAAACAAGACTCGATGAAAGCCATGCTGACCGTAGGTTTTTGTATTGCCAGTCGCGCCGATGGCGCACAGCCAGAAAACTTCAGCTTTCAATCCCGTCTCCATTCTAATGCGTTGTCTGATCCGCGGTAGATCTTTTCAGCGGCAAATGCACCGCAATTGCGGTGCGCCATCGGCCTCGTCGCTGAGTTGATTTGCCCCATCGAAATTTGCGCCCCAAGCTCCTTTAAATCGGGCAAAAGCAGAATATACGCATCAATTTCTCCAGGAGGAGGTCCCTCCCCGTTGATCAGAGCAAACAGGCTTTGAATAATGATGGCCGCTAACGCCACAAGCAATGTCGAACCGCCGCTCAACTGCCGACAACGCCGGAGCGACAATAAAAACAGTCGAAATTGCATGAACGGTCCGGGTTCATGTTGATGCCAATGGAAAGGCCATAGCTCGGAGCCAGATCCACGCTTCCGGGCAAAATGCGGCGTGCCGGGAAATGCTGAGTTGAGCTGCATCATCTCTTCAAATGCCAGGTAATTCCCACTTTTTTAGCTTTTGGACTCGGCATTTTCAGAGTCCGTGCAGAAAGGCCAAGAGTTTGTCGCCGGGGCGATAACGGCCTGGAATCGCATGGAGCGGGCTTGTTTTGGCAAGGGCGGCCTCTTTTAGCTCAAGACGCACTTTCCCTTTTTGAAAAGCGAGGAAGCCCCTGATTTTCCAAGGGCTTTCCTTCATTTTCTCATTTCGGCTTCATGGCTACGATTGCTTGCCGGCCATCAGATTTAAAATCAGTTGCTGTTGG
>JBKQWF010000292.1:0-4190 GCA_052139695.1 Limisphaerales bacterium
ACCCGCCCTCCTGCGAGAATATCGCGCCCAGCACCCTGCACGAACGGGTCCGGCGGTGCTGGCGAGACAATCGTCAACCCAAAAACCCCCGCCCAAAAACTAGTGGCATTGACCGAGACGGTCGCCGTGGCGCGCGTCGCGCGCGGCACTCCGGGTTCTTTTGGCGAGACGCCAAAAGACGAGGACGAGACGGTCGCGCTTTCCGACCCATCCGCATGGCTTACGCCGCTTCGATTTTCAGCCGTTTCTGCATTTGCTCCAGCGGAACGCCTTTCGTTTCCGGGACCATGGTCTTAACCCAAAGCAGTTGCAGCACCATCATCAACGCGAAGAAGGAAAAGACATAGCCTGGCGGAAAGGCCGTCACCATTTTCGGGAAGAACGTCGTCAGCAGCGCGGCAAAAATCCAATGAGTGAAACAGCCCAGCGCCTGTCCTGCCGCGCGCTGGCGGTTGGGGAATATCTCCGAAATGAACACCCAAATCACCGCTCCCTGCCCCACCGCGTGCGAGGCGATGAAGGCAAAAATGCACTCTGGCACGATCGAGTAATGCTGGGTAAAAAATGCCCAGGCGACGAGTCCGAGCGAAATGATGTAGCCGAACGAGCCCACAAAGAGGAGGGTGCGCCGCCCGGCCTTGTCAATCAACCACAGGCCGACAAAAGTGAAGATCAGGTTGGTCACCCCAATGCCGAC
This sequence comes from Limisphaerales bacterium, assembly GCA_052139695.1. Lineage (GTDB taxonomy): Bacteria > Verrucomicrobiota > Verrucomicrobiia > Limisphaerales > Palsa-1400 > PLGF01. The sequence goes on from JBKQWF010000292.1 coordinate 698, forward strand.
CGATTGCAGCATCGCCGCCTTCGCCCCCAGGCCAGTCAATTCAAAAATTCGCGGCGCGAAATAAAGGATCGCGTTGATGCCGGACAGTTGGTTGAAAAAGGCGATGAGAAAAGCCAGGAGAATGGGAACGCGCAGACGCCATGTCCAGAAATGGCCACCGCCGCCGGTTTCAGACGAAGCGGCCACAATTTCATCGGCCTCCGTTTCGATTTGGGCTTGAGGCGCGCCGGGTTCAATGAGTTGCAGAACTCTCAGCCCGGCCGCCCGGTCGCCTTTCCGCACCAGCAGCCAGCGCGGGCTTTCCGGGATGCCAAAGCAGAACACCGTGTAAAGCAGCGACGGAATGGCCGCCACGCCCAGCATCCAGCGCCAGGCATCGGGACCGGTTCCTTCCAACAGCGAGTTGGAGAGAAAGGCGATGAGGATGCCGAAAACAATGTTGAATTGAAACATGCCCGCCAGTCGCCCGCGATACTTTGCCGGGGCTATTTCGGAAATATAAAGAGGCGCTGTCACGGTGGAAATGCCGATGCCCAGGCCGCCAATGGCCCGGGCCGCGATGAAGGCATAGACATCGCCAGCCAGCGCGGACCAAATCGCGCCCACGAGATAGAAAATGCCGATACAAAGCAGCGTCGGCTTGCGTCCGAAGCGGTCCGTGGGCCATCCGCCCACCATCGATCCCACGACGGTGCCATAGAGGGCCGCGGCCATGGCCACGCCATGCATTCCCGGTCCCAGGCCCCAGAGCGATTGCAGGGTTTTTTCGGCGCCGGAAATGACCACCGTGTCAAACCCAAAAAGAAAACCCGCCAGCGCCGAGGTGATCGACCAAAGGAGAATGCGACCATTCATGTGTTGTCACCAGCAGGCCAAAGCCGCCGCCCCCGGTCAATCTAAAAAACGAGACCTGAATAAACTGATCGCTTGCGGCGGTGATGAGCGCATGATGTCTGAAAACCCGCTACACCCGCTACATCGTTGATGGTCAGGCGTTTAAGTAGCTACAAACCCCGATACGAACCGGCTACAGACCTGCTACATTTAGATTCATCCGTCTTACTACCCCTGCAAAATCAAGGACAACTCGCCACTATTTGCCACAATTTTTCATTAGAATCACTGACAGAGGCGGCGCAGAAACGCCATTGACAAGCCGGTGCCAAAGTGGCACCATACAAGCATGGAACATGTCATGGGTGAGCCTCGCAAGCGGATTACGGCGCGCGTATCTGATAGCGTGCGAGAGACGCTGGAACAGGCGGCAGAGCTTTTGGGCGCGACGGTCAATCAATTCGTCGTGCAAACCGCCTATGTGGAAGCGCAACGTGTGATTGAGCGTGAGTCGGTCATTCGTCTTTCACAGAAAGACGCGCAAAAAGTGTTTGCCCTGATGGACAACCCTCCAAAACCAAACAAGCGTTTGAAGGACGCCGTAAAAACGTTCAAGGGCACGGTGCGTGCATAGAATCGAACCGCTGGCGAAGTCTCACGACCGGGACGGATTCGACTGCGGGAGTGAACCCCTCAATCTGTTTCTCAAGCAAACAGCGAGGCAACACGCGGAGCGGGGAATCTCGCGCACATTTGTTTTGGTGGATGAGGACGCTGGCGCGCCAAAACCCATTCTCGGCTTTTTCTCGCTCAACATCTGCCAGTTAAAATCAGAAACGCTCACGCCGGAAGAGGCGAAAAAACTGCCGCGTGATGTGTCGGGTGTCCGGTTGGGCCGGTTGGCCGTTGCCAAAGCGTGCCAGCGTCAAGGCATCGGGAAAGCCTTGCTGATAGCGGCCATGGGGAAGTTTATCGAGATTTTCAACACGGCGGGCGGGATTGGTCTTTTCGTGGATACGAAAGATCAAGATGCCAAACGCTACTATGAGCAATTTGGTTTTGTTTCGATGCCATCCAACGAACTCGAGTTGTTCCTGCCGGCAAAAACAATTCACGAGGCGTTGACTTCGCACTAACCTTGAACCCTATTACCCAATCAAGTGGACCAACCGCGTCTATCATTGCCCTGGCTTTGGCTGGAGAAATGGTGGTTTTTGGGCGTGACGACCAGGTCGCTCCCGTGTCCAAAGGTATATGAACACGAAGATCCTCAGAGCGAGGAGACATTTCGTTGGGGCTTTCACGCTCGTGGAATTGCTCGTGGTGGTTGCCATCATTGGCATTCTGGCGGCGCTCCTTCTGACAGCTCTGGCGCGAGGCAAGGCGCAAGGCCAAAGCGCCGCCTGCAAGAACCATGTGCGGCAAATCGGGTTGGCGCTGACGATGTATGCCTCAGAGGCGCACCGCTGTTCCATCAAGTTTTCCCTCCCCGTCCTGAAAGGGCAGGGCCGCCTCGCCGAGGCGACCGCGGACGGCTTGGCGAGCCATCCCCACCCCAAATCCTCGCCTAATGTTCGCTCTGCACCTGAATGCTTCGATAGGAATTGTATAGGACTGGAAGCATGTGGCCGGCGAGACGCCGACCACAGCGACCGAGACGGTCGCGCTCCCCGGACTGTGAAATTCGTCGGCTTAGGCGAGGATTGGGGACCACCATCCCTGATTGACGCGTCGCGTTACAAAAATTTAGAATTTCCCTTTGCCGCCGCAGGGGATAAGTGTATTAGTGTATGCATACACGTCGTATGAAGACAAGAATGCTCGTTCTGAGGAAACACTCCGTTGGCGGCTTTACACTTGCCGAATTGCTGGTGACCATCGCCATCATTGGGATTCTGGCCGCGATGCTCCTGACGGCGCTTTCCGGGGCCAAAGCCCAGGCAAACTCGACGACCTGCAAGAACCATCTGCACGAAATGGGATTGGCGCTGCAAATGTATGTGCAAGAGAACAGCCACAAATATCCATACCATTCCTCCCTGGCCGCACCGCCGCCCGCGAATCCATCGATTGCAAATTGGTTCAATAAACTTGAACCTTATTACCCCATCAAGTGGAGCAACCGGCTCTATCATTGTCCCGCGTACAACGGAGCCATTGACGCGTCCACAACTTATCCCCGTGTCAATCATGATCCTCTTGGCAGTTATGCCTATAATTCTAGAGGCATCAGGGGCTATGAGCCGCAAACCAAGCCGGAAGTGAACCTCGGATTGGGCGATGCAGATGTCCCTCATTGGCTAGGCCCTCCCTACGGAGTGGTGCCCCCGCCAGTATCCGAAAATCTCGGTCGCTTCCAGTCGGCGTCCCGCCGACTGGTGGAGGAGTCAGAACCGTTCACGTTTTAGTGGACCTCTGGCGGCGCTGATGCCTTCGGCGGGACGCCGAAGGCCTGGACTTTGGACATTTTTGAGCCCGTTCAGAAGCCATTCCCGACGGGAATGTATCATTCAGCCCCACGGGTTGCGAGGAACGAGCTACCTTGGGGGATGACTTGTAAGGCCGGTGCGGCGGCAAGATTTTACAGACGATTCCCATGAGAGAAGACGGCCGTCGCGGAGCGACATTGGATATCAGCCAGGAACGCCAGTGCCTGGAA
>JBKQWF010000293.1:0-8993 GCA_052139695.1 Limisphaerales bacterium
AGAATGTCCCAAATTGTGAATGTTTCGTTCTTGCGTAAGTATAAGTAATTCAATTGGTTGGAGAGATGGCAGAGTGGTTTAACGCGCACGCCTGGAAAGCGTGAGTACCTAAAAAGTACCGGAAAAAATGGCGGAGAGAGGGAGATTCGAACTCCCGGTACTTTTTAGGTACTCACGCTTTCCAGGCGTGCGCGTTAAACCACTCTGCCATCTCTCCAACCAATTGAATTACTTATACTTACGCAAGAACGAAACATTCACAATTTGGGACATTCTGATACCGCCATGTGATACTGTTTGTATGAAAGAGAGCCAAACAGAATCAAAGTCGCTCCGGCAAAAGACACCAGTGCCAAATTTAGTTCGCTACGTTCCAACAGGTATTTTATTCGCACGGATGGAGGTGAAGGGCAAGCTCATTCGCCGATCCCTGAAATCCAAGTGTGCGCGACAAATTTCTTCGGCGGATTTGGGGCGGGATCTCCTGGTTGGGCTGCGGCTTTTTTTTGACGCCGATCTTCAACTGGGCACGGGTTTGCTCAATAACTTTCTTGCGGAACGAAGCACTTGGCAGACAGGGACTGAAATGGTTTCAGACAGGATTTGCAGGATAAACAGGATGGATTTTCGTTCCTGAAGCAGTCACCAAACGGTGCCGCGCTATTCCTGACGCCCAAATGTTTTCCATCCTGTAAATCCTGTTCATCCTGTCTGAATTCAGTGCTTTAACTGAATCGTTCGGGCCAAGAGGGCTTCGATCTTGCGGATGCATGCCGCGGGTCTTTTTGCAAGGTCATGCTCCCAGATGCGCAGCACAAGCCAGCCCTGCTGACGTAGCGTTTCGTGACCAAACGATCGCGCAATTTGTCTGCGGTGAGTTACCTTTACGACTGAACGGGCGGCGCGAAATCGATTTTTTTTTAGAATTGCCAAGAGCGTTGCGCTGCAAAAATCAGAAGGAAGCGAAGAGCAAGACACTAAAGGAACATTAGCGCAGCACAACGAGAAGCGTGCTTTGCGATCAACGCTGGGTCCGGTCGAAAATTCTCTGGAAGCAACAATGGCTTCCCGTCAAAACTCATCAACCAATCTAGCGTCTGCTTTGTCGCGCCGTTCGACTCGCAAATTTTCGGAGACAAACGAACAATAAAACCGTTATCAATCCACATTAGGTGACGATCAAAGGCCTTATCGTGAAGTGCGTTCAAGCTTAGGCCGTTTCTCGGGTTCAAACGATTAGCCGCATCATCCGCCCAGGGCATAATATGGCTGGCAACCAAAAGCTGTGGGTTGGTTAAGCCTGTCACGCAGCATCGGAATCGATAGGCTGACAGCACTCGGCGTCGAAAGAAAGTCTGCTTCACGCGCAGCATTACGACAGCCTCTCGTTCGACACCTGCTTCTGGAAGGTCGTCTGTTTCTATACCTGAAGTAACCTCTAGCGATCTTCTAAGCCTCGCAGCTACCAACTTCTCACTCTCCAACGCCAAACCCTCCGAGTCTTTTGCAAACTCATTCCAGACCTCTTCCTCGCCTTTCGCGCCGTGTGGAAGTCCTTTGATGCCTCGCTGTTGCAATGCCGGGTCGAGCCGAGCAAAATTGGCGAGCTTTCGGGAAGCCGCACCAACAGACCGGCCAACCAGTTTAGCTAATTGCTGAACTTCCAGTGTATCTTCGTCAATTTGGCCAAATGGAATCTGGCAATAAACGTTGAATGCGATGATGTGTTGTTCGCGGGTCCAGTTGAGGTGGTTAGCCTTCACTATCTTTGATTCCACAGGTGATCCTTAAGGGTGTAAACACTATTAAGAATGGAGTATAAATTGCAAGCCTTTTGATCCATTTTCACCGGGAAAATCATGGAGCCTGCATTTGCTTCAATTTGGCAATCCCGTTGCGGTTCTTGGGAGCGAGCTTTAATGATTTCACAACCTGGATCCGAATCGAAACGGAGATGGCAGAAGTTGAGGAAGGGGGAAACCACGGATGGCACGCCGCGCCAGGCTCGCGACCAAATTCCCCTGGGCACGAGGGCCGCGCGGGGCCCAGCGCGGCAAGCCGCAACCCAAATTCCACGACGAAGGACACGAAGAGCCACAGATCAACACAGATTCAAAAAGTTTCTTTTATCTGTGCCGATCGGTGTTCATCTGCGGCTTGGCCTCACTCTTTTCACCGATGGCGTGTTTTTAAAACACGCTCTAACCCCTGCTGTTGAGGGAGAAGATTTGGGCGGAGCGGCAGCTCCGCCCCACCAAAATTCCCGGCTCTTATTCGCACCCCCTGATGCAATAAGCTTATCCGCGGAAGGAAAGCGGGCTGGTCTGCGGCATCTCGTGGGCGCAGGGCTGGTCGATGGGGGCGTCGGGTTTGCGGCTATTGGCGGCGACGAGCTTCTCGGCGAGCAAAAAGGCTTCCACTTCCTCGCCGCTCACGTCCGCCAGGACGCGGCCGTTGACCTCGACGCATGGGCTTAGCATCTGGCCGCTTTTCTCAATCATTTCCTGCCGTTGCCCGGGATCGTTGATGATGTCACGGTCTTCGAAAGGCAGATCATATTTCCGGAGGACGGCGCGCACGCCCTGGCTCCAGCCACAGGTGGGTTTCAAATAGGCGACAATTTTCGGCTTATCCATAATCAATTATTACTACTTCGTTCAGTCACTATACCTTATCCGGGCCGCTCGGCAATAAGCAATTCGGATTGCGGATTAAAATGCCGGCGTATTAGGCCATGGATTCTCGCGAGCCGGGGCGAAACTCGCCCGTAAACCGGCCCGCGTCAAGCGCCCACAATCTTGACTTCGACCTCCATTTTGCGCTGCAGGCTTCCCTTATAATAGCCAGCCACCGGCGGGACGTCGGAATAATCGCGGCCACTGGCGATTTTGATGTAAGTGCCGTCGATTTGCCGGTTGTGCGTCGGGTCCAGCGGGTGCCAGCCCAACAGGGGGAGAAACACTTCGATCCAGGCGTGAGTGGCGCTGGCCGCTTCCGTGGCCAGGTAGCCGCTGACATAACGGGCAGGCATTTTGAGCGACCGGCAAAGCCCCAGCATCACGTGGGCGTAATCCTGGCAAACACCGCGGCGCGAGGTCAGCACCTCCCGGACCGGGGAGTGGACCGTGGTGGATTCCGGCGTATAGGCGATGTGGCTGTGCGTAAACTTCATCATGGCCAGCGCGGCCTGCCAGGCATCCTCCACCCCGGTGGTGGCATCCACCGCCAAACGCCAAATGTCCGGCTCAACTTCGACAAAACGGCTGGAGCCAAGGAAATCGAAACAACTGGCGGTGCGAATCGAGTCGGCCAGGGTCGCCAGGGGGACGGAGGCGGCATCGGCAGGCAAGGGTTCGCGGGGATGGGTGGCCACGAGCGCGTGGCTTTCGATCAAAAGACTGCTGTGCGGCGTCGCGATTTCAAAGTGGTGGACACAATTGGAAATGAAGTCGCGATATTCCCGCATTTGCACCGCCGGCGTTGTGACAAGCGAAAAAGATTCAAGCGTTTGATATTCATCCGATGGGGGCTTGAGGCGAACGTCATTAAAACTCTCGCGTGCCGGAGCCGCGTAAGAGTACTGCGTGCGGTGTTGGATTTGCCACTTCATTTGGTTAGTGGACGCTGACCGTCACTCCCGCGCTGACTTCGTGCTTGCCTCCCCCGGTCAAAATGCCGCTGACCGGGCTGACATCGCCGAAATCGCGACCGAAGGCCAGCGTGATGTGATCGGTCCCGGGCATGAGGTCGTTGGTCGGATCAAAATCGACCCATCCCAAACCCGGACAAAAGACGGAGAACCAGGCATGAGAAGCGTCGGCGCCGGTCAGGACCGGACGGCCTTGCGCCGGCACCGTCCGAAGGTAGCCGCTGACGTAACGGGCCGCCAGCCCCAGCGAACGGAGGCACGCGATAGCAACATGGGCAAAGTCCTGGCAGACCCCGCGCCGTTTCTCCATGACTTCCTCCACCGGGGTGGCCACGGTGGTGGCAACTCTGTCATATTTAAAATCGGCATGAATGCGCCGGTTCAAATCCAGCGCGGAGACGAGCAGCGGAACGTCCGCGGCAAAGCTCTTGCGGGCGTAATCCGCCAAAGCGCGGGAGGCCCGGACCATGGGAGAGTCAAACACAAATTCATAAGGTTCCACCACCTCCGGCGAGACCGGATCGGAAAACATCGCCGCCACCTTCTGCCAGCTTGGCGAGAGGCCCAGCACGGGAGGCGTGGCCGCGGTGACGGTGACGCGGGCTTTGGCCACAATCTCCAGTTGGGAATGCAGTTCCTGAATGCTGAAAAGACAAACCCTGTTGCCAAAGTAGTCCACCCTGCTCTTGCGCAAGGTTGGAGGAGGATCAATCCGCAACGAGAACTCCTCCAAAGCCTGGTTGGCCAGCGAGCGCGGCTCCACTCGCGCCGCGTGCTGCGAAACCGTCACCGGTTCGCTATACTCGTACAACGTGCGATGGACAATGTCCCACGTCATTGATCGGCCCGCCCTCCCGCGCGGGAGATGGCGGAATGAGCAAAATAACTGGCCGCGATCGCATCCGAAAGCCGCGGGAGATCGCCCAGAATATAACCAATCACATTGCCCACTTCGCTCTCCTGCCAGGAGCCATTCATCTTTCGCAACGTCCGCGGATCAAGGAGGCGCAAGGAAGTGAGGCTTTCGAGCAAAATTCGCTTCCCGGGACTGGGCAAGGCATTTTCCCGTTCGCCGGGCAGCCGGTCGAAGTGTTTGACCAATTGGTTCAATTGAAAAAGCAGCGAGCGCGGATTGGTGTCGTCCAGCAGCACCAGGTCATAGACGGTGGCGATGTGCGGCACCACATTATAGCGCCCGCGATACGTAATGGTGCTGTCGGCCACCTCCAGGACCGCTTCCAGGACGCTGGGATTTTCCGCTTCAGGAGAACCGAGGGCGTGGTTCAAGAAGCTGCAAAGATAAATCGACCGTTCGATGCGCTGCCCCATGTCGAGAAAGCGCCAGCCGTGGGCCCGGGTCATGTTCTCCCGCGCCAGACCGCGGAAGGCCGCCAGGCTGAGCAATGCTTGATTCAGCACGCCCACCGCGTCTCCGGAAAACATGCCCAAGGTGCTGGCCGGCATGGCCATGCGCTCGGCCAGGGTGCGCAAAACTTGCCAAAGATCGTTCGAGGTCCGTTCCCGCAGGAAAATGGCCAGAAGTTGCAAATACTCGGCTGTCGAACGCAAACTCCCCGGCCATTCCAGATCAAAAATTGCCGCCAACAGGGCCCGCTCCAACGCCCGGGGATCGTCGGCGGATTCGCCGTCGTCCGTTTTGATCGGCAGCTTCAGGGTCTGTAAAATCGGGATCAGCGGCGGCATGGCGCCACTGTTTTCAGGGCTGAAACGCGCCAGCGCGCTCCGCAACAGGCGGGCCGTCGCGTCGGCGCGCTCGGCGTAACGGCCGAGCCAGAAAAAATTGTCAGCAAGCCGGCTGGGCAAATTGTTGCCCACCCGCCGCAATTCCACCCCGCCGGACGAAGGCTGAAGGAGGGTGACCTCTTCGACCGGCTGTTCGCTTAAGACCCACGTGTCTTTGCTCACCCCGCCAAATTGCATCGAGACGGAGCGAAGGTTCCCCTCGGTGCCGATGCGCGTCAGTCCGCCGGGCATGGCTTTGTAAGTTCCGTCCGCCGCCACAAGATAAACCCGCAAGGTCACGGGGCGCGGGACGAAACCTCGCGGTCCCCAGGAGGGCGCCGTCGAAAGTTCAATTTGTTCCTGCGCGGCAAACAAATGCGGCTGGAATTCGATGCGGCGCTTGAGTTCCTCGCGTTGCGCGGCACTGAGGTGAGGAGTCGCATGCGAAGCAAAGGGATCCCAGCGAAATGCCGGCCCGACCGGCAGCCGGTCCAGATTCCGCAAGACATAATGCTTGGCTTCCTCCTGCCCGCACCACCAGGTGGCAATCGAGGGGATTTTCAGTTCTTCGCCGAGCAAACGCCGGCAAAGCCCCGGTAAAAACGCCATGACGGACGGGCTTTGCAACAAACCGCTGCCCAGGCTGTTGGCCACCGCGACGTGGCCCGCGCGCAAGGCTTCGAGCAGACCCGGCACTCCCAGGATTGAATCGTTGCGCAATTCCAGCGGATCGCAAAAATCGTCATCGACCCGGCGCAGGATGACGTGGACTTGTTCCAGGCCGCTCAAGGTTTTCAGATAGACCCGATCGTCGCGCACCGTCAGGTCTTGTCCTTCGACCAGCATATAGCCCAGATAGCGCGCCAGGTAACTCTGCTCAAAATACGTCTCGTTGCGGGGGCCGGGGGTGAGAAAAACGATGCGCGGATTATCCGTCGGACGCGGCGCCAAGCCGGCCAGCGAAGATTGCATGGCGCGGAAAAAACCGGCCAGCCGGTGGATATGGCAGGCGCGGACCGGCTCCGGCAACACGCGGGTGGTGACCAATCGGTTGGCCAGCGCGTAACCGGCGCCGGTGGGGAGCTGGGTGCGATCGGAAATGACCCACCATTGGCCGTCCGGTGAACGGGCCAGGTCAGCCGCGTAAAAATGAAGAAAAGTATCGCGCGAAGGCCGGATGCCCCGGCAGGGACGCAAGAAATCCGGTTGGGCAAAGAGCAGCGCGGGAGGCAGCCAGCGGGAGTGGATCAGTTCCTGCGGCCCGTAACAATCGGCCAGGATGTGGTTGATCAGTTGGGCGCGCTGCACCAGGGCGGCTTCCAGGGAGCGCCATTCCTCGGCGGCCAGCACCAGCGGAACCGGGTCTAATTGCCACGGCTGTTCCAGCCCGTTGGCCCCGGCCTCGTGATAAATATTATACGTGACGCCTTGTTCATGCAGCAGCCGGCGGCAGGATTCCCGGCGGCATTGCAATTCCGCCGCGCCCAGTTGCCCAAAGGTCCTGACGAATTGGGCGTAGTGGGGGCGCAATTGTCCATCGGAAGAATACGCTTCGTCGAAGGCCTCGCCGTCTCGCGGGTAATCCGCGAGCAAATCCACCGGAAGAGCGGGTTCGGTCGCGACAGCGGGTTGACTCATGTCGGAAGAACTTTGTAGCGCACGAACGCGCCCTTGCCAAATGCAATTTTCACGCCGCCCTTAATTTTCCGCCTTTCCCACCGGCACGGTGGACAAGGTGGCCTTCGGGTTGGTTTGCTCAAAGTAGCCGGCGGACCAATCGTTGGCAAAGAGCAGGACGGGGTTCCGCGCCATGTCGTAGCCGAGGCGCGCTCCGGTCGGCAGCGAAAGTGAGTCCAATTCCCCTTCCCCAAACTCCCGCGGCAGCCACCGCATCACCGTCCACGGGGCCGCCTCCAGGCGGGACTGCGCGCCATATTCGCTTTCCAACCGGTACTGCACCACTTCAAACTGCAGCGGACCGACTGCCGCCAGCAGGGACGCGACCGTCGCCGCCTCGCGCAGTTGCACGAACTGGATGACCCCCTCCTGCAACAACTGCTCCAGCCCGACGCGAAATTGCTTGTACTTCGCGGTATTGGGATTGTGCAGAAACGCGAAGGCCTCCGGCGTAAAGCGCGGGATTTCCTTGTAACAAATATTCCGGTCCGTCGTCAGCGTGTCGCCGATGCCGAAGTCCGCGTGTCCCACCAGGCCGATGATGTCGCCGGGAAACGCTTCGTTGAGCACTTCCCGTTCGTTGCCAAAAAGCTTGTGCGAACTGGACAGGCGCACCTTCTTGTCGGAGCGCGGATGCAGCACCATCATGTCGCGCTCGAACCGCCCGGAACAGACCCGCATAAAGGCGATGCGGTCACGGTGCCGCGGGTCCATGTTGGCCTGGATTTTAAAAATGAAACCGGAGAACTCCGGGTGTTCCGGGGCAATCTTCGTCCCCGCCATGACCCGCGGCGTCGGCGGCGGCGAATGGCGCAGAAAGCCATCCAGCAGCAGGCGCACGCCGAAATTGTTCAGTCCGCTGCCAAAGAACACGGGCGTCGTTTTTCCCGCGAGGACGGACGCTGGGTCAAAGGTTTCGCCCGCGGCCTCCAGCATGGCCAGCTCTTCGGTGACCTTGAGGAATGTTTCCTCGGACAATCGCTCCCGAATCAAAGGATCATTCAGGCTCCCAATCTGGACTGGGGCGCGGTATTGGCCGCCCGGAGTGCGTTCAAAAAGAGAAACCTCCCGGCGCAGGCGATCAAAGACCCCTTGAAACTCCAAACCCGTGCCGATGGGCCAGTTAACCGGAAACGCTCCAATTCCCAGGACCCGCTCCAACTCATCCAGCAACGAGAGCGGCGCCCGCGTCGGACGGTCGCACTTGTTCATGAAGGTAAAAATGGGCACGCCGCGCCGCCGGCAGACCTCGAACAGCTTGAGCGTCTGGCTCTCAATGCCCTTGCCTGAATCGATCACCATGATCACGGAGTCCACCGCCGTGAGCACGCGATACGTATCTTCGGAAAAATCCTTGTGGCCGGGCGTGTCCAAGAGATTGACGTGATAGCCGTCGTAATCGAATTGCAGCACCGTCGAGCTAACGGAGATGCCCCGCTTGCGCTCCAGTTCCATCCAATCGGAAGTGGTGGCGCGCTGATGCTTGCGGGCCGTAACCGAGCCAGCCAATTGCACCGCGCCACCGTAAAGAAGAAACTTCTCCGTCAAGGTCGTCTTCCCGGCGTCCGGATGCGAAATAATGGCGAAGGTCCGCCGCTTTTGGATTTCTTTGGCAATCTCCACAAGAGCGGGAAAAATACCACGCAAATCGCCCCAGGGCAAGAGAGGGTGCGATTAAAGGATTAAAGGCAAGAAGCGCGGGGCTCCCAAATCCTCGCCTAACCTTAGCACTACGTCTGAATGCTTCGATAGGAATCGTATAGCACCGGCAAGATGCGGTCGGCGAGACGACGACCGCGGCGACCGTCTCGGTCAATGCCACTAGTTTTTGGGCGGGGGTTTTTGGGTTGACGATTGTCTCGCCAGCACCGCCGGACCCGTTCGTGCAGGGTGCTGGGCGCGATATTCTCGCAGGAGGGCGGGT
>JBKQWF010000294.1:0-12456 GCA_052139695.1 Limisphaerales bacterium
AGTTTGCCGATTATTGGGCGATGAAATGGAGCGATCTGCTGCGGGTCAAAGCGGAATTTCCAATCAACTTATGGCCCAATGCCGCCCAGGCCTACCATCGCTGGTTGCGGGACGCCATTCGGGAGAATAAGCCCTACGACAAATTTGTCCGGGAGTTGCTTACCGCCAGCGGGAGCAATTTCGAGGTCCCGCCGGTGAACTTTTATCGCGCGGTGCAAAACAAAACGCCGCGGGGTTTGGCCCAGGCCGTGGCGCTGGCCTTCATGGGCGAGCGGGCGGAAAACTGGCCGCCGAATGATCTGGCCAACTTGGCCGTCTTTTTCGCCAATGTTGGATACAAGTCCACCGGCGAATGGAAGGAGGAAATCATCTTTTTCAACCCGTCCTCGACGAATGCCGGAGGGTTGAAGGGCGCGGCGCGACAGGCGGTTTTTCCCGATGGCACCCAAGTGACGCTGTCGCCAGAGCGGGACCCGCGGGCGGTTTTCGCCGAATGGCTGGCGGGGCCGAAGAACCCCTGGTTCGCGCGCAATATCGTGAACCGGGCCTGGTCCTGGCTGTTGGGCCGCGGGATCATGGAGCCGGCGGACGATCTCGGCGCCGGCCATCCGCCCAGCAACCCGGAATTGCTCGCCTATTTGGAGAACGAACTGGCCGCCTCAGGCTACGATTTGAAGCAAGTCCTCCGGCTGATTCTCAATTCACAAACCTACCAGCGTTCCGCACAGGGTGCGCCGTCCGGCCCGGCGGCAAGGGAGAGTTTCGGCTCTTACCCGCTGCGCCGCCTGGAAGCGGAGGTGTTGATTGACGCTATCGACCGGATCACGGGCGCGACCGAAAGTTATTCGAGCGCGATCCCGGAGCCCTACACTTTCGTGCCCGACAATGTGCGTTCGATCGCCCTGCCCGACGGCAGTATCAGCAGTTCGTTTTTGGAAATGTTTGGGCGCCCGTCGCGCGACACTGGCCTGGAAGCGGAGCGCAACAACCGCATGACCGCCGCGCAAAAACTGTGGCTGCTCAACTCCAGCCAGATGCAGCGGAAAATCGAGCAAAGCCGGCTGATTGCCTACGAGACGAAACCGGAGAGAACGCCGGAGCAAATTGTCACCAGCCTGTATCTGGTCATTCTCTCTCGCTTCCCCACTCCGGGGGAAAAAACCATCGCGCAAGCGGGCCTGCAAAATCCTGGGGCCGCCCGGCGCGAGGCTGTGGTGGACCTGGTTTGGGCCTTAATGAACACTGCGGAATTTCTTTACCACCATTGAAAGGCGCACCTCATGAAACTCTTCGATTACGAAAAGCAGCGTCCGCGCGTTAGCCGGCGCGAAGCCGTGCGGCGCATTCTCCTGGCGGGCGGCGGGCTGGCGCTGGCCGATCATTTGTCCTTCCGGGCTTGCGCCGTGCCGCCAAGCGCCCGGGCCAAGGCGATCATCCAGATCTGGATGTGGGGCGGTCCGCCGCATCTGGACACGTTTGATCCCAAACCTGAGGCGGGCCGTGATTACTGCGGGCCGTTGAGCAAACCGATTGAAACCAACGTCTCCGGCATCCGTATCTGCGAAGAACTACCCCTGCTGGCCAAGCAGGCGGACAAATACACGATTATTCGGAGCCTGACGCACGGCAACTTCGGCCACGAAACCGCCTCCTACATCGTCCAGACCGGACGCCAGCCGGGCGAACGACTGGTCTATCCGTGCGTCGGCGCGGTGACTTCGCTTTTCAAAGGCCATGACGCCGGATACAAGGGGCTGATTCCGCCGTATGTGGTGTTGACCGAGCCGCAGGGACGATTTGACGAGGCGGGTTTTCTTGGCGCGCGCTACCGGCCCTTCGCCACCGGCGGCGATCCGGCGCAAACACCCTTTGCGGTCGAGGGCGTGGTGGCTCCAGGCATCAGCGAGCAACGCCAGGGCAACCGGCGCAAGTTGCTGCATCAACTGGATGCGCTGGCGCGAGAGCTGCCGGAGGATGCCCAAATGGCCGCCGCCGCGAAAGCGGAAGACCTGGCCTACGACATGATTCTGGGAGACGGCGCCAAGGTGTTCGACCTCTCGCAGGAAAAGCCGGAATTGCGGGACCGCTACGGACGGAACAAGTTCGGGCAATCGTGCCTGGTGGCGCGTCGGCTGGTGGAACACGGCATTCCGTATATCACGATCAATTACGCCGGGTGGGACACGCACAAGAATAATTTCCAGACGATGCGTCGGCAGTTGCCGGAAATGGACAAGGGAATGGCGGCGCTGCTGGCGGATTTGTCCGAGCGCGGCCTGCTCAAGAGCACCATTATTTGGTGGGGCGGTGAATTCGGGCGCACTCCGAAAGTGATGTGGGAAGCCCCGTGGAACGGCGGCCGCAATCATTGGGGAAAAGTCTTTTGCGCGGTGCTGGCCGGCGGCGGTTTTACCGGCGGGCAGGTCATTGGCGCGTCGGACGCGCGCGGGGAAGAAGTCAAGGAACGGCCCGTGTATCCGGTGGACTTGATCGGCAGCATTTACGCGCAGATGGGCCTGGACGGGACGGCCCAACTGCCGAATCCCGAGGGGCTGGCCACCCGCGTCATGCCCGCGCCGGACGAAGGCATCAAGTCGGCCGGGCTGCTGCGCGAAATCATGCCTTCATGAAAACAAGCGTCGCTTTGGCAGGTTTGGCCATGCTCCTCGCGGGCGCGGCGTGGGCGCAGCCGATGCCGCACCTGGCCTACGTTTATCCCGCTGGCGGGCGGATCGGAACCACGTTCGAGGCCGTCGTGGGCGGGCAACTCCTGCTGACGGTTTCCAATGCTTTTTGCACGGGGGAGGGAATTGAGGCGAGCGTCTTGGAATCCCGGCGTCCGATGAATGAGCAGTTATTCAACCAGTTGCGCGACCGGTGGAGAGGGCTGCAGGACAAACGCGCGGCCGCGGGAAAAGGGACCAACGAGTGGACGGCGGCCGATGCCCGGGAAATGGAGGAAATTCGCGAGCAGATTTTGAAAAACCCTCCTAACCGGAACGCTAATCCGGCAATGATAGATACGGCTATCATTAAAATATCCATCGCCACTAATGCCGCGCCCGGGGACCGGGAAATCCGCCTCGCCACGTCCAACGCGCTTTCCAATCCGCTCAAATTCCGCGTCGGCACCCTGGCCGAAATAACCAAGCCCGCCGGCAGAACGGCCAATCCTAACCTGGCGCGCTTTTTGGAAAGGCTCGGCGGCAAGGCGCCCGCGGCAGGGACGCCAAAATACGAAGAGCGCGTTTGGCTGCCGGCCACAGTCAACGGCCAGATCATGCCAGGAGGCGTGGATCGCTACCACTTTTCGGCCAGGGCCGGCCAGCAACTGGTGTTCAGCGCCAGCGCGCGCGCTCTTATCCCGTACCTGGCCGACGCCGTGCCCGGCTGGTTCGAGGCGGTCTTGACGATCTATGACGCCAACGGCAAGGAGCTGGCCAGCGCGGAACGCTTCCGCTTCCGCCCCGACCCGGTGCTCCATTTTGAAGTGCCGCGCGACGGCCAATACACGGTGGAAATCCGCGATTCGATCTTTCGGGGACGGGAGGATTTTGTCTATCGCCTGACCTGCGGCCAACTGCCGTTTGTCACCGGGATTTTTCCGCTCGGCGGCCCCGCCGGTCAGAAGACGGCCGTTACCGTGTCCGGCTGGAACCTTGGGGACACGTCGCTCACGCGCGACAACGCTGGCGCGGCGCCGGGCATCACGCGGTTGCCTGGAGATTTCATCAACACCGTTGCTTTCGCGGTGGACGATCTGCCGGAATGCCTCGAGCAGGAACCTAACAACACGGTCGAAACGGCCCAAGCTCTGACTCTTCCCATCATCGTCAATGGCCGGATCAGCCGGCCTGGGGAATGCGATGTCTTCAAATTCGAAGGCCGGGCCGGGCAGACCATTGTGGCGGAAGTGATGGCGCGCCGGCTGGATTCGCCTCTTGATTCCCTCTTGCGTCTGACGGATGCCGCCGGTCTGCAACTGGCCTTCAACGATGATTTTGAGGACAAGGGTTGTGGGCTGGAAACGCACCACGCCGATTCGTATCTGAGCGCGGCCTTGCCCGCCGATGGAACCTATTACATCCATCTGAGCGATACGCAAGGACAAGGGGGGCCGGAGTTTGCCTACCGCCTGCGCGTGAGCGAACCGCGCCCGGATTTTGCGCTGCGCATCGCCCCTTCGAGCTTGAGCGTGCGCGCCGGCCTGAGCGTGCCGGTAACGGCCTACGCGGTGCGCAAGGACGGCTTCACCAACGCCATTGACCTGCGTTTGCGGGACGCGCCGCGGGGATTCTCGTTGAGCGGCGCTCGCGTGCCGGAGAACCAGGATACGGTGCGGTTCACCTTGAAAGCGCCGCCGCTCAGCGCGGGCGAAACATTCCCCCTCGCCGTGGAGGGCCGCGCCGTCATCGCCGGGCAAACCATCGTTCATGCGGCCCTTCCGGCGGAAAACATGATGCAGGCCTTCGCCTACTGGCACCTGGTTCCGGCCTGTGAACTCGAAGCGATTGTCGCCCAAAATCCGCGCCCTCTCGCCAGCGACGCCCTTAAGGTTCTCAGCGCGACGCCGGTGAAAATTCCCGCGGGAGGAACCGCGCGCATCCTGATTTCGACGCCGTCGCCCAGGTTCGCGGAGCGGTTCAATCTGGAACTGAGGGACGGGCCGGAGGGGATTTCATTGGAAGAAGTTTTGCCGGTGGCGCGGGGAATGGAATTAGTCGTCGCGGCCGGCACGGGAAAAGCCCGGCCCAACGCCAGCGGAAACCTGATATTTGACATCGTGCCCATCAATCCGAAACGGATGCCCGACCAAAAGAAAGGCGCCGCCTCGGCGCGTCCGGCGGCGCCCACCTTGCCGGCGATTCCCTTCACGGTGGTGAATTCGCCTTGAAAAGATGACGAATATGCATTCCAGAGCCCGGGCCGTCCGAGACGCCGTCGCGGTCGCGACGGCGCTCATGGCGATGGGCGCGTTGTGCGGCAATGCCAGCGCTGCCTTTTACATCGATTGCGCGGGCTGCCACACCGTGCCCCAAAACGGCATGGCCATTGCCAACTATCAGGCCACCGCCGATCTTGGGAAAGGACCGCTCAAAGTCTTCCAAGTCAACCCTGGCCAAACCGCTGTGATCCAGTTGAAGGTGACCAACAGCTACGGCGGCGAGTATGGGCTGAATATCAATAGTCTTGACGCTCCTGGCGTGGGCAATAGTAGCAACCACATGGCCTGCGCCGCGGACCCGGCTTGGAGCAGCTACTTCCCCGGAACCGCCACGAACTTCTTCATGGTGGGATGCGCGACCGCCAGCCCGGATCTTTGGACCTTCAAGTTGGCAGTCAAAAGTAATACCCCGGCTGACTTTTACCCGCTTCAGACCCAAATGGCGGGATACGGCTCGGCTTCCGGCATGTGGTCCCAGCAGGAGTCTTTTTATGTGCAGGTAGTGGCCGCCGCGCCCCGCCTGAGCGTCTCGGAGGCCGGCAACAATGTCATTGTCTCCTGGCCGGACACCGGCATTTACGCCTTGCAACAAAACAGCGACCCGGCTACATCGACGGCTTGGACAGCGAGTGGTTATCCCATCATTACCAATGCCAACAGCAGCAACAGCATCTCCATCACCCCGACGGTGGGCAGCTTGTTCTTCCGCCTCGCGCGTCCGTGATAAGAACAAATATGAAACCAAAGAGTTATGAAGATGACCTGTTTGAGGAACTTAAAGATCCGGGATTCGCATCCGAGTATCTCGCTCTCGCCCTTGCAACCGAAGACCAGGCGACGTTTCTGACCGCGCTTCGCGATGTGGTGGACGTGGGCGGCGGCATCGGCACAGTGGCCAAGCAGGTTCGTATTCAGAGGCAAAGCCTTTACAGATCTCTCTCCAATCAGGGCAATCCCCGGCTGACGACGTTGCTGGAAATTCTCAAGGCCGTCGGCCTTCGCCTCGCGGTCACGCCCGGAACAAAGCCGCCCAGCCGGCGGAAAAAAAGATGACACCGCCTGGCGTGCGTCGTCTCATGCGTGAAGGGAATGCTGAATAAAATTCACCTTTGACTAGACCGCCACCTGATCCTTGTTCGCTTGGTCCTCATCCTTGTTCCCGTCCCAGGAAGCAAGGGCCGGCTGCGGCGCGGGGGATGCATCCGGGCTTGTTTTTTTCTCTTCCCCTTCCTCGCCCGTTTCCGTTTCAGGGTCATTGATTTGGTGCAGTTCGACTCCGCACGTAGCGGTATCCGTCTCCTGGCCGATGGTCAGGTAGGTGCAGGGGTTTCCCAGAAAACTCCCGCTGTTGGCGTAGGTGGAAAAGAGCTCCGCGAAATGGGTGTGCCCGCAGATGACGTAGTCGGCGCGCTTGTGTTCCCGGAATATTTCGACCCTTTTGCGGAACTCCGCCGCGCTGCTTCTGTTGCCGGACTGGAGGATTCGGTCCACCAGGCAGCGCAGGGGCTTGAACTTGTGGGCGTGGTAATAGAGGGTAGTGAGCCATTCGTTGACGCGGGGCCAGCCCAGGACGAAATGGTCAAAGATGTCCCCATGCACAAAGAGGAACTTCTTCCCCTGGTGCTCCCACAGGAATTCGGCGTGGGTCTCGATCCCGAGGAGCGCCTCCAGCGCTTCAAAGTCGATCGTGTCGTGGTTGCCGCGGATGAGGATGACCCGCCTCCTTTTGGAAACCTTGCGCACTTTGGTGAGCACTTTCCAGTGCGATTTGGGCAACCGCCCAAGGTTGAGGCAGTCAAAGAGGTCGCCGTCGATGAAGAGGATTTCAAAGTCCTCCAGGTTGAGCACGCGGACGATGTTTTTTGCCCGGCAGCTGGGGTTGCCCAGGTGCAGGTCAGAGAGAATGAGCGCTTTGTTCATATTGACTATGGTCTGCTTCGGTTCTTTTGACCCGCAAGTAGGACCTGCATCCTTTTCCCGTCCACTTGGCCTTCCTTCTCAACTATCCCGCTCTTTTGACCTTTTCTCGCGTGCCCATGACTCCGACCCTTGCCCATTGAACGCCACTTTGCTCCCTTCCACGCTGTTTGAAAAGCAGGAAGATGGGAAGGGTGGGAAAGAATCGTGAACAACTGTCGAATCAATCTGCACGCTTTGGGTTATCAGCCACAGATGGACACAGATTCTCAGATGTTTTTTTGATCGGTGTTCATCTGTGCCGGTCTGTGGCTAAAATCCGGTCCAGTCGGGCATGATTACGGATGACCGAGGGGCGCTTGCAGTTCGTAATTAATGATGGACAGGGCGAAGATGGCGGCGGTTTCGCTGCGCAGGATGAGGGGGCCAAGGGTGATCGGTAGCGCGCCGGTGTTTCTAATGGACTCTACCTCGGCGGGGGAAAAATCGCCTTCGGGGCCGATCCAGACGCAGAGGGTGGCAGGACGGCGCTGGTGCTTGCGCTCAAAGGCGGAGAAATACTGGCGGGCGTGCTGGCGGTCATCCTGCAAGGATCCCAGCAGCGTCAAGTCGAATTGATCACCGCGGGACAACCATTGCGGCAGGGTCATCGGCTCGGGGACCTCGGGCAGCCAGCGCTGGCCGCATTGTTTGATCGCTTCCACGGCGGTGTGCTGCCATTTTTCGTGCTTGTGCCCGGCGGCGCGGTCATCCAGGCGGACGGCGACCCGTTCCGAGAGCAAGGGCACCACCCGCGCCACGCCCAGTTCCGTCGCTTTCTGCACGATGGCCTCGAAAATCTGCCCTTTGGGAACAGCCTGCACCAGGGTGACGCGGCAGGCCGGGGCCGGGTCGCGCGCCACATTCTCAACGTCAAGAAGGATTTGCTTTGAGGCGACGGACGCCACCCGGCAGGTGTATTCGCCGCCGATGCCGTCCAGCACCGCGACCATTTCGCCGGGTTTGACGCGCAACACGCCCGCGGCATGATGCGCTTCGCCGCCTACCAGTGCCAGGCGGCTGGACTGGCATTGGGCCGGCGGCAGGTAAAAACGGTGCATGGGGGAACTGTCACTTAAACAGATTCTTGGCCCGTTCAAAAAAGCTTTTGCTCAGGGGATGGACGTTTTCGTCGCATAGTTTGGCAAACTCGTCCAGTTTGGCGCGCTGGGCGGCATTGAGGCGGGTGGGCACTTCGATCTGGACCCGGGCCAGCAAATCGCCCGTGCCATAACCCTGCACGTTGCGAATGCCTTTGCCTTTGAGGCGGAAGACCGTGCCGGGCTGGGTGCCGGGCGGGACTTTGACGTCGGCGTGCTCGGTCAGGGTGGGCACTTTGATGACCGCGCCCAAGGCGGCCTGGGCGAAGCTGATCGGGACCTCGCAGAGCAAATCATCGCCTTCGCGCCCGAAAATCTCATGGCGCTTGACGTGCAGAACAACATACAAATCTCCCGCCTGTCCCCCGCGCATTCCCGCTTCGCCGTTGCCTGAAGAACGAAGCCGCGATCCGCCATCCACGCCCGGCGGCACCTTGATTCTGATCGAGGAAGTCCGTTCGTGCCGTCCGCTGCCACCGCAGGCGCGGCAGGGTTTATCTACCACCCGCCCCCGGCCCTCGCAACGCGGGCAAGTCTGGGCGATGGAAAAAATGCCACGCGAACTGAGCACCTGGCCGCGTCCGCCGCAGGTGGAGCAAACCTTGGTCGTGGCGCCATGCTCCGCGCCGCTGCCGCGGCAGGTTTCGCAGGCATCGAGTTTGGTGAGCGAGACTTCCTTTTCGCACCCTTGCGCCGCTTCGAGGAAGGTCAGCTCAAGGTCATAGCGCAAATCGTCGCCGCGCTGGGCGCCGCCCGGATTGCGCTGGCCGCCGCCGAAAAGGTCGTCGAAAATACTCGAATTGCCGAAGACTTCGCGGAAAATGTCCGAAGGGTCGTGGAAGCCGCCGCCACTGCGGGTGCGGGCGCGGGAGTCAAAGGCGGCGTGGCCGTATTGATCGTAAGCGGCGCGGCTCTGCGGATCGCTTAGGATTTCGTAGGCATGGCCCAGCTCCTTGAATTTTTCTTCCGCCGACTTGTCATTGGGATTGCGGTCCGGATGATACTTCAGCGCCAGTTGCCGATAGGCTTTTTTGATTTCCTCGGTGTCGGCGTTACGTTCCACTCCCAGGACTTCATAACAATCGCGTCTTTGCATAGGGGTCAAACTGCGGGCTTTTTAGCCACGACCACTCCGGCAGGGCGCAGCAGCCGATTGCGGAAGCGGTATCCTTTGCGGATCTGGCGCACCACTTGTCCTTCCGGCGCTTCGGCGGTGTCCATCTGGGAGACAGCTTCGTGGGCATTGGGGTCAAACGGCTTGCCGCCGGCGTCGATTTCCTCCAGGCCGGCTTCCGCCAGTGCAGACTTTAGCTGCTGCGAAACCATGACAATGCCGGCCTGCAACGACGCTGCCGCCGTCGCTCCTTTGGCATCCGCCGCCAGGGCCATTTCAAAGGCGTCCAGCACGGGAAGCAATTTCGAGAGTAAATTTTCATTGGCGAAGGCCACTGCCTCCTGCCGCTCGCGGGCGGCGCGCTTTTTATAATTCTCCAAATCGGCCGTCTGCCGCAAAAGACGGTCCCAATACTCATCGGCTTTGGCCGCCTTTTCCTTAAGCTGCTCAATGTCCTGGGACGTCAGCACCACGGGAGCGGGCAGTTGGCCCGCTTCCGGCGGAACGGGCTGTTCCGTAACGTCCTTTTCCTTGACCTTGCCTGTATTATCCATCCTAGACGAATATAACAAAAAGACGCTTCTTTCAACTTCTTATACCGCTTATTACCTCTCTACAGGGAAAAGGTCGGGCAGGGAACGTTCTGGGAGGTGGAGAGAATGCCGACATGCGTTCCGCCGGCGTGGGCCAGACGTCCCGCCACCACCTCGCGGGCCAGCTTCGGGTCGTTGCAGTCGCGGCTCAGGTGTCCCAAAAAAAGATGGCGCAGATCGGCGGAGAGGATTTGCTCCGCCACGTCGGCGGCGCCTTCGTTGGAAAGGTGGCCATGCCGGCTGGCAATACGCTGCTTGAGGCTCCAGGGACGGCGTGGGTCCTCCTGCAACATTTTGAGATCATGGTTGGCTTCGAGCAAAACAACGTTGGCCGCCCGCAACCGTTCCACTACCAGCTTGGTGGCATGGCCCAGGTCGGTCAGAAACCCAAAATTTCCCGCCGCGGTTCGGACGAGAAAACCAACCGGATCGTAGGCGTCGTGCGGAACGGGAAAAGTATCCACGGTCACGTCGCCCATGACAAACGAATCGCCCGTGGTGAAGACGCGGGCATCCAGTTGAATTTGCAATTGCGCTTCGATGGCCTCTCTCGTCAAGCGGTTGCAATAGACCGGCACATTCACCTTGGCGGCCAGGCCGAGCAGGCCGGAGACGTGGTCGGAATGTTCGTGGGTAATGAGGATGCCCGTGAGCGTTTCCGGGACGCGCGCAATTGAAGCCAGGCGCTGGCGGATTTGGCGCCCGCTAAAGCCGGCGTCGATCAACAGGCGCGTTTCACCCGCTTCGAGGTAGGCGCAATTGCCCCCTGAGCCGCTGCCCAAAATAGTCAAATGAGCCGACACGACACGACCTTAGAAGGGCGGTTCTCGGGCGGCAATCCTTTTCTGAAAATGGCAACGCTGCAGTCACGAATGGGGGGACGGCTCGGGCGGATCGCCGAGCGGTCCGCGGGCCGAGTGGTCGCCTCGGCGAGGCGACCCCACCTTTCGCATTGTTGAAAATGCGAGTTTGGGGCTTGAGCAAAATCGCGCTTGGCGTTAAACTGCCCGCAATGTCACAAGGGTTGCATTTATCGCAGAGAATGTCGCTCTCGCAGGTGCTGGCGCCGCAACTACAGCAGTCGCTAGCCCTGCTGCAAGCGCCTACCCTTGAGTTGAAGGCGTTGGTCGAACAGGAATTGCAGAACAATGTTCTGCTGGAAGAAGTCCCGGCCGCCGAAGTCGAACTGAGTGAGCGCGTCAAAGAAGGCGACGGTGACGGCGCCGCCGAAGCGACCGACCTGGCGGAACCGCCGGCCGACGTCAAGTTCGACCCCGCCACCGAGAAACCGAGCAACGCGCCGGTGGATGATTTCCAAGTGGAGTTTGAGCGCCTGACGCAAATGGACCAGGAATGGCGCGATCATTTTGCCGCCACCAACCTGCCGGTCCGCCAAAGCCAGGAAGCCGAGGAGCGCCGCCAATTCATGTTTGATTCGCTGGTGGCGGGGACTTCCCTGCAAGAGAGCCTGCTCGAACAAATGCGCTTTTCCGATCTGACGGCGGACCAGAAATCCATCGCCGAAATGATCATCGGCAACATTGACGATGTCGGCTACCTCAAAGCCAGCGTCGATGAGCTGTCCTTTTCCACCGGCACTCCAGTGGAAAAAATCACGGCGGTCCTCAAGGTTATTCAGAGTTTTCATCCACCCGGGGTGGCGGCGCGCGATTTGCGCGAATGCCTGATGCTGCAATTGGAGCGGGCGGAGCGGCAAGACAGCCTGGAATACACCATCATCCGCGACCAAATGGACGCGCTGGGCAAACGCAAGCTCCCGGAAATCGCGCGCAACTTGAGCATCAGTGTCGAGCAAGTCCAGACCGCGGTGGCGCGCATCGCCCATTTGGAGTTTCATCCCGGCCGGGAATTCCTGCCCGACAACGACCGCTACATTTCCCCGGAAGTCTTCGTGCAGAAAGTGGGCGATAACTACGTTGTGACGACGAACAACGAACAGATTCCCCACCTGCGCATCAGCAACCATTACAAAGATTTGATGGTGCAGGCCGATGCCTCGCCGGAAGTGAAGGACTATATTCGCGATAAAATTCGCGCCGGAAAATTTCTCATCAAGAGCTTGCAGCAACGGCAACAGACCATTTTGAACATTGGCAACGAGATCGTGAAACGGCAAAAGGAGTTCATGCAGAAAGGCGTGGCCCATCTCAAACCCATGACGATGGTGCAGGTGGCGGAAGTCGTCGGCGTTCACGAAACCACCGTCAGCCGCGCTGTCTCCAATAAATATATTGACACGCCGCAGGGGATCTTCGAGATGAAGTACTTTTTCACCTCGGGCCTGCAAACCGACGGCGGCAATGGTGTTTCCAATACAAGCGTCAAAGACATGGTTTCCGAGATGTTCAAGAAGGAAGACCCGGGCAAGCCGCTCTCCGATCAGGAAATCGTCAAAATGCTGAAGGAAAAAGGGATCGTCATCGCCCGTCGGACCGTGGCCAAGTATCGCGCCGAGTTGAATATTCTCCCCTCGAACCTGCGCAAGGTTTATTGACTTAGGAATTGTGCATAAATAAACGCTTCAACTTATATTTTGGGCGTGATGGTGTAATTACTCCTGCGGATGGTTCGATGGCAGCGCGGTTACCTGCAAGTATCACGGCTGGGTCTTCGAGCCGGAATCCGGGCAGTGCATGGAGATTCCATCATTGACCAGCCAGGACGCCTATCCGCGGCGCATCTACGCGACCGCATTTCCCTGTCAGGAGAGGGACGGATATGCCTGGG
>JBKQWF010000295.1:0-4303 GCA_052139695.1 Limisphaerales bacterium
GTCGGGGAAATCGCGTTGGGTCGGCAGTATCCTGGCGCACTGGATTAATGTCCCAAACTGGAAGTAAACGGCATCCATGTCCGAGTGCCAACCGGGATAATGACCAAAGCCGCCGTCCGGGTTGCGACAACTCAGCGCCCAGTCGGCCGCTTTCTCCAGGGCCTTCCGCACGGCCTCCGAGTCTCCTCCCAATTGCCTGAGGATGAATACCGCGTCGAAACAGGAATGCACGTCCCAGTCGGGCGCCTTGATATTCCAGCCCCCGTCGGGCTTCTGGTCTCGCAGAACCCGCGCCACCATCTGGCCAGCCTTCGGTATCGGCTGGCCGATTAAACGAAAGTAGTGCGCCAGGTGGAAGGTCGCGGCCACGTGGTCGCCCACGTAGCCATCCTCACTCTGACCACCGACCAGCAAACCCCGCAAGGCCTGATCATAACGTGAGGGGAATGGTTGGTTTAACGCGGCATAGAAGAGGGGGAAGAAACTCGTCGTATACCAAGGCAGTTTGCTAAACGCATTATCGACAAAAAAACGGTCCAGCACCTTGGCAGGATCAATCTTGGGGCGCTGCCCGAGAGCGCGCAACGCCACCACGCCCTGGACCGTGTTGTAAAGGACCGCCAGATCCGACTTGGGATCCATTTTGCCCTCGAAGTTGATGAATGAGCCGTCCGATTGCTGATGACGCTGAACGAACCCAATCGAGCGTTGCGGATGGGGCAACCGCCACCCCATGGTCTTGGCCAAGGTCGCCGCGTAGGTCACTGCGGCCAAATCACTCGAGCCGGTGTCCGAGTTTCCCGCGTAGGCCTGGTCTGGCGAGGGGGCGTAGCCACCATCGCTGCGAGCACAACGCCGGATAAAATGGAAAGTTGCCTCGGCCAGTCCCGAAGAGGTTCGAACGGAGGCCCATGCCGGGCGATGCATTCCAGCCAGAGCCCAAGCCACGGTGCAGACCAAACCACGAAACCACTGGCGGCGAGAAGAATGCCCGCTCAGTACGCTCTCGGACATTGTGTTCGGAAGTGCGCGCATTAGAGCTGGATTGTAGGGAACTTTGTCTTGCGCATCAAGCGTCGCGCGTGGGGCGCGTGGGGCGCAATCAACTCAAGCGTGCTGGAGTGATAACAAAGATTCCGCCGTGTTCGACGCCACTCAAGTTCTTAGCCTGCTCGAAGCCTGGACCGATCATGCGGCGGAGCGGAATTGCCACCGATCTACCCGGCAAAGCAGTCCAAAAGTTGCCAACAAATTGCCAACACAGAACACGCCAGAATGCCGTATTTATCTATTACAAATGCGAAATGCCGAAATGCGATAAAACCATTGTCAACATTGATCCCCTTCATGTTTTTGTTGCATACCTCTTATTGACTCTTTACGGGTTGCGTCCCCGCGAAGAACCGGTGACAACGGTCGCAAACGGGAAGGGAGTTCGCTTAGGGTTAGCCCGATTCGCCACCGAACGAAAAGGCAGATGACAAAGCAGTGACGACTACGCGCGTAGCGCGGCCACGGACTCAAATCTTTTCCTCACGATCGACACTCGAGATCTTGCCCCATACATCACCGACAAATGCCCCGGGAGTGCGTCAGCAAAGTCTGGATGCCGCAAAATCTTGGTGAACTCGTCAGCGAGAAACTTCCGAACTTCAGGGATTGCCGCTGAAACCTCTTCAACGATCTTCGCCCGCCCATCCATTAACGTCACGATGTCTTCAAGATCTTTGCTGCCGTAATAATCATCGCCTCCACGATCCTTAAAGGCCTCAAATTTGGTCGCCAGGAAAAGAGGTGGTGTGACAACTTTCGCCAAACACCCCTCCCCCAAATCAATGTCGGCTGCAGTCTGAAGCACTTGTGGAAACCAGCGCGTGTTCATTCCCAAGCCCGACGGCTCTGCTGGCATTATGTCAACGTGACAGCCGTCAACGATCCAACGACATATAGGAGCGCCTTCAGAGGTGTCGTGGGTAAAACCAGCACCCCTAACCCTAAGACGCTCTTCCAAAAGCGCAAAGCTCCCGTAACTCGCAATCGCCACAACGACGTCGACGTCTTTTGTAGGTCGAAAATTGGTCAGGTCGGGGCGGTCCACCAAACAGTGCATAACAGCTCCGCCAACGAATACAAATGGAACCGCCAACGGGTGCAGCCGCAGCGACACAATCCGCATTTCCTCACGCGGCGTGGGCATGGCTTAGTCGGTGTTTTAGTTCTTCTTCGGCAAGCCTACGCTCTCGTGCGCGGCCGATACGGAGCGTATCGACAAGTGCCAAGAGCTCGTACAAAGCCTGGTCCTTCTTTATCGCCGACGTGACGGAGATGTAAAGGGGCTCAATGGAGTAGCCTTTGACGGTCCCATCGGGGTCGGCCCACACGGGCGGGAGGTCATCCGGGCTGATTTGCTGGGAAAGCGGAGGTGCCGCGTAGGCTGTTGGAACACCTCTTGCCACCCTCCCTGGAGCGGCAGGGAAAGCATACGCGACCCCATGAATCAGATAATCCTCCAGCGCCCTTCTGCGCGGTTCGCGGGTGCCCTCAGCAATCAAGCCGGCCGCAATGCTCCGGCGAACAGCTGCATGGATCTCCGAGGCACTGATAAACAGCTCCTTGGACAGCTCGGCATACGGGACCTTTTCGGGCTTCGAAAGCAGCTTCAACAGAACCACGATGTCCAAGGACTTCGCTATCATGGATATACTCTATTCGCGAATGGCGAATAGTCAACCCGTTTTTTGTCCGGTTCAGCGATCGCGCCAGAAGTTTAAACAGTGCTGCCAGGAGGCGTCAAAGGCGTCACGTTACATTCATACCGCTATGGCTGGGCTGAACGGCCAAACCGGATTCGAAATCGCGGCAAACTAAAGTCGGGAAGTTCTGGCAGCGCGGTGACGCAACCCGCAAAGTCACCTTGAACGGGGCTGCGCGGGGTGCAACACCAGTTCGGTGTAAGCGGTCACGGGAGAAAGAGCGTTGTTGATGTCACGGGTCACGCCGCTGGCCATTTGACCCAGCGCGCGCTGGCCGGTTGTCCACTTGCCCCGCATTCTGAGGGATGCGGCAGATGCTCCACGCGCTGGGCCTGCTGGTAACAGTCATCTCCGTAATTGACTGGCAACCCTCCCGGCATTAAAAATCACCCGTGACCGATCTGAAAAGCTTAACGATAAGCCAACTCCGCCGCATCATTGCCATCAAGGAGCAGATCGAGGCGCTGCAAAGGCAAGTCGATTCCATCGCTGCTCGCGGAGGTGAGATTCCATTCCCGGCGGCCGTTGAAACCCCTGCTCCCGCCAAGCGCAAATATCACATGACCGCCGCCCATAAACGTAAACTCATTAAAGCTCTGGCTAGGGCAAGGCAAATACGTTTGGCCAAGATCAAAGGCGAAGCAGCAACGGATTCAAAGCCGACCAAAAAGAAAAATCGACGCAGCAGTCCCGCAGGCAATTCAGGGAGAGAGACGGAAGTCTGTGAAACGGGCTGTGGATTGGTGGAGCATTTGGATGAGATCGGCCGCCAGCAAGGTCATGCCCAACTCATCCAGTATTTGAAACATGTCAGGATTCATTACAAGGATGAGAGCCGTGAACGGGCCGGAGGCCATGGCTTCCGGGTTACAATCCGAGATCCATTCCATCCCGACACGATGCCGGATTGGCTTAAACTCGCCCGAGAACAATTCCCAGACCTTGGAGAAGCAATCTACAGTTTTGCGGACCGACATCGTGACAGGTGTTGCGCCGGCATGAACGCACGGCCAACATCAACGGCCTGTCGAACTTCATTGATGTCATGGTCGCAACGAGCAAGGTGCTTTTTGTTTATCTACGGCGCGGGGTTTTGACCCAGCCCCAGGTCATTGCCCGAATGAGGGATTATCTGAACATCTTCACGGGGACCATTCCGCAATACAGAGACGAGGAGGCAAGCGGATACCTGGCCCGGATATATTCAAAGGGCCATAGAAACCCAGGGCAATTAAAGAAGACATTGGAGGAACACAATGTATCAGGGCATCTGCGCGCCTTGCTGCGGGTTGCGCAAGTGGTGCGGGGCAGCGCGGATGGTTCCGATGCGAGCAATGCGGGAAGCCAACTTCCAATGCTGGTCGATCAAATCAAAGCGTTTGAAAACGGGATTGGGCTGGGCAAAGCAACGACCGTTCAGATTGGCAGGGCGCTGGAGGATTACGAAATGCTCAAACGCCGGATTATCCCTCTGCTTGCTCCGCCTCACGGTGATGATCCTGTTTAAATTAGGCTGTTAGGAATAATGCGCCCGAGGCTCATTGCCCACG
>JBKQWF010000296.1:0-35272 GCA_052139695.1 Limisphaerales bacterium
TTCCCGAAAAAAAGCGCGTCAACAATTGAAAGTAACCCCGAATTGCGCCCACAAAAACTAGTGGCATTGACCGTCCCGGTCGCTGTGGTCGGCGTCTCGCCGACCCCATGTTTCCAGTCCTATACAAGTCCTATCGAAGCATTCAGGTGCTGAGCGAACATTAGGCGAGGATTTGGGCCTGGCGTCTTGACTTGCGCCAACTTGCTGGCGCGCGCAAATCGGCTGGTGTTTAATGACGGCATGAATCCAATTGTCATCGGGATTGGCGAGATTCTTTGGGACTTGCTGCCCTCCGGCAAACAAATGGGCGGCGCGCCTGCCAATTTCGCTTATCACGCCGACGCCTTGGGAGCGCGCAGCCGCGTCATCTCGCGCGTGGGGCAGGACGCTTTGGGAACGGAGATTCTGCAACGGTTGCAAGCGCTGGGTTTGCCGGTGGATGGTGTTCAGATCGATTCATCTGCTCCGACCGGAACGGTCACCGTCGAGCTGTCCGCCGACGGCCAGCCGCGCTACACCATTCACGAGAATGTTGCCTGGGACCGCCTGGCTTTGGAAAAAAGCGCGCTGGCCGCGGCGGCCGTTGCGGACGCGGTCTCGTTCGGGACCCTGGGGCAGCGACGCAGCCCGGCGCGGGAGACCGTCCAGGCATTGCTGGCGGCGGCCCGGCCGGAGGCGTTGCGCATTTTCGACGTCAACCTGCGCCAAGATTATTTTTCGCGCGAGGTGATTGAAACATCGCTGCGTCTGGCAAACATCGTGAAACTCAATGATGCCGAGCTGCCCGTGCTGGCGGAAATGCTGGGCTGGCATGGGGGCGTGCGGCAGCAAATTGAACAATTGGCGCGGCACTATTCCTTGCGCCTGGTGTGTTTGACTCGCGGCGCTCACGGCAGCCTGCTTTTTTCCAACGGCCAGTGGGCCGATGATCCCGGCGAACCGGTCGTAGTCAAAGACACCGTCGGAGCCGGTGACGCCTTCACTGCCGCGCTGACCGTAGGCGTGTTGGCGGGAAAGCCGCTCGACGCCGTCAACCGCCATGCCAACCAGGTGGCGCGGTATGTTTGCGCTTGCGAAGGCGCGACGCCGATTCTGCCCGTGTTTCCCGAGTATTGACTGCTTTTATTTCGGCATCCCGTCAGCGCGAAATCCGCCCGGCGGCAATGTCTCTCCCGTGGCGAGTTGGAACGGCGTGGTTCCGAAATTCACCGTGACGGTGACACCATTGGCAAAGGCGGTTTGCTGGACGTTACGGTCCGCTGTCAGACAGCGATGGTCCGTCATTTCGGAGTAACCGACCGCGCGCACGTACGGGCAGGTGTTGGTGTAGCTTTGCACAAACCTGGCCTTCTCTGTTTCCCATAGCTTGCGGTTGAACATGAACAGGGGCGGCGTGCCGTAAAGGACGTTGAACAGGTCGCGCTTGTCCCAGAGCGTTGGCAACTTGTTATTGTAGTCGCCCCAGTACCAATGAGCGACAACGCAATCGTGATAGACCAGTTCCCACAGCGGCAGGCGATAAACCTGGCCGAGCTGGAATTTGGCAACGGCTTCAGGCGGGTCGTTCCAAATGCGTTGCATATCCCGTCCGGAGTCGGGCACGCGAAACGGCCCGAGGCTGAGCATTCCCTCAAAGTAATCCACAAACGGCGCGGCCGCGTCGTGGCCGGTTTCGCTGCCGGTGACCAGCTTGCAGTCGCGGGAAACGTATTCGAGAAGTTTCATCTTCCATTGCCTGCTCTCGGTCCGGGTCATGGGATGGCGCGCGTCATAGCACTCGTTCCAGGGAGCGGCGGTGGTGGTGTCAATGAAACGGCAAAGGTAGGGGCGCGCGGCCAGTTCCGCCGGGATGCGGGCCCGCGCGTAGTCCAGCGCGCGGCTGTCGCAGAGTACGCCGCAATCGTACCAGACACCGTTGGTGCCTTTAACGCCCCAGCCATGCTTCCAGTCACCGTTCGCTTGACGAATAATGTCCGCCGGCCACGCTGCCGTCGTCCAGTCCGGGTGCGTTCCGCCGAGAAATGGAAAATTGGACGGGTTCATCGTGTCCTGATAAATATCGTAGCGGCTGGTCAGGACCTTCATCTCATTGAGCGCGCGCAACGCTTCCCCGGAACCGCCGCGGCTCCAGAGGATGCGGTCGATGCCGGCTTCGCGCAATTGCGCGGCCATTTTGACAGGGTCGGCGTCCCAGTTCCAAATGTTGACCGCGCCGACCAGCAGATCCACGTTGGGATTTTCGCTTCGCTTTTCCGCCAGGGTTTTTAAGAGTCCATGTTGCCGCGCATATTCGCGATAGCGTTTGGTCATGGCCACGTAGCCGCCGCGGTCAAAGAAAACATAGCGCAACTTCCGCTCGTAGCCGAGTTTCCCCTTCTGCGCGTCCCACTCCGGGGCGATGGCCAGGAGATCATTCGGACGGAGGAGTTGGATCGCCGCATCATCAGGCGTTTCGATGATGATCTCCTGTCCCTGCTGCTCGTCCGTCACGCCCCAGAACGCCATGCAAATGCCGTGTCCGCCGTAAGCGATCAAATGAAATTTTTCGATGGACTTGTCCTCCACCGGAAAGGAAATCCCCTCATTCATCGGCACGATCAACCGATCGCCCGGTTGGCTTAAAAATGGAGAAGGATAACGCACCGGCCCGGACATGGCGCCGTCTCCCGCCAGGCTGAGAGTGAATTCTGGCTGCGTGGCATCCAGCGCCACGCGCGCTTGAAGGACCAAACTTGACCGCCGGTGGCGCAGGCTTAGGTCGATTTCGCCGGGCGCCGCGTGCGCTTCTGTTACGGCGACTTCCCCGCTGTTGCTTTGCGTCCAGAGTCGTCCCGTTCGCCGATCGAGCACGGAGAACGTCGCGTTGGACGTATCCACGCTCACGATTAGCGCCGCGTTGGTCAAGGCGAGTTGACCCCCGAAGGCCTCGGCACACGATAAGACAAGAACAAGGGCGATGGTTTGAAATAGAACCGTGAAACGAAGGGCAGTCTGCATTCAATTTTCTCCAGTTGCTTGGCAGAAGAATGAACCCGCTGCAGCCGAGAGGCAAGCAGCCTTCGGCCTTTTTTCTTATCGGATTCGACGCTTCGTCAACGGTCTATAGCGCCCAATACGATCAGCGCCAGGCGACAGGAAGAAAGACATGAAACGCAAAGGCGCAATGGGCCAAAGACGCAAAGACGGAGCAACATTAGATGCGTTGCCCAGACAATATTTCCCTTGAAAACGCCCGTAAGCCAAAGGATGATTAGACAATGGGTCTTACAGAACTCAAGCGGGCGGTGGACGAACTTCCGACGGACGAGCGTTTGGAATTGGCTGCACACATTCGCCAGAGCTTTCGAGTGGATGATCCGTCCTGGCAGGCTGAAATGGAGCGACGGCTGAGTGACTGTCTCCAAGGCAAGGGCCACAGCGCCGAAGAACTCCTGGCGCTGCACGACCGCCTCTGCGCCAGCGGACGGTGAAGTTGCCTTACAGATATAGCGTTGCCGACGCCGTGCTCCAAGTGTTTGCGGCCAGCCCGAAGCGCCAGCGAGAAGAACTGCTTCGAATATTTTCCTTCCTCTCGCGCGAGCCATTCGCGCCCGGTGAAACCACCCAACCCGATCAGACTGGACGACGCTGCCAGGTCAAGCGTTTTGGAGCCTGGCTGATCGTGTACTGGCCGGAACATCTAGCCAGCGAGATGCACATACTTGACGCCGAGCGTTTGATCCCAACCAGGAGGTGATTCCGCAAGCAGCGCCGCAATGGTTTTGCACGTCACGGCATGCCTGCCATTGCGCGGCGCGACGGAGGAAAATCGCGCTTGATTACTTTCGGCCCTCGCCATGTGGAAACAGGAAAACAAAGAGTTGCAACTGGCGAAGGATTGTGAGGCCATGATCGAGCGGGGTCTGGAAAACTTGGCGAAACGTCGCCGAAAGGAACGGGAAAAGATGCGAATGCTGCGAGAGGTCGCCGAATTGACCAAAACGGACTGGCCCTAACTTCATTAAGCTTGTTTAATAGTCTAATAACCGTCCGAGAAACCCGGGGGTGGAACATCTTGCCAAGTCCCGTCAATTCTGCCATTCCTCAACGTGTGATTAACCACCTTTTGCGTTATTTGGATTCGCTTGGGATTTCAGGAGAGAGTTTCGCGCACGCGTTCGGGGCTGCTGTGGGCGGGTTTATCGGGGTGGTCATGTTTTTCGGTGTACGGCTGATCCTCGAAATCATTCGATCAAGGCCAAGAACTATACGCGAGTACATGTGCGTTACCCCGCTAAACCGTGGAGGTCGGACTGAGATGCAGGGGGAATTGGAACATCATCGCGGAAAAGTGCTCAGCGATCGGCAAGAACTTAAGAAGCTCTGCGGATCACGAGGTATGGGAGTGGTCAAGGGACAAAACACGAGAGACTTCGTGCGAGCACCAATTCTTTGGGCCGTATTCTATGGACCCGACAGAGCCCGGATTGTACGCGGTTTCATTCCGGATACGAGGCTATGGATTCCAAAAACCGCAGGAAATCAGCAAGAATTGGGATATTTTGA
Source organism: Limisphaerales bacterium (assembly GCA_052139695.1). Lineage (GTDB taxonomy): Bacteria > Verrucomicrobiota > Verrucomicrobiia > Limisphaerales > Palsa-1400 > PLGF01. Next base: position 4,546 of record JBKQWF010000296.1, read on the forward strand.
TGTTGGACGTTTTTCGGACTCGGACCGAGACAGGGCTTGCGCCCGATGGTAAGAGCGTCGTTAAGTACCCAGTCCAGGAGTTTGTCGCGCGCCGGACAATTCGGGTGAGTGAATTAACGAGAGATGGTTGGCGCAATTATGAACTGAAGTTTTACTCGGATGAAAATGGTTTGTGGGAATATCGATGCGCCGCATTCGATGGGACCCAGTTCCCTGATTTGATCCAGAACTGTGGAAGCGTGAAAATCTTTTTTGACAGGGTGCAGGTGATAAAGCTCCGCAATGCTAACGTGCCGTGGGGCTGATGTGGAAGCACATGAAGCTAGGAAAATCTGCAAGCGATTCTCCCTGTGCTAGATTTTGTGCTAGTTTCATGTTCAAAACCTTGAGGCCTGAACCGTGGGGCGAAAAGACCGAAACGTGAGAAAACACCAATAAAATAAACGATGTCGTGTGAGTGGCAAGTGACGGGATGCAAGAGCTTGAAATGGCCAAAATTGGGTTTTTAAGTCCTGTGCGTCTGCCATTTCGCCACCCTGGCCACCGTAGCCTTGGCGTCGGCGGCTGCGGCCAACGCAGCCCTGGTCTGCGGAGCAGCAACTCCGTCCTCCACCAGGATTGCCCGATACTCTAATCACACCCCGATCGTTGGCCATTCTTGACCCGGAGCGTCGTTCGCCCGTATAAAGGCTTATGTTTTTTCCGCGCCGATGGGTTGCGCTGCTGGCGCCGGTTCTCTTGGCGGGCTGCGTGTGTCATTCGCCCGGCAGCCACGAAAAACGAAAGGGGGATGAAATTGTCGCCGCCGGGCAGTTTTTTCACACCGGAACACCGGTCGTTTTCTGGATGGACCCTGGCGGATTCGATGCTTATCGAGTGGAGCGGCGCTTTGCTCCGTTCAAGGAATCGGATTACGCGGATTCGCGTCCCCATTTGGATTCGCCGGGCACGCCCAACCGCTACGACCTCCGCGAGCGCCACTTGACCCCCGAGCAACTCGAACGGGTGCGCGGCGGCGGCTGGGACCTTCCCACCTTGCAATCGAATGTCGATCAATTCGTGCTGCACTTTGACGCGGCGGGTCTCTCGCGGACATGCTTCAAGATTTTGCAGGACTCGCGCGATTTGAGCGTCCATTTCATGCTCGACCTGGACGGGACCATTTATCAAACGCTGGATTTGAAGGAGCGCGCCCGGCACGCTGCCGCGGCCAATACCCGGTCGATTGGCATCGAAATCGCCAACCTTGGCTCCTACGGCCCTACGGAGAAAAGCCCGCTGCCCGATTGGTACAAGAAGGACACCGATGGGCGGACCATCATTGCCCTGCCCAAACAAGGCGGCCCGCCGCCGCAACGCACCCGCCATTTTATCGCCCGCCCGGCGCGGCGCGAATTGATCGCCGGCGAGACACAGGGGCGCGAGCTGAGTCAGTACGATTTTACACCCCAGCAGTATAAGGCCCTCGCCAAATTGACCGCCTCCCTGTGCGCCATGTTCCCCCGCATCACCTGCGATTATCCGCGCGAAGCGGACGGCCGGTTGATGACCCACAAAATGCAGGACGAGATGTCGCGGGACTATCATGGCGTCTTGGGGCATTATCATTTGCAAACGAATAAGGTTGATCCCGGGCCGGCTTTGCAATGGGATTACGTCATCGGCGAGGCGCGGCGGTTGATGAAACTGCGGCCGCAACGCAGCATCGAAGGGAAACCGATGGCCTTTCGTCCAAAACTAGAAGTCGATAACTAAGCACTGATTCGTATGAACAAAGCGTTTATTCTTATTCTTGTCTGTCTTTTTTCCCTGCGGTTAGGGGCCGCTCCACAACGTTTCGGCGACCGGTTTGTGTTTGTCTTTGGATGGGGATTGGAAAAGGACGAGGACGTGACGGAGGTGTCGAAAATCCTGCAAACGGCGGGGCAGCATCACTTGAACGGCGCCGTGGTTTCCTTCGGACTGGACACTCTTTCAAAAAAATCTCCGGACTTTTTCCGCCGCCTCAGCGCGATCGACCAATGCTGCGAGTCGAACCGCCTGGAACTGATCCCGTCGATTTTCTCCGTCGGCTACGGCAGCGCGCTGGCCTACGACCCCAACCTGGCGGAAGGATTGCCGGTCATCGACGCGCCGTTCTTGGTCCAAGGCCATGAGGCGCGGCTGGCGCCGGCCAATTCTGTCCCATTCAAAAATGGCGGCTTTGAAGAGTTTGAAGGCAACACTTTCAAAGGCTTCGATTTTCACGATCAGCCCGGCACGGTCAGTTTTGTTGATAGCGAAGTGCGGCATGGTGGGCGGGCCTCCTTGCGCTTGGAGAACTTTACCGCCAACCAGTACGGACATGGCCGTGTCATGCAAACGCTCCCGGTGCAACCGCATCATTGCTACCGCCTTACCCTTTGGGTGAAGACCGACGGCTTGCGGCCCGCGGACGCTTTTCACGTGATGGTCCTGGCGGGCGAACACGAGCGCGAATTGGCCCCGCGGAAATTCGATGTGCCGCCTTCCTCCGATTGGCGGAAACTGACCATGATTTTCAACAGCCTTAATTTCGATAAGGTTTCCATTTACGCGGGGCTTTGGGGCGGGAAGGCCGGCAAGGTTTGGCTGGACGATTGGAACGTGGAGGAAGTCGGCCCGGTCAATGTGCTTCGTCGGCCCGGCACGCCGGTCACCGTGCGCGGTGAGGACGGGAGTATGGTTTATGCCGAGGGCAAGGATTACGCGGCGCTGGAGACGCCGCATCTCGCTCCGCGGCGGGACGACGGGGAAGCGCTCCCTTTGAAGTTGCTGCCCGGCAGCCGCATTCGTGATGGCGAACGCTTGCGCGTCTCTTGGTATCACTCCATGGTCATCTATGATGGTCAGGTCACCGTTTGCATGGGGGAACCGGAACTGTACGAAATCTTCGACCGGGAAGCCCAAAAGCTCATCGAGAAGCTCCATCCCAATAGCGTCTTGTTGAACATGGACGAAATCCGCATGGGCGGCACTTGCGAGGCCTGCCGCGGCCGCAACATGGGAGAGTTGCTCGGCGAATGCATCACCAAAGAAGCGTCGATCCTGCGCAATTATGCTCCGAGCCTGCAAATATATGTCTGGTCCGACATGCTGGATCCGAACCACAACGCCCACGGCAACTATTATTTGGTCGATGGCGACTTTACCGGCTCATGGGAGCATGTGCCGAAAAATCTCATCATGGCGGTTTGGGGCGGCGAACCGGATGAGGCCAGCCTCAAGTTTTTTTCCGGTCGAGGCTCGCGCACGCTGGTGGCGTGTTACTACGACGCGGATAATTTGAAGGACGTGGAAGGTTGGTTGAAACTGGCGCCGCAAACTCCCAAGCTTCGCGGTTTCATGTACACGCCGTGGGAAAAGAAATATGCGCTCTTGCCCGCCTTTGGCGATCTGCTGTGGCGCAAGCCGGATTCCCCCACTCCGTGAGCCTGGCAGGGCACTCCGTTGCGCGCCGCCGGAGTTTGGAGAGAACAGAGGAAACAGACGTGCATCTTCCTGCTCTCTGTTGTTCTCTCGCGACGGGAGCGCGGAACGCCGCAACGCCCTGTTATGATGGGCTCGCGGCGCTCGCCCCTCCCGAAAACCCGGGTCACCAGGGTGGAGATTTCATTTTGCCGGCGGCGGTGTCATTTCCAGGAATTGCCGCAACGCCGAGGAAGTATTATCGGCACGCCAAGCCAGATAAAGGTCAGCAATGGGCGGCTGCGCCAGGGGACGAAACGTGACTCCGGCATGAGGCAGGGCTTGCAATGTTTCCGGCACGATCGCGACGCCGCAACGGCTGGCGACCAACCCAAGAATGGTGTAGCCTCGTTCCACCATTTGCAGGATTTTGGGCCGGAATCCGGCGCGGACAAAAGCCCCCGCGACGTGCCGCGACGCGCCTGGATAGGTCTGCTCGGAGATGCCAAGGAAAAAGTCATTCGCCAAATTGTCCAATTCGATCTTCCGCTGGCGCAATTGCGGGTGGCCGTGCGGCAACGCCGCGACAAACGCACACCCGCCGACTTTTTGCCGTTTCAAGCCAGGGGCGTCCGCTTCGTGGGCAAAGCCAATAAACCCGGCGTCCAGTTTCCCATCCAGCAACGCGCGGGCTTGCTCTATGGGTGTCAAATCGAAAAGGTGCGCGGCCGTTTGCGGGTTCTGCCGGCGAAAGCGCTCCAGCCAGGGTGGAACCAGCGAATGGAACAAGCCCCAAATGTAGCCGACGTTCAAGACCAGGCCGCCTTCGGTCTGGCGCGCCGCGCGCATGGCCCGCTCGCTATGCCGGAGAAGTTCCCGCGCCTCGGCCAGGAAGGCGCGTCCAGAGTCTGTCAACTGCACTCCGCGCGAAGTGCGCGTCAGCAGCGCGACGCCCAGTTCATCCTCCAATTGCCGGATCTGCCGGCTCAACGCCGGTTGGGCCACGCGCAGTTTGGCCGCCGCGCGGGTAAAGTTCAGCTCGGAGGCGACCGCGGCAAAGTAGCGCAAATGGCGCAGTTCCATTCCGGTACTATGCCGCAAAGGCATGGCGGGTGGAACCAGGAAGTATTGGGCGCAAGGGCCCCCGATGCAGTAGCCTTTTGATGTGAAATCCGCATCGACCATCGATTGGAACCGGCGCATGGCCCGGCGCGCCCGGCAAATGAAACCAAGCGCCTTGCGCGAGTTGCTCAAACTCGCCTCGCGCCCCGGGATGATTTCCTTCGCCGGCGGATTGCCGGCGGCCGAATTGTTTCCTCTGGACCGCGTGGCGTCCGCCGTCCAGGCGGTGCTCGGCAGGTTCGGCGGACGCGTTTTGCAGTATGGCGAAACCGAAGGGGTGCGGGAACTGCGGGAATGGATCGCGCGCCGTTATTCCACCCCGGCTTTGCCGTTGCGGGCCGAGAACGTTTTGATCACCGCCGGCGCGCAACAGATGCTCGACCTCGCTGGACGCGTTTTGCTTGACCCGGGAGACCAGGTGCTGGTCGAAAACCCCACCTACATGTCGGCGTTGCTGGCCTGGCAACCGTGTGGCGCAGCCTTCGTGCCCGTTGCCTCGGACGGCAGCGGAATGCAAATCGACGGACTGGCCCCGCTGCTGCGGGAACAGCCCAAAATAGCTTATTTGATACCGAACTTTCACAACCCAACGGGTGTCACCATGACGCGCGAGCGCCGACAACTTTTAATCGATTCCGTGCAAGGGCGCGAAGTTGCGCTCTACGAAGACAATCCTTATGCGGAATTGCGCTACGAGGGGGATCCGTTGCCCAGCCTCTTGGAGTTGGATTCACCGCCTGATGAGGGCGGCCACGTGATTCAAGCCGGGACCTTTTCCAAGACGCTCATGCCGGGCCTGCGTGTCGGGTGGGCCATTGGCCCGCGGCCGTTGATTGACCGGATGAGCCGGGCCAAGCAAACGGTGGATCTGCATACGGGAACGCTGAGCCAGCACATCGCGCTGGAGCTTCTCAACAGCGGTTACCTGGAGGAATTTGTTCCGACGCTGCGGCGGGTTTATCGCGAACGCCGCGACGCCCTGCTCGACGCCTTGCAAGAGCACTTTCCTTCCGGCTCACGCTGGACGCGGCCCCAGGGAGGAATGTTTGTATTTGTCACGCTGCCGGAAGGCGTTTTTGCAGGCGCGCTTCTGCCCAAGGCCTTGGAACAAAACGTCGCGTTTGTTCCTGGAGAGGAGTTTCATCTGGATGGCGCCGGTCAAAATACCATGCGCCTGAATTTTACCAAAACCTCCGTGCCAGACATTGCCGCGGGAATAAGACGGCTGGCCGAAGTCATAAAATCTGCTTAAATAAAGAACAATGTCTCCGCCATTGTTTCAGGAGATTGAAGCCGCGCGCGACCGCCTAAAAGGCCGCGCCCATCTGACTCCAATCGCCACATCGCGCACGCTCAACCAACTGGCGGGCGCCGAGGTCTTTTGCAAATGCGAAAACTTGCAACGGGGCGGCGCCTTCAAATTTCGCGGCGCTTTCAACGCCATTTCAAAACTGACTGAAGCGGAAAAGAAAGCGGGTGTGATCGCCTATTCGTCTGGCAATCACGCCCAGGCGGTGGCGTTGGTCGCGAGTCTTTTGGGCATGCCAGCCACGCTCGTCATGCCCTCGGATTCATCCCCGGCCAAACGCGCGGCGACCGCGGCTTATGGGGGCAAAGTGGTTCTCGTTGACACGGAGAAACTCACTCGTGAGCAGGTCGCCAGGGAACTCCAGGAAAAGCACGGCTATGCTTTGATTCCGCCTTTCGATCATCTTGATGTGATTGCCGGCCAGGGGACGGCCGCGTTGGATCTGTTCGAGCAGGCGAAAACCCTGGATTGGCTGATCGTTCCCTGCGGGGGCGGGGGTTTGTTGAGCGGTTCAGCCGTGGCCGCCAAACATGTCAATCCAAACTGCCGCGTTGTCGGAATTGAGCCCGAACTAGCGGATGACGCCGTCCGGTCCTTCGCGACAAAAACTCTGCAGACGGTCAAAAACCCGCCAACGATGGCCGATGGCGCCCGCACTCCATCCTTGGGGAGGCATACTTTTCCGCTGGTCCTGAAGTACGTGGACCAAATGAGCACGGTCAGCGAACAAGCCATTGGCGAAGCGGTCCGCTTTCTTTTTTATCGAATGAAACTGGTGGTCGAACCTTCCGGCGCGTTGCCGATCGCGGCGCTCTTAAGCGGGGCCGTTCGTCCTCAGGGTCGCGTGGGAGTGATCCTGAGTGGCGGGAACATTGACGGCGAAGTGATGGCTCACCTTTTGCGAAACGAGCCAGTCCCATCCCACTGAGAAACTGGACATTTCTTGACTCAGGCGGGTTTTCGCATTCAAATGGCCGAACACAAAATGGCAGCGCGAGTCCATACACTGTTCGCCGGAATCATCTGCGCTCTATTGCCCCTGGCTCTTTGCCTGGCGGGAGCGGGCTGCCGCTCCTCGGCGAATTCCGGGCGGGAGGAATTGGTCCTGGACACTTGCGAGCGAATCACCAACGCCTTCCGGGGATTTCATCGCGATTCCTTTCCTGTGGGGTATTGGACATGCGAGGACGGCGTCTTGCGCAGCATCGCCGGCAAGCGGATTGACCTGATCACGCGGGAAAAGTTTGAGGACTTTGATCTGCAATTGGACTGGAAACTGGCGCCGGGCGGAAACAGCGGGATTTTTATCGGCGTGACCGAGGCCACGGCGGAGACGTATTGGTCGGGCCCGGAAATGCAAATCAACGATGACGTGGTGAATCCCGATGGCCAAAACCCCAAGACATCCGCGGGGGCGTTGTATGATTTAATCGCTCCCAACGAGAAAAAGCGCGTCCATCCGACCGGGCAATACAATCATGCTCGCGTCCTCAGCCGCGCCGGGCACCTCGAGTATTGGCTCAATGGAGAGAAGATTGTCGAATACGACTGGGACAGCCCAGCCATGAGGGACTTGATCAATGCCAGCAAGTTCAAAGATGCGCCCTTTTTTATGAAGAACCGCGATGGATTTATCGGTCTCCAGAGCGAAGGGGATGAAGTGTGGTTTCGCAACATCCGCATCCGCCGCCTTTAGGAAGGACTGATGAGAGTCAAAATAACAGGCAATTACGAGGAAATGAGCCGGGCGGCGGCGGCTTGCCTGGCGAGAGAATTCGCGCGGAATCCGCGGCTGTTGCTCTGCCTGGCCACCGGCGCCACGCCGGCCCGCGCCTATGAATTGCTGGCGTCCAAAGCGCGCGCATGCCCCGGTCTTTTTGCGCAATTGCGTGTTTTGAAATTGGACGAATGGGCGGGCTTGACCGCGACGGATGCCGGTTCCTGCGAGGCTTATTTGCGGCGGCATGTGATCAAAGCGTGGAGGATTTCCCCGCGGCGCTTTGCGGGGTTCGGCTGCCATCCGCACCAGCCGAAAAAGGAGTGCGAACGCCTTCGGAGGTGGATTTCTCGCCATGGTCCGGTTGATCTGTGCGTTCTCGGCATGAGCACCAATGGCCACCTTGGATTTAATGAACCGGCCCGCGCGCTTTGCCCCGTGGCACATCTGGCCCGGTTGACCGAGCAAACCCGCAGGCATTCCATGTTGTCCGGCAGCTCCCTCAAACCTGAATACGGCATGACCTTGGGCATGGCGGAGATTCTGCAAGCCCGGCAGATTGTACTCCTGGTCAGCGGCGCGCATAAACGCAAGGCGTTCCAGCGGCTGTTGAGCGGGGAAATAGCGACGGATTTCCCCGCTTCATTTCTCTGGCTGCATCCGCAAACCACAGTGCTCAGCGATCGTGACGCCGCCGGGCAGCGAAAGGAAAAAGAAACATGAAAGACAAGGTTGGCGTCGGCCTCATCGGGTCTCAATTCATCTCCACCATTCACGTGGATGCCCTGGCGCGGTGCCCGGGGGCGCGGATGGCCGCCGCCGCCTCGACTCAGCGGCAACATGTGGAGGAATTCGCGGCGAGATTCAAAATCCCTCAAGTCTTCACCGATTATCGCCGGCTTCTCGAACAGCCGGACATTGACTTGATCGTGGTCGGAGTGCCCAACCATCTTCATTGCCAGGTCGCCCTGGATGCCGCCGCTGCCGGCAAACATATCGTCATGGAAAAACCCTTATGCCTGAACCTGGCGGAGGCGGACCGCATGATCGCCGCCTGCCAGAAGGCAAAGGTGAAACTGATGTATGCCGAAGAACTTTGCTTTGCGCCAAAGTATGTCCGGCTCAAGCAGCTTTTGGAGAGCGGCGCGCTCGGTCATCCCACGTTAGTCAAACAGTCAGAGAAACACGATGGCCCGCACGCGGACCATTTCTGGGATGTCAACCGCGCGGGCGGGGGCGTGGCGATGGATATGGGCTGCCATGCCATTGCCTTTTTCCGGTGGATGTTGGGACAGTCAAAAATCGAATCCGTCTATGCCCAAATGAGCACTCAGGTGCATGGCAGCAAGACGCAAGGCGAGGACAATGCCATTCTGATTCTGGAATTTGCCCACGGAGCCATTGGCTTGGCCGAGGTCAGCTGGACCAAGCTCGGCGGGATGGATGACCGGGCGGAAGTGCATGGCTCAAAAGGCGTCGCTTTTGCCGACTTGCTGCACGGCAATTCCATCGAAACCTACAGCATGGAAGGCTACGATTACGCGGTGGAGAAGGCGGGCTCGACCAAAGGTTGGAGCTTCACGATTTACGAGGAAGCCTGGAATTACGGTTTCCACCAGGAAATGGCTCATTTTGTCGATTGTGTCCGCCTGGACCGGCCACCTTTGGTCACCGGCGAGGATGGCCGGGCGGTGTTGGAAGCCCTCTTTGCGGCTTACCAATCGGCTGGCAGTGGAAAAAAAGTGAAACTTCCTTTCCGCACTCGCGCGTCCAAACCTTATGATTTATGGAGAGGGTAGGTTCGCCTCGCCGAGGCGACCGTTCCCGGACGGCTCGGCGAGCCGTCCCTGCCGTCCATGAAAGCGGCCCATAATTGGAAAAGACAAAATTGTATGAAAACTTCAGATGATTCTTCCTCGACCAAGGCGGGGGTTAACCGCCGCTCTTTCCTCGCATCATCGGCTGCTGCCAGCGCCTTCATGGTGTTGCCGCGGCATGTGCTGGGCACCCCGGGCCAAGTCTCCCCCCACGAAAAATTGAACATCGCGGGCATTGGCATCGGCGGGCAAGGCGCGTCAGATTTGCACGATGTCAGCGGCGAAAACATCGTGGCGCTGTGCGATGTCGATTGGGATTACGCGGCCAAGACTTTTGCCACCTATCCCAAGGCCAAGCGCTATAAAGATTTCCGTGAGATGTTGGACAAGGAAAAGAACATCGACGCGGTCGTGATCGGCACGCCGGACCATTTGCATGCCATCGTTTCGATCACCGCGATGAAAGCAGGCAAGCACGTCTATTGCGAAAAACCGCTCACCCGCACCGTTTATGAGGCCCGCGCCGTCGCCAAAGTGGCGGGCCAAACCAAGGTCGCCACGCAAATGGGCAACCAAGGCATGGCCTTTGAAGGAAATCGCCTGATCAACGAATGGCTTTGGGACGGCGCCATTGGCCCGGTGCGCGAAGTCCATGTCTGGTCTGACCGTCCCACCCACTCGGGCAAATTGCCCCTATGGTGGGCGCAAGGCATCGAACGCCCGACCGAGACTCCTCCCGTGCCCGAAACCATGGACTGGGATCTTTGGCTGGGGCCGGCTCCCTTGCGGCCGTACCATCCCGCCTACGCGCCCTTTCGCTGGCGCGGGTGGTGGGACTTTGGCTCAGGCGGCCTCGGCGACATGGGCATCCATAATATTGCACCGGTTTTTTCAGCCTTGAAACTGGGGGCGCCGGAGACCATCGAGGGCAGTTCGACCCCTGTTTTTCCCGAGACGGTGCCCGGGGGCTGCATGGTCCACTACCAGTTCCCGGCGCGCGGCGATATGCCGCCGGTCAGGCTGCATTGGTACGACGGCGGCATGTTGCCGGAACGGCCTGTGGAGTTGGGGCAAAACCAGGAATTGAACGCCGAAGACGGCATCCTTTTCGTTGGCGACAAAGGCAAGATGCTGGTGACGGGTTGGGGCGGGGAACATCCCCATTTGCTGCCGGAAAGCCTGGACAAAGAGTACAAGCGCCCGCCGCAAACCTTGCCGCGCTCCATCGGCCACCACGCGGAATGGCTCCAAGCCTGCAAGACCGGGTCGCCCACGCGCTCCAATTTTGGGTTCGCGGGGCCATTGACAGAGGCCGTCCTCCTCGGCAGCGTATGCATCCACAATGGCGGAGAAAAATTGATCTGGGACAGTGAGAATCTAAAGTTCAGCAACGACCCGGACGCGAACAAGTATCTGAATTACGAACATCGAGACGGTTGGAAAATATGAAAAATCCTCTAATGAAATCACCAAAATCATCCACCATGGCTTTGACCATTGGCGCGCTGGCCGGGGCGGCCGTGCTGGCGCTGGCACCTGCCGCCCCGGCGGCGGATGCCGGCCCGGCGCAGTATTACGAGTTGCGAGTGTACACAACAAAGTCCGAGCAGCAGCAGAAGCTGGTCAGCGACTACTGGCAGAATGCCGGCGTTCCCGCCTATAACCGCATGGGCGTCTCGCCGATCGGCGTTTTTACGGAGCTGCAGGATTCCCCCACCAATCACGTCTATGTGCTGATTCCTTTTGAGTCGCTGGACGCTTTTTCCGCCGCTCGCTCCCGCCTGGCGGCCGATGCCGCTTACCAGGCGGCCGCCGCGGATTACTTGAATTTGACCAAATCGAGCGCGGCTTATGAGAGAATTGAAAGCTCCCTCAACGTGGCGTTCGACAGCATGAAGAAACTGGCCCCCCCGCCTTCCTCCGCCGACAAAAGCCCGTGGATTTTTGAACTTCGCACTTATGAAAGTCCCAGCGAAGGCAAGGGGATCAACAAAGTTGATATGTTCAATCATGGGGAGGTTTCGCTCATGCAGGAAGTCGGTTTATCGCCCGTCTTTTTCTCGCAGGCGCTCATCGGTTCGCAGATGCCGAACCTCGTTTACATGGTTTCGGGCGAAAATAAGGACGAACATAACAAACACTGGAAGGCCTTTGGGGAGGCGCCGGTTTGGAAGAAGTTGAGCAGCGATCCTCAATACAAGGACAACGTCTCCCACTCGATTTCCATCTTTCTAAAACGGACGGGCGCTTCGCAAATCTGAAACAAACCCGCCGAAGTTGTGTCTTGCTAAATGTGCGAGTTGATGGACATTTGTTGGTAAGGCGCAGCCCAATCGTGAATCCTGCGGCTACAGTAGTGGAACAATCACAACAGGCCCGCGCCGGCTTGCCCGAGCAGACCGGCGCCGCCCCCTCATTCCGGCCTCGGCCTTTGGCGGAGAATCTGGGGCCTTCCCGTCCCCTCTCGCCGAGCGCCGTTTACCAGACGGTCAGCGCCAGCATCTGCTCGGTCATGCAAGGCCAGCCCATCGCCGTGCGACGGCTCCTGGCGGCGCTGGCCAGCGGCGGGCACGTGCTGCTGGAGGATTATCCTGGAACGGGCAAAACGACTCTGGCCAAAGCGCTGGCCCGCTCGATTGACGCCAATTTCAAACGCATTCAATTCACTCCCGATCTGCTCCCCTCGGACATTCTTGGAGTTTCGGTTTTTAATCAGCGCGACCAGAAGTTCTCTTTCCATGAAGGGCCTATTTTCAGCAATATTTTGCTGGCCGACGAAATTAACCGCGCCTCGCCTCGCACGCAATCAGCCCTGCTGGAGGCGATGGCGGAAAACCAGGTCAGCGTCGATGGTGAAAGAAGGCTGTTGACCGACCTTTTCTTCGTCGTCGCCACCCAGAACCCGATTGAGTTTCGCGGCACCTATCCGTTGCCTGAGGCGCAGATGGATCGCTTTGCCATGCAGTTCGACCTGGGCTACATCACGACGGCCCAGGAAGTGGAGATCCTGACGGCGCAGATGGCGGGCAATCCAGTCGAGCAAATCACGCCCTGCGTGACCCGGAGCGACATCCTGCGCTTGCGGGAAGGCGTCCGGAGCGTTCGCGTGAGCGAGGAATTAAAGCACTATGTGGTCAGGCTGGCGGCCGCGACCCGGACGGCGGCGGGGGTGCAATTGGGGGCCAGCCCGCGCGCCTCGATCGCCTTGATGAAGGCCGCCCAGGCCCTGGCGCTTTTTGACGGCGAGGAATTTGTCAGCCCGGAACATATCCATGAAATCGCGGTGCCAGTCATGGCCCACCGCGTCGTCTTGGAGCCGCAGGCTAAATTCTCGGGCATGACCTCCCGCCAGGTGGTTGAGGAAGTTTTGAAGGTTGTCCCAGTGCCGGTCTGAATCCGTTTGTTAACTCATTATGTCAGCGCCGCCGCCGAGTTCGCTTGCAAGCTGGGGCGGATGGGTGGCCCCAGCCACCCCCCCGCCCGTGCCGCGGGGGACTTTTTTTAAGCGGTATCTCCACCACAATTACTGCGCTTTTGCCTCCAGCACCCACTACTTCAGCCGGCGCGTGACCGTGGCGGGATGGGTGGTCATGGGAGGAACAGTGGCGGCGGCCGTTCTCGGAGCGGACACCAACCAATCGCGCAGTTACCAAACCTTCTCTTTCCTCGCCTGCCTGGCGTTGGTGGCGGCGGTGTGCGCGCAGTGGGGGCGACCCAAGGTCTCGGTGCAACGCATTATGCCGAAGTTTGGTTCTGTCGGCGAACCGCTCCGTTATCGCCTGATGGTGCGCAGCCAAACGCGGCGCCGGCAATGCGACTTGGCCCTGATTGACGAAGTCACGGACCCGGCTCCGACCTTTGATGAATTTCTTTTGACACCCGAACCTGGGGAAGAGCGGCGCAACTGGATCGATCGGGTTTTTGGCTATTACCGCTGGCAGTGGCTCCGGGGGCGCCACCTTCGCGCCCGAACCGCCGAACAAACCGTGCCAGACTTGCCGCCCCAAACGGAGTGCTCAGTCGCCGCCCAGTTAATGCCTTTGCGCCGCGGCGTGCTCCGGCTGACGGGCACCACTGTGGCGCACCCAGAACCCTTTGGATTGTTCCGTGCCGTGACGAAACTGCCGGGGCCGCGTTCGGTCTTGATTTTGCCGAAGCGCCATGCGATGCCCGCCTTTGAATTGCCCGGGACAATGAAGTATCAAGCCGGCGGCGTCTCGCTCGCTTCTTCCGTCGGCGAATCTGAAGAGTTTCTGGCGTTGCGCGAATACCGGCCCGGAGACCCGTTGCGGCGGATGCATTGGAAAGGCTTCGCCAAGCTCGGAAAACCGATAGTCAAAGAATACCAGGACGAGTTTTTCGTCCGTCACGCGCTGATTCTTGACACGTTTGGCGGCTGGGACCACGGGGAGATGTTCGAAGAAGCGGTCTCCGTCGCCGCCTCCCTGGCCTACACCATTCGAAATCAGGATTCGCTCCTGGACCTGATGTTTGTCGGCCCGCAAGCTTATTGTTTTACGAGTGGCAGAGGCGTCGGTCACATCGAGCAGATCCTCGAAATCCTCGCCTCCGTTCAAGTGTGCCGGGAGAAGACCTTCGAATCCTTGGAACACCTCGTCCTGGCGCATGCCCGCGGTCTCAGCGGATGTGTCTGTGTGTTCCTGGCCTGGGACCTGCCGCGGCAGCGCTTGGTTCGGTCCTTGCTGATTTGCCAGGTCCCGCTTCGTGTCCTGGTCATGACGCGAGGCGAGGAGAGCTTGCCCCTGGGGGTGATGGAGCATCACGCGGATCATTTTCACGTTTTGCCCCTGGACAAAGTGGCGGCAAAGCTGGCTGTGCTATGAAAACCCCACGCTGGCTCATGGCGGGAGCGCTGCTTTTTTGGGGATGGCAAACAGGTTTGTGGATGACTGGCATGATCATGGCCGCGGCGCTGGAGGCTTCTCATTTTACCGTGGCGCGCTGGGAGTTTAAAGATGTGGACCTGAACCGCATTTGTGATCTGTGCTGGCTGCTGTTGCTGGGAGCAGGGGTCATTCTGGCTTCGACGGAAGACCGGGTGGTTTTCATTTTCAAGTTCACACAATCGCTCCCCGTGTGCTTTTTCCCCATCATTCTGGCGCAAGCTTATGGAAGCCAGGAAGTCATGCCCTTGAGCGCCTTCTACTGGGTGCTGCGGCGCGGACGCCAAAGTTCCCGCGACTTTCACATTGCCTTCGCTTACTTCACCATTTGCGTGGTCGCGGCCAGCGCCTCGACCCAGGCCAACGGGTTCTTTTACAGCGGCATGGCCGTGCTGGTTTTGCTGGCTCTGGCCAGCGTCCGCCCCCAGCATGTTTCCTTCCTGTTCTGGGTTCTGTTGGCGTCGCTGGTGGTGTGGGTCGGGCAGATCGGGCATCAGCGGTTGGGCGGGCTGCAAAGCAGATTTGAAGCCGCCTTGGCAAGCTGGGTATCGGGATTCTTGCAGCAATCGCCCGACATGTACGAACGCCGCACCCGGATCGGCCATCTTGGCAAACTCTCCCAATCCCGCAAAGTGCTCTTGCGCGTCCGCGTTCCTCCCGGCCAGATACCGCCCTCTCTCTTGCGCGAGGCGGTCTTTGATACCTACACCAACCAAACCTGGTACGCCCGGAGTAATTTCAGCCGGCCGGTTCGCCCCCTCGGCACCGACGGAGCGTTTATTCTCCTGCCGCTCAAGCACGGCGCTGCCTTCACCGAAATCAGCTCCTACTTTGAGAGTGGCAAAGGGCCTTTGGCTTTGCCGCACGGGGTCTTTGAGATTGACGGCCTGGCGGCCAGTTTGCGCACCAATTCCTTGGGTGTTTGCTCCATTGAAGGAGCTTCAGGCCTGGTCACCCTGCGCGCCCGCTATGGCGGCGGGCCTTCCCTGGATGCTCCGCCCGGGCCTTCCGACCAATTCGTTCCAGGGAGCGAAAGACCGGCGTTGAAAGCGATCACCAATGAACTGCAATTGGCTGACCTGTCGGAACGCCTGAAAATCCGCGCCGTCACCGGTTTCTTCAAAACTCATTCTTTCACCTATTCACTGACCATTCCCAACCATCGCTTTCAGAAAAACCGAACGACGGAACTGGCTTGGTTTCTGACCCAGGGGCACACGGGTCATTGCGAATATTATGCCACCGCGACCGTGCTTTTATTGCGGCAGGCAGGCGTTTATGCGCGTTATGTCACTGGATTTGCCGTGCCTGAAAGCGCCCGTCGTGGCGACACCTATTTGGTGCGGGAACGCCATCAACATGCCTGGGCGCTGGTCTATCATTCCGACACCCATATTTGGGAGCAGATCGATACAACACCCTCGACTTGGGACCAAGCTGACGCCCAAGCAAGTTGGTGGGAATCCATCTCGGATTTTTTGTCCTCTTTGGCCTTTGACTATTCCAAATGGCGTTGGAACAAAATGTCCTTTGCTCGCGGCGCGGAATGGATTCTCGCGCCGATGAGCCTCTATTTAATTTGGCGCATCCTTTCCACTCAACGGCGGCGGCGCTCGGCCGAAACCGCTGGCGTTTCGCTGGCTGAACCGTCCTGGCCCGGATTGGATTCGGAATTGTTTCTCATTCACCACCGCATGTCCGGCGGCAGATTTGCCCGGCTGCAAAACGAATCGCTGGCGGAGTGGCAAAAGCGCCTGGAAGAGGCTTCGGCGGGCCGTTCCGCGCTCCGCCATATTTTCCAATTGCACCGGCGTTTGCGCTTTGATCCGCGTGGCTTGGCCGCGGACGACCGCGAACTGCTCAAGCGCGAAGTCGAGTCCTGGCTGGCGGAATTCGCGGCGGTTCCGGCTGCTGCGGACGCGGTGGATCCTCAGCAATTCCATTGACAACTTCAACTGCAGGAGGTAATGAGTGGCTGTGGCCCTGAAAAGGACGATTGAAAATCCAGCCCTGTTTCCTCCCTGCTTCAGCAAGGATGTTACGTCCTCTCGTTTCGCGCTCTTGGTTTTTATCAGCCTCATATTCGCGCCATCTGGTGGCGCGCTAGGACAAGACAAGACCATCGCTGAGAGTTGTTACACCGCCGTCGGCCCGTTGCTGGAAAAAGCGGACGGCCAATTGTCAGCGGAGGTGCGGACGGCATATTTGGATTGGGCTGCGGACACGGTGGTGGCGGAACTGGGGAATCAGACCGTGCCCAAGGATTGCCTGGCTGAAGTGCGGGCAAACGCCACCTTGCGCGATGCGATATTCGGGGCGGTGTTTCCTCCCGATCCCAACATTCTGCAAAACTACGCCCATCTGCGAGGCGAACTGGGCGTGGGGTTTTTCGAAAAATACCGTTCGCTGGCGATTGCTGTCGCCGTGGCCAAACGGATCAAAGGGGTGGAAACACGCCTTGGCTCGGGCGGTGCCGGCGATAATTTTGGCAGGGATTATCAATCCAACCTCTGGGCGGACGAGTCCCTGCAAACCATCAGAACCGAAGCAGAGAAGGAATTGATCGCCGTCATCGCCGAGTTCCTGAAGGGTGAACAGGTCACGGCCTTGGAGCTTTATAAAAATCCGGACAGGCAGCAGCAATTGGTCGCGTTTCTTAAGGAGCGCTCCACTCCGTCTTCCCTCATTGAGGAGGTTAAACAGTCGTGGCAATTTGGCCAACGGCTAAAGAACGCGATGGTTCTTCTCGGTCAGCGGCCGGCAAGGCGCGAGGAAAAACCGGACACGGTGGCATGGTTGCGCCATTTGGTTTCCATCTATGAAGCTACGCCCCGATCGACCCCAACCGTGGACGGAAAAGCGATGTTGTGGCCTCTCTTTCCAATCCCTAAAGCGCCGTGGCCGTTGCTCATGCCGCTGGCGCGTCCGGTGCCTTTGGGGGAAGCCCAGTATATCTGGGAGGCGTTCCAAGGCGAACATGGTCCCGATCGCTATCACACCTTTGGGCCTTTTAGGGGTGGCGACGACGCGATGCCGTATAAGTTGCAACCCTCCCCTTGGTTCTGGGACGCATGGCCTGATCGTATTCTGCATGGAGGCATGTGCGTCCCCATTTCCAAAGGGACGGTGGATTTATATTCGTGTCTGGGCAAACCTGCTGTCTGGGCCGGCCAGCCAGGGCATGCCAATCTTCTCTCCTTCCAATTTGTCGGCGGTGCCTGGACGGCGGAGATCGAGCAGGCTTTTGCCGGGGGACCCAACGTTACCTTTGCCCAATGGTATTTCGACGAGGACCCTGGAACGGGACTTCATTTCAGAGACGATAACTGGGCCGGAGCGGAATACCATCTGGGTCTGGTCCTGGCGATGAATCGCGGTTTGCTTTCGTATATGGACACCCGTCTGGCGGCGCACATTTTTAAGGTTCTGCCCGATAAGGAAAAACGGACCATAGGAGTAAAACTCCTCAAAAACGCCTTGGCCACCAACCCCTTCAACCCGGATATTTGGTACCGCTTGGCTATGCTTATGCCGGATGCAATGGATGGTTTAAGGCTGGTCCAGTCCGCGATGGGGCATTCATCCGACCGCCTTGGTTTTTGGCCAACGTTGGGAGAATTCGTGACGCGATACTCCATTCTCGCCCATCCCGCGCCCCCCGATGAGCCAGGGATGCGCCATGTTTACCAATTCCTCCAAACCATTCCCGGCATCACGGCCGATGATCTCGATGGTTATACTGGCAAATTCCTCCAAACCGAGAGCCATGGCCTTTTAGCAGACGGGGTGAAATACGATCAACAGTTAGCCTCCGAAGGCGATGCTTATGGCCAACTGCGAATGGGCCAGCGCTACCGCGACGGCGATGGCGTTCCCAAGGATGAAACCAAAGCAGGAGAGTTTTTTGCCTATGCCGCGGCTCGAGGAGGCAAGGCGGCGGCGCTCTCTTTGGCCAAATTGGTTTCCGCTGACTTCGTCCCCAACCGTCGTGCTGCCGCGGGCCAACGGTTCTTCCTGTTTAGTGCCGGCCACAATCGTCAATGCCGCTGCGGGGCGGCTCATCAACTCGGTCATCATTGCCGCGGACCCTGTGGAGGGAAATTATGGAGGAAGTTGTTTTGGGTTAAGTGCGGTCCGATTCGTTTTGGAGAAGCAAAAACCTACGGTCCCGCCAGAACTCATTACAGTTACCGCCTCAAGTACATGGAACAGCCAGCAGCAGGGTGCGCGCCATCTGGTGGATGGATCAGGAATGCTGGGACCGTTTCATGATAACAACGGCGTGGCCGGGACAATGTGGTGCTCCGTCGAAAAGCCCGCACTCGAACCTCCCGACACTGGCCTTCCGCCTTCTCCGGCATGGGTCAGATTCGATTTCGCACGGCGCCAAAAATTTGATACTATCCTGATCTGGAATTTCAACCAGCCAGATGGCGATCGCGGCTTCCGCAAAACCCGAATTTACGGTTCATCAGACGGTGTCACATGGTTTCCGCTGATCTCTCCGGAGACGATCGAATTGCCCCGCGCGAATGGCGTCCCGGATGAGCAGGCGGTGACAATTGAGACTTCCGACCCCGAGCGCCTGATCAAATCGGTCATCATTGCCGCGGACTCTGTGGATGGAAATCATGGCGGCGATTGTTTCGGGTTAAGCGCGGTCCGATTCGCCCTTGAGCGCGAACCTGGAGAAGCCCAAAACCATGCCCTCCACCCTGCCAGCATTTCCCCCTGACCTCCAGCTTGCGGACTGTCAATCCTGTGGCGAGCGTTGACTTGCGGGGCTAAGGCGGAGTTAAATCCCTTATGCGAATTTTATCCGGCATTCAGCCCTCCGGGGCTTTGCACCTGGGCAATTTTTTTGGGATGATGAAACCTTCCATCGAATTGCAGGAAAAAGGCGAGGCCATTTATTTTATCGCCGATTATCACTCCATGACCTCCCTGTTCGATGCCGCGCAACGTCGGCGCTACACCCTGGACGTGGCGCTTGATTTCCTGGCTTGCGGACTGGACCCCAGCCGGACCTTGCTTTTCCGTCAGTCCGACGTGCCCGAAGTCACCGAGTTGGCGTGGATTCTGACGACGCTGACACCGATGGGCCTTTTGGAGCGTTGCACCAGCTACAAGGATAAAATCGCCCGCGGGTTAAGCCCCAATCACGGCATCTTTGCTTACCCCGTCCTGATGGCGGCGGACATCTTGCTCTACGATTCCAACATCGTGCCGGTCGGTCGGGACCAGAAGCAGCACGTCGAGGTGACGCGCGACATTGCCATCAAGTTCAACGAAGCTTATGGCCAGACTTTTGTCGTGCCGGAACCGCTCATTCGCGAAGAGGTGGCGACGGTCCCGGGAACTGACGGCCAGAAAATGAGCAAAAGCTATGGCAATGCCATCGAGATTTTCGGCGACGAAAAAATCCTGCGCAAAAAAATCATGGCCTTGAAAATGGACAGCCGCACCCCGCAAGAGCCAAAGCCGGATGCCGATAAGAATTTGGCCATTCAACTGCTTCGCCTCGTGGCGCCTGCTGACCAAGCTAAATCTTATGAAGAGCGGTTGCGGGCGGGCGGTTTGGGCTACGGCGATTTGAAAAAAGCGCTCTTCGAGCATTACTGGAATTACTTTTCATCCGCTCGGGCCAAACGGGCGGAATTGGCGGCCAATCTGGATGAAGTCCATAAGGTGCTCAAAACCAGCGCGGACAAAGCGCACGTGCTGGCCGGCAAAGTGCTCAGGCGCGCCCGGCTGGCGTGCGGGTTGGATTAGCCGCATCCATCCCGGAAGGTCGCAGTGCGGGTCGCTTCATGTTTAACGGACAATTACATGGCTCGCCTCTCAGTTCGCTCGATCAACCAGGCTTGCTGGCGCACCAGATGAACACAGAAATGCGCGGAAGTTATTTTCATCTGTGTTTGTCGGTGTTTGATCTGTGGCATTAATGCCCTACCACCCGACTCGAAGGGAGAACAATAATTTGTCGCGCCATTTTCCCAACGAATACCCCTTGCGTCAGTCGCGGGTGAAAGCCTTCGTTCCGCTCGTGCTTGAGGGCTCATTTTAAGCATATCTCGGTCCCCCGGGCGGACGAAAGGGGCTGAGGGTGAACGGCTGCAAAGGGACTTGACGCTCTTGCCATTTTGCTTTGTCCCCTGCCTCTGTTTACCGCCTGGCCTTTAGCAAGGCTTCGAGAGGCGCCTGCCTTAGGGCCTCGAGTTTTTCGAGCCGCTCTTCAAGGACCATCCGCTGGCGTCGAAGACGCGCTGATTCAATTCCTTTGCCCTCTCGGCTTGGCATACCAAATCCGATCCTGACTGTGCATCTAGAAAAATGCTTGCTTTCGCTTGCTGGCTGGCTGCGCCATGAAATAGTATTGCTTACAAAGTTTCACCTAAATCTCCACCTGGCGAGCGATTTTGGAGCAATAAGCGAGCAATGCAAAGGGTGTGAGAAAAAATTCTTTTTGCGCGAGCACTTGCTGGTTGATCTGCTCCTGCTGTTGCAAATATTGTCCAGCATCGTCACTAATCAGTTAGATGCTTTCTGTTTTTGCGGAATGGCGCGTCTTGTTATCCTGATGCGATTCGGTTAAGATCTGAGACAATGAAAAACGGCAAACGCGCAACGGAGCGCATTGCATTGGGCAAGACCAGGCGATTCAACTGTGCCGCCAGCACATTCGGGAAAATCAGGCATACGGGGCTGTAACGCGGTGGGAAATGTCGGATCCTGACCTTCGGCCCCGAATGGCTGCTCCTTTACTCATTACCATTGCCTGTCGCCGCGGAGCCGAACATCTTTTGCGCCACGGCCATGCCGGCTTTTTGCAGGCTGACGAGGTTGGATTGGGAGGCGCCGAGCGTTTGCAACTGGTCCGGCGAGAGAAAGCCCGACGCTTGCGCGAGCACTTGCTGGTTGATCTGCTCCTGCTGTTGCAAGACTTGTCCGGCCTTCGCCAGCCGGTCCTCCGGGCTCAAAAGCGATAGGTCCGGCGGATTGGGCCCCGCTACGCTTTGCCGGGCCGCGGTCATGACTTGAAGAAGTTGCTGCTGCTGGTCGTCGCTGAGGGGGTTGTCCACGAAATTGCTCTTGAAGGTGTTGAGAAGAGTGCGGTCCGCGACGGTGGTTTGATAATCCTGAAACGCCTTGTAACCGGCATCTCCCAGCAGTGCTTGCAACGCGCTCTCGGTTTCTTTGGCCAGGTCGGCCGCCGTCTGGGCGGCATTGCCCGGATCGCCGCCGGAGAGCGTGGCTGAACCGTTTTCCATCCCGCGCACAGCCTTGTCAGTCAATATTTGATAGAGCGAATCGGTTTGCTCCGATGAAAGGTTGAGTTGCCGGGCCAACGGGCCGTATTGCAGCTTGACCATCATGGCCTGTTGTTCCCGCAAGGCTTTCACCATTTCGGGGTTTTTCATCATCTCCGCGAGCATATTCCCTTTGAGGTTCGTCAAACCGCCGCTGGACGCGGCCGTGCCCGCCAGTGCAGGCGCATGAGGAACGGTGGCGGTGGCGCGCGCCTTGGCCACGTCGCGAGACATGCCTTCCATTGACCTGGCGAAGGAAGCATTTTGTTGCTTCACCTGGTCCAGTTCCTCCTTTTGCGCCCGGAAGGCCTCTGCCTGGCGGGCCGATTGTTCTTCAAGCTGTTTGATTTGCAGTTTTTCGGCTGAGTTTTGATGCCATTGCAGCGCGATGATGGCGGCAGCGCCCACCGCCGCGGTAGTTTTGATCCAAGTCATGGTTTGCATGGTTCCTTTCAGGAGAACTAAAGTTGAGGCCGTCAGGGCCGAGCTTTGCCCAATGCCCGCGGCCACCGCCGCCGCCAACCCGGCGGGCGCGGCTTGAATGGAATTACTGGAAATCGCCGCCGCCAGGGCCGCTCCTGGCAGGGTAATGCCGCGCTTGACGAAGATCTCGCGCAGTTTCTCCAAGGCGCGGTTAACGCGCATTTTGGCGGCATCCTCGCTCGCGCCGAGGGCCTGGCCCACTTCCTTCAACGGCTTGCCTTCAAAAAAGCGCAAGACAATGGCGTTGCGGTCCTTTTCGTTTAATTGCGCCATCGCGTCATCCAGGAGCGGGCGGATTTGCGGCCAGGCGTCCGGTTCGGATTCGTTCAAGGTGGATTGCATGTGCGCTTCCTGTTCGCGGTGCTGGCGGCGCAGTTCGGTGCGAAGGAAATTGGCGGCGGTCAGACGCGCCGTTTGATAAAGCCACCCGGAGAGGATCGTCCCCCGCCGCAAAGCCCCCGCTTTTCGCGCCAGGATGACAAAGACAGACTGCGCGATTTCCTCGGCCTGATGGGGATTATTGACCGAGCGAAGAGCCGCTGAATAGACGAGGTTGATGTAACGCGAGACCAGCGCGCTGAAGGCTTCCTCGGAATGGCCGCTGGCATATTCTCGCAGCAACTGCATGTCATCCAATACCTGCATTTGCTAAATAATGTCCGCAGGTTTGAAAAAGGGAACAGGAATAGTAATGGCTCACCCATAGAAGGTAGGGACGCCTCGCCGAGGCGTCCGGGGTTTTCTAGCCGGAGTGGTCGCCTCGGCGCGGCGACCCTACCCTTCTTAGGCCCGACGTCATTGACGGCGTTACGGGCGGACGGCGGTTGGGGCGGTTGGGCGGATATGAAGTTGACCCACACTTACGCTCAACTGCGCTCCCTGAAATCGAGCTTATTGACCAAGCCGCCGTATCCGCGCTTTTGCAGCCGGCGCAGCGCTTCTTTGAACGCCGTCAGCTCGGCGACCTGGATTTTCAGCCATTTTTCGTCCAACTCGTTGGAGGTGTCCATCCTGACAATGTCCTCGTAATACCGCTTTGCCGACATGATGGGCCTGGCCAGATCGACAATCATTAATTCGGTCCGCGCCGCCAGGGTCGTGGTTGAATAATTTATCCCATAATAGCGCTTGTTTTTCGGCAGGAGCAGAAAGCCCTTTTGCAGGGACTTGAATTCTTCTTCACAGCGCTGAAAGGAACTGACATCGAGACGGCCCGGAATGATAATCTGGACGCGGACATCAGCGGATTGAAAAGTGCCTATGGACGCAAATTGCGCGGCCTTGTTCTCGCCCGGACTCGCCGAGAAAAGTTCAAACGCATCCCTGTCAATCGCGTCGGAAACCGGGTCCAGAAAGTTGTAATAATAGCCGACGGCCAGGCCGACCGCGATGACATCATTGTCTTGTTTGTTGAGACCATCAAAGAACTTTTCGACGGCCTTGATCCCGATTTTAACGGCTATCTCTTCCCACATAATCGTTAAGAGTTTTTGATCTTGAACAGCGCCTTTTATCATCATGGCCGCTCAACCCAAACTGGGCAACCACAAAAATGACTGTCCGAGTCAACTGGGCGCTGGAAAGCTTGGCCCAAGAACCGGCCCCGCCAGCCTATCGATTATAAAGTTCGTTGTACTTCTTGATGATGGCCAGGTGCGAGTCCCTGAGGGAGTCGGCGGTGAAATACGTGATGCCGCTGGCGCCATTGTCATGTACTTGGCGGAGGGCCTCCTCGAACTCGGCCAGGTTGTCGCCGTAATGGCCCACCAACACTCCGGTAAACAGGCGTTGTCCCGGCTTTAAGTCGCGGACCCCTTGTTTTGTGGCAAACCCGACCCAATACACGTTCCCACCATGGTCTTTCTTATAGGCCATGGGGAAGATAAGGTCCAGGTTCCAGTGCCCCCAATCCTGGCGAACGTATTCCCGCGCCAGCTCTGGAAAGGGAAACACGGCGGCCGAAGCCAATGTTCCCTCTTCATGGCAGATATCCACGCACTCGTTCACCAGGGAGGTGATGGCGTCCATGCGGAACTGTTTCCAGGCGGCGTTCTCCTCCTTGTCGGGCAGGTCCATCGGGTCCACGCCGAACTTCTCTTTGAATTCCTTGCGGGCCAGCGGGTGATAGCCGAAATCGTACTCGGCCATGAGCCTGTCCTGCGCCAGCGGTTCACCATCATGCTTATAGTGTGTCTGAAGTTCCGAGCCGAGGATGACATCCACATAGCGGATGTAATCGAAATGGACCGAGGCCAGCCCTTTTACCCGCGCGATCTCCCGCACGCCGTTCTTGACATATTCGCGCGCGCCCGGCGGGAAGGGGCTCAAAAAGCTGTAGTATCCGACATACGGATGAAAATCGCGGCAATTCTGCCCGAGCCGGTTAACCGAATACCAGTCCGGGTGTTCCCGGCACTCCTTGGCGCCGCCCACATTCATCATCCAGTGCCAGGCATGAATGCGGATGCCTAAAGGCTCGCCCAGACGGATCAACTCCTTTAACCGCTCGGGACCATCTCCCGGCAGAAGATCCGTGATGCCCGCGTCGGCCAGCTTGGCCATGCGCGCCTGTTGGTCCGCCTCCGTCCCGGTGCCCGGCCCACCCCAGGCCGCGAAATAGAATTTCTTTTCCGAATAACTCGCGCCCGACAACGTCTTGGGGGAGTCAGCCCCCAACTCCAGGGCCGCGCTGGCGGCGAGTACCAGGCCGATCAATTTCACGGTCATCATAGATACGAAGTGTAGATTGGAAATCTCCCGGGAAGTTGCCTGCCCGCAAAGGCCGTCTCAAGGCAAAACGGAGTGGGATGCCGGGGCGCGAGAGAATTTGCCACTTTTTTTGAAAGATCGCGTGGTTGCAGACTGAATTAACTCGGACATCAACATGGCCAAAGATCAGGAATCCACAACGGCCCCGCCTGGCACGGATGACCTGTTGCCGACGCGGCGAAGCCTGCTCGGCAAGCTCAAGGACTGGCGCGACGACCGCAGTTGGAAGGAGTTTTTCGATACTTATTGGCGCCTGATTTATGGCGTGGCCCTTAAGGCAGGCCTCTCGCCCAGCGAAGCCGAGGAGGTCGTCCAGGAGACGATGCTCAGCGTGGCCAAGAAAATGAAGGATTTTCATTACGATGCGACTCGCGGCTCTTTTAAGGGCTGGCTCCTGCAATTGACCGGCTGGCGGATTTGCAACCAGCTCCACCGCCGCTCCGCCCGCGGCACTTCTGCCAGTCCGGATCTGGCTGGCGGAGAGAGTTCAGCGCCGGCCACGGAACCAGACCCCCGGTTCGTCGTCCCGCCCGAGTTATATAAGCTGTGGCAGCAGGAGTGGGAGTTGAACCTGATGCAGGCCGCATTGGACCGGGTGCGCACCGGCGTCAATCCGAAGCACTTTCAGGTCTTCGATCTCGCCGTGATGCAACACAAACCGCTCAAGCAAATCCAGCAATTCCTGGACATGAGCATGGCGGAGGTTTTTCTCGCCAAACACCGGGTAGGCAAACGGGTCCAAAGCGAGTTGGAACGGTTGCGAAAGCAAGGCGAGTAACCGCGGCAGTCAATAGCCCCCGTTCACCACCTGCAGGGATGAAGACGGATCAAACGTTCAGGGTCTTGAGATAGGCGACACTCGGGCCCGTGAGGTTCCAGGTTTGTTCAACAAAATAGTTTTTGACCCCGCCCACCTTCGCCGCCGTGAAGGTTTTGACCCAGTCGATGCTGCCCTGGCCAAGCGCCACCTGCGGACGCTCCGGCTCGCCCATGGCGATGTCCTGGAGATGCATCGAGAAGAAACGGCTTGGGTGCTTCATGAAGTACTCGGCGGCAACCAAGCCAGCCGTGATGGTGGACATCTGGAACTGGAACTTGACGAGCTTGGGGTCGAGCAAGTCAAACAACCGGTCGTAGGTTCGCACACCCTCGACGGTCGAGACTTCGAAGCCCTCGTTGTGCAGGCCCTGCTGCAGGCCGGCGTTGGCCGTGACGGCGGCGATTTTATTGTATTCGTCCGCCGCGCTTTTCACCTGGTCGAGCGTCGGGTGGTCTCCGCCGTTGCCGTCCCCCAGGCTCGCGGTGATCATCTGGCTGATGCCGATCTCTTTCGCCCACTCGATGCCCTCCTGGTGGCTATGCCGGAGTTCGCTCATGGTGAAATGGGAGCTCTCGGATTTCATCCCGTGATCGGCCAGGATCTGCTTGACCTCTTTGGCATTCGAGAGCGAGGAGAACTCGGCGCCGTAACCGATCGGCGAGCAGAGCTCAAGCCGGGTGACACCTATCCCGGCGAGCCGCTTTACGAAAGCGGGGAAGTCCTTGAGCGTCGAGCGCAGGGGCCAAACTTGGCTTCCGATGGGCAGGCCAAGGGGATTGGCCTCCAGTTTCGCCGCGCTTGCGACCAGCAGTCCGGCCGTGCTGGAACCGATGGCCGCTTGTTTCATGAATTCCCGTCTGGATATCACACTCATAATCATCTGTCTGTTGTTGCTGTTATACAATTGCCAGCCCGGACATCTTGGAGCCGTCCCGATCCGGGTGCTTCAAAGAGTTGTCGCGGGCCTTGGGGTGTCCGAAAATAGCAATAGGACCTGGCATGGCGCCCACTGTACCCGCGATTGCCGCCGTATGCCACACCGGAATTAGTGCCTATTATGAAGGTGGGGCGGATCTGCCGCTCCGCCCGAATCTCTCCCGCAGCCCGCTATTGTTGGCGGCGTCAAATGAAAAAGGCCAAAGAATGGCGGCGCGGCAGCACCGCCCTGCACCGCCCTACCGATTTTCGGGCGCGGTGCAAGCCAGACCGGAGCTTGCTCGCGCATCCGGCGCAAAAAAGACTGGCGTGGGCCAGCGCCTTCTCTAACATCCGCTTGTGGCGCTTCCAGCAGCGCTTACGGAAATGAAAGCGAAAATTATCGTTACCCCAAAGAAGGCCGTCGTCGATCCGCAGGGCAAAACGGTGCAGAACGCCCTGGAGCAAATGGGTTACAAGGGCATCGGCGCCGTCCATGTCGGCAAGTATCTCGAAATCGAACTGCCCGGCGCGGACAAAGAAGCCTGGCGCCGCCAGATCGACGAGGCCTGCCAAAAAATCCTCAGCAATCCGGTGATCGAAGACTATCGCCTCGAACTCGAGTAAAATGAATTTCGCCGTCCTCCAATTTCCCGCTTCCAATTGCGACCAGGACGCCCTGCACGTGGTGCGGGACGTTCTCGGCCAGGCGGGGCGATTTGTCTGGCACAAGGAGAGTTCGCTGGCCGGCTTTGACGCCGTCATAATCCCCGGCGGCTTCAGTTATGGAGATTATTTGCGCACCGGGGCCATTGCCCGTTTCAGCCCGATCATGGAGGCCGTGCGGCGTTTCGCCGCGGAAGGCGGGCCGGTGCTGGGAATTTGCAACGGATTCCAAATCCTCTGCGAGGCGCGGCTCTTGCCAGGCGCGCTCATCCGCAACCGCTCCCTGCAATTTCGCTGCGAACATATTTTTCTTAAAACCCTCGCCGGCGACACTCCTTTCACCGGCAAAATCCCGCCGGGAAAAATCATGAAGATTCCCATCGCGCATGGCGAAGGGTGCTACTTCGCCGACGAAGCGACTTTGCAAAGCCTCCAGGACAACGGTCAAATCCTCTGGCAATATTGCACTGCCCAGGGCGAGTTGACCGACCACTCCAATCCAAATGGTTCCCTCCGCAATATCGCCGGTATTTGCAACCCGGCGCGCAACGTGGCGGGATTAATGCCGCATCCGGAACGAGCCAGCGAAACGATTCTTGGCTCAGACGACGGACGGCTTGTTTTCGAGAGCTTAGTGGGCTGGTTTGCAGCCCGCATGGCCAAAGCAGCTTAAGGATGAGCGATCCACAGATTACCCCGGAACTGGTTGAGAAACATAATCTCACCGCCGACGAATACGTCCGCATCAAAGCTATTCTCGAGCGCGAACCCTCCTATACGGAGCTTGGCATTTTTTCAGTCATGTGGAGCGAACATTGCTCCTATAAAAACACCCGCCCGCTCCTCAGGACCCTGCCCACCAAGTCTCCCCGCATCCTTGTCGGCGCGGGCGAGGAGAACGCCGGGATTGTCGATATTGGCGACGGGCTGGCGATCGCGTTTAAAATCGAGTCGCACAACCATCCCAGCGCGGTCGAACCTTTCCAGGGCGCGGCGACCGGTGTGGGCGGCATTATCCGCGACATTTTCACCATGGGCGCCCGTCCCGTCTGCGCGATTGATTCGCTGCGCTTTGGTCCCATCGGCCCCGAAAGCAGCGGAGCGGCCAATAACCGCCGGCTTTTCGGCGGCGTGGTCAGCGGCATCGCGCATTATGGCAATTGCTTCGGCATCCCGACCATCGCGGGCGAAGTTTATTTTGACAAATCTTACGAGGGCAATCCGCTGGTCAACGTCTTTTGCCTGGGCGTTTTGCGGCGCGAACAAATTGCGCGTGGCGCCGCCAAAGGCATTGGCAATCCGGTCTTTTACGTCGGCCCCGCCACCGGCCGCGACGGCTTGGCGGGGGCGGCCTTTGCCTCGCGGGATTTGACGGAGGAATCGTCCGACCGCCAGCGCGGCGCGGTCCAGGTGGGCGATCCGTTCATGGAAAAACTCGTCTGCGAAGCCTGTTTGGAACTGCTTGCTACCGGCGCGGTGGCCGGCATCCAGGACATGGGCGCCGCCGGCTTGACCTGCTCCACTTGCGAAACCGCCGCCCGGGCCGGCACCGGCATCGAAATCGAACTGGCGTTGGTTCCGCAGCGGGTTCCCAACATGACCCCCTACGAGATCATGCTCAGCGAATCGCAGGAGCGCATGTTGATCATTGTCCAGGCGGGCCGTGAAGAAGAGGTGAAACGGATCTTCGACAAGTGGGACTTGCCTTCCGCCCAGATCGGTCGCGTCACGGACACTGGCCGGATGATCGTCAAATGTCACGGTGAGGTGGTTGCCGACATCCCGGCGAAAAAGCTGGCCGACGAGTCCCCGGTCTATCAACGCGAAGCGCGCGAACCGGCCTATTTGCAGAGCGTGCGCGCTTTTTCCCTGGCTTCCCTTCCGCCTTCCGCCGATCCGGGCCACGCCCTGCGCCGGCTTCTCTCCTGGCCGGTCATCGCGTCCAAGAACTGGGTCTATCGGCAATACGACCACATGGTCCGTGACGGCTCGGCGGTTTGTCCCGGATCAGATGCCGCCGTCATCCGCCTGAAAAGCGATTCGCTCCCCATAACAAAAGCCGGGGACGCTCCGGTCGCGACGGAAAAATTCCTCGCTCTGACCGTCGATTGCAACGCGGCTTACGTCTATCTCAACCCTTACGAAGGCGCCAGGATAGCGGTCGCGGAGGCGGCGCGCAATCTGGCCTGCTCCGGGGCCGCGCCCCTGGGCGCTACCGACAATTTGAACTTCGGCAACCCGCACAACCCGGAAATGTTCTGGCAATTGCAGGAATCCGTGCGCGGCCTGGCCGAAGCTTGCCGCGCTTTCGACGCGCCCATTACCGGGGGCAACTGCAGTCTTTACAATCAAAGCCCCGCCGGCCCCATCGATCCGACTCCTACCATCGCGCTGGTCGGCTTGATCGAAAAACCGGAGCACATTACCACCCAATGGTTCAAGGATGAGGGTGACGTGATTATTCTCCTCGGCGAAGCCGTGGACGGCCAGGACCCGTGGCGCGGCTTGGGCGGCTCCGCATGGTTGCAATCCCTGCACGGCCTAAAAACAGGCCAGCCGCCGCGAATCGATTTGGAAGTGGAACGCCGCCTGCACACGACATTGCGGGGCCTCATTTACAGCGGCTTGATCCGTAGCGCGCATGATTGCAGCGAGGGCGGCCTGGCGGTGGCGCTGGCGGAAAGCTGCATCTCGCAACAAATCGCCCGCGACACTCCCCGCCTGATCGGCGCGCAGGTCGATCTCTCTTTTGCCGTGGCTGAAAACACTCCCCTGGACGCCTTGCTTTTCGGCGAATGCCAGAGCCGCGTCATTGTCTCGGTTGCTCCCGCCAACGCGGTCAAGGTGGTGGAACGGGCGAAGATCATGGGCGTCCCCGCCGTGAAAATCGGCGCTGTCGGCGGAAACGAATTGTGCCTCAAACTAGCTTCTTCCGAATTCAAGTGGCCCCTGGCGGAATTGCACGATTTGTGGTGGAACGCCCTTGCCCGCGCCATGGCGGAGTAATTCAGTCGTAACCATCCAGGTAGGGACGCCTCGCCGAGGCGTCCCTACCGTTGCGGCGCGATTTCCGCACCTGAACAGTTACATTCAGTCTTGCCCCGGTTCGGAGAATTCCCTAGCTTTTCAAGCAACATGACGAAGTCCTCCTCACTCTGTCGGCTGTTTTTCCTGGTGGGCTTCCTCTGCGCTGCTTTCACGTTTTCATCCTCGGCATCCACCCTGACCCTGGCCGATAGCTGGCAGGACAGAGCGGAGTCCCAAGGGGCGACCAATTACTATGTCACCCCTTCCGGTTCCTTTAGCATCGAGGCTTCGCTTCCCTTGAATGACGCGGACCTAAGCCGAATGGCACTAAGTTAAGGATTTGCGAGTTTTTGTGGGGCTAGATTTTTTTGGAGCGTCCTTCATGAGATGGCGGGGCCGAGTCATAAAGGGATAGGCTTTGGGACGGCGCTTTTGGCAGCGA